>CAYVZE010000001.1:0-61717 GCA_964455685.1 uncultured Steroidobacteraceae bacterium
TGTTGCCGTCGCAGATGCCCAGGTAGCGCACCAGCGTGTGCACCTTCTTCATGTAGGCGACGGCTTCCTTCGCCGAGCGCAGGTCCGGCTCGGAGACGATCTCCAGCAGCGGCGTGCCGGCGCGGTTCAGGTCGATGGCCGAGATGCCGCTGTAGCCCTCGTGCAGGCTCTTGCCCGCGTCCTCTTCAAGATGGGCGCGGGTGATGCCGATGCGCTTGACCGTGCCGTCCTCCAGCAGAATGTCCAGATGGCCGTTGGCCACGATGGGCAGCTCGTACTGGCTGATCTGGTAGCCCTTGGGCAGGTCCGGGTAGAAGTAGTTCTTGCGCGCGAACACCGAGCGGCGCGCCACGGTGGCCTCGATGGCCAGGCCGAACTGCACCGCCATGCGCACCGCCTCGGCGTTGAGCACCGGCAGCACGCCCGGGTAGCCCAGGTCCACCAGGTCGGCCTGGGTATTGGGCTCGGCGCCGTAGGCCGTGGGCGAGCCGGAGAAGATCTTGGTCTTCGTGGCGAGCTGGGCGTGGATCTCCAGCCCGATGACGGTTTCCCATTCCATGTCGTGCGCGCTCATGCGAACCCCGCCGCGAAGCCTTCCGGCGCCTTCAGGTGGTGGTCGGTCTCCAGCTGGAAGCGATGCGCCGCGTTCAGCAGCCGGGCCTCGCCGAAGTGCGGGCCGATCAGCTGCACGCCCACGGGCAGCCGGCCGGCGAAGCCGCAGGGGATGGACATGGCCGGCAGGCCCGCGAGGTTGGCACCGATGGTGTAGATGTCGTTCAGGTACATGGTGACGGGATCAGAGGTCTTGTCACCGAGGCCGAAGGCCACCGTGGGACTGGTGGGCCCCAGCAGCAGGTCGACCTCGCCGAAGGCGCGCAGGAAGTCGCGGGTGATCAGCGCCCGCACCCTCTGCGCCTTGAGGTAGTAGGCGTCGTAGTAGCCGGCCGACAGCACGTAAGTGCCGGTCATGATGCGGCGCTTGACCTCGGCGCCGAAGCCTTCGGCACGCGAGCGCATGTACAGGTCCTTCAGGTCCCTGGGGTCCTTGCAACGGTGCCCGTAGCGCACGCCGTCGAAGCGGGCCAGGTTCGAGGAGGCCTCGGCCGGCGCGACCACATAGTAGGTGGGCACGGACAGCGGCAGGCTCGGCAGGCTGACCTCGCGCACGCTGGCGCCCAGCTTCTGGAAGGTGGCCAGCGCCTCGCGCACCGGGCCCTCGACCTCGGGCGCCAGGCCTTCGCCGAAGAACTCCTTCACGATGCCGATCTTCAGGCCCGCCAGCGGCGCATCCAGCGCGGCGCGGTAGTCCGGCACCGGCTCGTCCACGCTGGTGGAATCCTTCGGGTCGAAGCCGGCAATGGCCTGCAGCACCAGCGCCGCGTCCTCGGCCGACACCGTGATCACACCGCCCTGGTCGAGGCTCGAAGCGAACGCGATCATGCCGTAGCGCGACACCCGCCCGTAGGTGGGCTTGATGCCGGTGACACCGCACAGCGAGGCAGGCTGGCGGATGGAACCGCCGGTGTCGGTGGCCGTGGCCAGCGGTGCCAGACGCGCGGCCACTGCCGCCGCCGAGCCGCCGGAGGAACCGCCGGGCACCCGGCTGGTGTCCCAAGGGTTCTTCACCGGGCCGTACCAGCTGGTCTCGTTGGACGAGCCCATGGCGAACTCGTCCATGTTGGCCTTGCCGATCATCACCATGCCGGCCTGGTTGAGCCGGGAGACCACGGTGGCGTCGTAGGGCGCGACGAAGTTCGACAGCATGCGCGAGGCGCAGGTGGTCAGCACCCCGGCCGTGCAGAAGATGTCCTTGTGGATCATCGGCACGCCGGTCAGCGGACCGCCCTCGCCCGCGGCCAGTCGCTTATCCGCGACAGCAGCCGCCTCGAGCGCCTGCTCGGCCGTGATGGTGATCAGCGAGTTGAGCGCCGCCTGCGAGGCTTCCGCGCGGCGCAGGGCCTCGCGGGTGAGCTCGACCGAGGAGAATCTGCGTGCCGCGAGCCCCTCCGACAGGGCCGCCAGGGTCGGCGCAGTCACTCGATCACCTTCGGGACCAGGTAGAGGCCGGCCTCGACTTGCGGTGCATTGCGCTGGTAGAGGTCGCGCTCGATGACCGAGCTGACCTCGTCGGGCCGCAGGCGCTGCACCTGGCCTTTGAGCGGATGAGCCATCGGCTCCACGCCCGTCGTGTCGGCTTTTTCCAACTGGCCGACCATGTCGAGGATGCGGCCGAGAGTGCCGGTATAGGCGGGAATCTCATCGGCCGTCAGTTCAAGGCGCGCCAGCGACGCGATGGATTCGATCTGGCTGGGGGAAAGACTCATGTGAAGGGGCGCAAACTTCGGAAAAAACAGCTTCAAATGATACACCGTCGCCTTGCGGAAGTCCTCCGGCCACTGTTAAATTGGCGCCCGCTTCGCTTCCCACCTCTACGCCGGCCAAGGTTCCCAAAATCCCGATGTTCAAACGCCTGCGCGGCTACTTCTCGAGCGACCTCTCCATCGACCTCGGCACGGCCAACACGCTGATCTACGTGCGTGGCAAGGGCATCGTGCTCAACGAACCCTCCGTGGTCGCCGTGCAGGACGAGCCCACCCGGGGCGGCAAGATGATCATGGCCGTGGGTGCCGAGGCCAAGAACATGCTGGGGCGCACCCCCGGGCACATCACCGCGGTGCGGCCGATGAAGGACGGCGTGATCGCCGACTTCACCTACACCGAGAAGATGCTGCAGTACTTCATCAAGAAGGTGCACGGCAACCGCTTCCTGCAGCCCTCCCCGCGCGTGCTGGTGTGCGTGCCCTTCGGCTCCACCCAGGTGGAGCGCCGCGCCATCCGCGAGTCGGCCGAGGGCGCCGGCGCGCGCTCGGTGACCATCGTCAATGAGCCCATGGCCGCGGCCGTGGGCGCCGGCCTGCCCACCCACGAGGCGCGCGGCTCGATGGTGCTGGACATCGGCGGCGGCACCAGCGAGGTGGCGGTGCTGTCCCTGAACGGCATCGTCTACGCCAACTCGGCGCGCATCGGCGGCGATCGCTTCGACGAGGCGATCATGAACTACGTGCGCCGCAACTACGGCATCCTGATCGGCGAGGCCACCGCCGAGCGCATCAAGATCGAGATCGGCTCGGCCTACCCCGGCCAGCAGGTCAAGGAAATCTCCGTGAAGGGCCGCAACCTCTCCGAGGGCGTGCCGCGTGCCTTCACCCTCAACAGCAACGAGATCCTCGAAGCGCTGCAGGAACCGCTGCAGGGCATCGTCAGCGCCGTCAAGCAGGCGCTGGAGCAGACCCCGCCCGAACTCGGCGCCGACGTGGCCGAACGCGGCATCGTGCTCACCGGCGGCGGCGCCCTGCTGCGCGACATCGACAAGCTGCTGATGGAGGAAACCGGCCTGCCCGTGGTCATCGCCGAGGACCCGCTCACCTGCGTGGCACGCGGTGGCGGCCGCATCCTCGAACTGATGGACGAGCTGGGTCCCGGGAACTTCGGCCTCGAATAAGGAGCGCTGCGCATGGCCCTCGGCGGCGGCGCAATGAACCGGCCCTCGGCCCGCGACCTGGCGCCCGGGCCGCGCTGTTTCCTGTTCGCCATGCTCTCCCTGGTGCTGATGTACTTCGACCAGCGCGACGGCTGGGGCGATCGCATCCGCTACGGCCTGGCGGCCGTGGCGTATCCCATCCAGGTCACCATCGGCTCCCCGGGGCGCATGTGGTCGGCCACCCGCAACTACTTCCGCAGCCGCGGCGAGCTGCGCGAGGAGAACCGCGAGCTGCGCGAGAGGAGCCGCGAGCTGGCGCTGCGCGCCATGCGCTTTGAGGCGCTGGAGGCCGAGAACCTGCGCCTGCGCGGCCTGGTCGAGGCGCAGCCGCCGCTGGTGGAGAGAAGCCAGATTGTCAATGTGGTCAATGCCGAGCTCGGCCGCCTGCGCCAGCGCCTGATCCTCGACGCCGGCGACAACCAGGGCCTGTACCGCTCGCAGGCCGTCATCGACACCCGTGGCCTGATGGGACAGATCGCCCGCGTCGGCCCGTGGAGCGCGGAACTCATGCTGATCACCGACCCGGAGGCGGCAGTGCCGGTCGAGGTGGTGCGCAGCGGCGTGCGCAGCATCGCCGTGGGCACCGGTGCCGCCGACTCGCTGGAGCTGCCGCTGCTGCCGGCCACCGCCGACGTGCGTGCCGGCGACGTACTGGTCACCTCGGGCCTGGGCGGGGTCTTCCCTGCCGGCGTGCCGGTGGGCACCGTCACCGAGGCCCGCCGCGACCCCGACGAGCTGCTGGCCGTGGTGCGTGCCCGCCCTGCCGCGGCCATCGATTCCAGCCGCCAGCTGATGGCGCTGTGGTTCGCCCCCTCGCACCCCGCCGCGCCGGCCACCGCCGAGATGCTGCGTTCGCTGCCCGAGGCGCCGGTGGCCCAGCCCGTAACCGCCCCGCCGGAGCCGCGCTGATGCTGGACAGTTCGCGCGAGTCACCACTGCTGGTCTGGGTCACCGTGCTGATCGCACTGGTGCTGACCATGCTGCCCCTGCCCGAGTCGCTGGTGGCCTGGTGGCCCAACCTGCTGCTGCTGGTGGTGCTGTACTGGTCCACCATGACGCCGGCGGCAGGCGGCATGCTGGCGGGCTTCCTTGCCGGCCTGGCGCTGGACGTGCTGGGCGGCGCGCAGCTCGGCCAGCACGCCTTCGCGTTCACGCTGCTGACCTACTGCGCCATCAAGCTGCACCTGCTCACGCGCGCCAAGCCGCTGTTCGAGCAGGCCCTGTTCGTGCTGGTGGCGCTGCTGGCCTACGAGGCCATCCTGTGGGTCATCGACGGCGTGAGCGACCGCGGCACGGGCGGCTGGGTGCGCTGGATGCACGCGCCGGTGGGCGCGATACTCTGGCCCGTCGTGGTCGGCCTGCTGGGCCGGCTGCACGCCCCGCGCTAGGAGGCATCCAGGGCGATGGTCGGGCCGGTACGCATCAAGGACCACCAGCGCGAACAGCGCATCTTCTTCCAGCGGGCCCTGCTGGCCTCCGTGGTCATCGTCACGCTGACGCTGCTGCTGATCGGCCGGCTGGTGCTGCTGCAGGTGGTGCGCTACGACCAGTACAAGGCGCTGGCCGAGGTCAACCGCGCCCGCATCGAGCACATCCCCGCCAACCGCGGCCTGATCTTCGACCGCAATGGCCACGTGCTGGCCGAGAACCGCCCCAGCTACCAGCTTGAACTCGTCCGCGAGGACGTACGCGACCTCGATGCCACGCTGCGCGGCCTGGTGGCCATCGGCGTGATCGCCGAGGAGCAGCTCGAAGACGTGCGCCGCGACGTGCTGGCGCGCCGGCCGTTCGAGTCCGTGGCCATCCAGCGCCGGCTCACCGACGAGCAGATCGCCGCCTTCGCCGTGCACCGCCACGAGTTCCCCGGCGTGGACATCCATTCGCGTTCCACCCGCCACTACCCGCATGGCTCCCTCGCCGTGCACGCGCTGGGCTACGTCGGCACCATCAGCGAGTCCGACCTCAAGCGCATCGACGAGAGCGCCTACCGGGGCACCATGGTGATCGGCAAGCGCGGCGTGGAGGCGGCGCGCGAGGCCGAGCTGCACGGCGTGAACGGCTTCCGCGAGATCCTGGTGAACGCGCTGGGCCGCTCGGTGCAGGATTCCACCGACCTGAAGATCGCGCTGCGCGAGAAGAAGCCCGAGGCCGGCTCCGACCTCATCCTGGCGCTCGACCTGGACACCCAGCGCGCCGCCGAGGAGGCCTTCGCCGGCCGTCGCGGCGCGGCCGTGGCGCTGGACCCGAACAATGGCGACGTGCTGGCCTTCGTCAGCCTGCCGGGCTTCGACCCCAGCCTGTTCGGCCGCGGTATCACCACGCGCGAGTACCGCGCGCTGGAGACCGACATCGACCGGCCGCTGTTCAACCGCGCCATCATGGGCACCTACCCGCCCGGCTCCACCGTCAAGCCGGTGCTGGCCATGGCCGGCCTGGCCTACAACAAGGTCGGCGAGCACGACCACAAGTTCTGCCCCGGCTTCTACCAGGTGCCCAACAGCAGCCGTCGCGCCCGCGAGGGCCGCGGCGGCACCCACGGCATGGTGGATATCCGTACCGCCATCTCCAAGTCCTGCGACGTGTACTTCTACTCGCTGGCACTGGACCTCGGCGTGGACGCCATCCACGAGTTCCTCTCGCCTTTCGGCTTCGGCCGGCGCACCGGCATCGACATCGCCGGCGAGGTCTCCGGCATCCTCCCCTCCCAGCAATGGAAGCGCGAGCGCTTCAAGGAAGCCTGGTACCCGGGTGACACGGTCAACTTCGGCATCGGCCAGGGCTTCATGACCGTGACCCCCATGCAGCTGGCGCAGGTCACCGCGGTGCTCGCCGCCCAGGGCAAGGTCTTCCAGCCGCGGCTGGTCACCGGCATCCGCGATCCCAGGAACGGCGAGGTGAAGGTCATCGAGCCGATCGAGCTGCCGCACGTGCCGGGCGGCACGCCGCACCAGTGGGAAGTGATCATGGAGGGCATGCGCGAGACCATGCGCACCGGCACGGCCCGCGCCATCGCCACCTCGGCCGAGTACACCATGGCCGGCAAGACCGGCACCGCGCAGGTGTTCTCGGTGGCGCAGAACCAGAGCGTCAGCGCCGCGGTGCGCGAGGAGCGGCTGCGCGATCATTCCTGGTTCATCGCCTTCGCGCCGGCCGAGAACCCGCGGATCGCGGTGGCCGTGCTGGTCGAGAACGGCGGATTCGGCGCCAGCGCCGCCGCTCCCATCGCCCGCAGGATCTTCGATGCCTACCTGCTGCCGCGGCTGAAGCCCGCCGATACCGCGGCCAGCCCGACAGAACACGAGGGAGCCTCCCGATGATCCGCGTCAACCCGGCCGATTCCACCGCCCGTCGCACGCTGGGCACCGTGGCGCGGCTGCTGCTGGCGCTGCAGCTGGACGGCCCGCTGCTCACCGGGCTGGGCCTGCTGTGCGCCTACGGGCTGGTGGTGCTGTACTCGGCCTCGGGAGAGAGCATCGACACCGTGCTGCGCAGCGCCGTGCGCCTGGGCATCGGCGTGGTGGCCATGGTGGCGCTGGCGCAGGTGCGCCCCTCGCAGCTGCGCAAAGTGTCGCTGTGGCTGTGGGGCGCCGGCGTGCTCCTGCTGGTGGTGGTCGACCTGATGGGCGTGATCGGCAAGGGCGCGCAGCGCTGGCTGGACCTGGGCTTCATCCGCTTCCAGCCCTCCGAGATCATGAAGATCGCCGTGCCCATGATGTGCGCGGCCTGGCTGCACGAGCGGCCGCTGCCGCCCTCGCCCGCCTCGCTGGGCGTCCTGGCGCTGATCATCTTCGTGCCCGCCGGCCTCACCGCCGCCCAGCCGGACCTGGGCACGGCCATCCTGATCACCATCGCCGGCGTGCTGGTGGTGATCATGGCCGGACTGTCGGCATGGTTCATGGCCGGCGCGGCGCTGGCCGGGGTGGTGGGCGCCTGGGTGGGCTGGCAGTTCCTGCTGCACGACTACCAGCGCCAGCGCGTGCTGACCTTCCTCGACCCGCAGGCCGACCCGCTGGGCGCGGGCTACCACATCATCCAGTCCACCATCGCCATCGGCAGCGGCGGCGTGTTCGGCAAGGGCTACATGAACGGCAGCCAGGCGCAGCTGGAGTACCTGCCCGAGCGCCACACCGACTTCATCTACGCGGTGATCGGCGAGGAGCTCGGGCTGGTGGGCCTGGTCGTGCTGCTGCTGCTGTACCTGTTCATCGTCGGCCGCGCACTGTTCATGGCCTCGCAGACCCAGGACACCTTCGCGCGCCTGCTGGCGGGCAGCCTCGCGCTGACCTTCTTCGTGTACGTGTTCATCAACGCCGGCATGGTCAGCGGCCTGCTGCCGGTGGTGGGCGTGCCGCTGCCGCTGGTCAGCTACGGCGGCACCTCGATGGTGACCCTGCTGGCAGGCTTCGGTATCCTCATGTCGCTGTATTCGCACCGCAAGCTCGTCGGCTCGTGAGCCGCGCCCTCTGGGGAGCCGTCCGCCATGAAATTCCGCCTCTCCCTGCTTCTGCCGGCCTCGCTGCTCCCGCTCGCGCTGCACGCAGCGGCGCCGCAGCCTGCCCCGCTCGACATGACGCGCCCCGAGGTCATCGCCTTCGTGGGCGAGCTGGAGCGCGAGCATGGCTTCGACCGCCAGGAGGCGGTCTGGATCCTGCGCGATGCCGTGCCGCAGCCGCGCATCATCGAGATCATGCAGCGCCCGGCCGAGAGCACCCTGGCCTGGTGGCAGTACCGTGACCGCTTCCTGACCGACGAGCGCATCGACGGCGGGGTGCGCATCTGGCGCGAACACCGCGAGGATCTGGAGCGCATCGCCGCCCAGACCGGCGTGGCCCCGCAGTACATGGTGGCCATCACCGGCGTGGAGACCTTCTACGGCCGCATCACCGGCAACTACCGCGTGCTGGACTCGCTGGTGACCCTGGCCTTCGATTATCCGCGGCGCGCCGACTACTTCCGCCGCGAGCTGGTGCAGTTCCTGCTGCTGGCACGCGAGGAGAAGGTCGATCCCCGCTCGCTGAAGGGCTCCTACGCCGGCGCGATGGGCATCGCCCAGTTCATGCCCTCCAGCTACCGCCGCTATGCCGCCGACGGCAACGGCAACGGCACGCGGGATTTGTGGAACTGGAATGCCGACGTGTTCGCCAGCATCGCCAACTACTTCCGCGAGCATGGCTGGCGCCGCGGCGAACCGGTGCTGGCCGACGCCCGCCATGACTCGCCGCCCGACGACCCGGCCAGGGCCACCGCCACCCTGAACGAGACCGTGGCCGGCCTCGCCTCCCGCGGCTACCGGTTCGAGACCAGCCTGCCGGGCACCGCCAAGGCCATGCTGGTGCCGGCCGCCGAGCGCGACGGCACCCGCTGGCGGGTGGGCTTCAACAACTTCTATGTGATCACGCGCTACAACCGCAGCCTGCTGTACGCCATGGCGGTGCATGACCTCGCCACCGCCATCGAGAAGCGCTACCGCGAGACCACGCAGGCACGCACGGCCCCGGCCGAATGAAGCTGCGCGCCCTGGCCGTGGTGGCGCTGGCCGCGGTGCTGGTTGCCTGCAGCAGCACCCCGCGGCGCACGCCGCCCGCTTCCGTGCCCTCCCCGCCGCGCGACCTGGACTCGATTCCGGACGCCGTGCCGCGCTACGAACCACGCAGCAAGCGCGGCAACCCGCCCAGCTACGAGGTGTTCGGCCAGCGCTACCACGTGATGGCCAGCGCCGAGGGCTACCGCGAGCGCGGCGTGGCCTCCTGGTACGGCCCGGACTTCCATGCCAAGTCCACCTCCAGCGGCGAGCCCTACGACATGTACGCGATGACAGCGGCGCACAAGACGCTGCCCATCCCCACCTACGTGCGGGTCACCAACCTGGAGAACGGGCGCAGCGTGGTGGTAAGGGTCAACGACCGCGGCCCCTTCGTGAAGAACCGCATCATCGACCTGTCCTACACCGCGGCCCACAAGCTGGGCATGACGCAGCGGGGCACGGCCTTCGTCGAGGTCGAGGCGCTCACGCCGGGGGCCCCGCGCGGCGCGGCGCCGCTGGCCGCCTCCGCCGGCGCCGGCAGGCTCTACCTGCAGACCGGCGCCTTCGGCGTGCGGCAGAATGCCGAGCAGCTGGCCCAGCGCCTGCGCGCTGCCGGCATCGGCGATGTCGCCATCGTGGCGCCGGACCGCAGCTCCTCGCTGCACCGCGTCCGCATCGGCCCCATCGCCGACGTGGCGACTTTCGATATGCTTGCCGACCGAGTGCAGGGACTCGGCATCGAAACCCTGCTGGTCACCGAGAACTGAGGATCCACCGCCCGCGATGAAGAAACTGCTCTGCTGCCTGCTGCTCGCCCTCGGCCCCGCCGCGGTGTTCGCCGCCGCCACCGTGATCCCGCCGCCGCCGCAGATCCCGGCCAACGGCTACATCCTGGTGGACCACCACAGCGGCCGTGTGCTGGCCGAGCAGCGCGCCGACGAGCGCATGGAACCGGCCAGCATCACCAAGGTGATGACCGCCTACATCGTGTTCGAGGCGCTGCGCGACAAGCGCCTGGCGCTGACCGACAAGGTCAAGGTCAGCGAGTACGCCTGGCGCACCGGCGGCGCGGTGACCGACGGCTCCACCAGCTTCCTCGAGCTGGGCTCCGAGGTGCCGGTGGAGGACCTGATCAAGGGCATGATCGTGCAGTCGGGCAATGACGCGACCATCGTGCTGGCCGAGAAGCTGGGGGGCACCGAATCCGGCTTCGTCACCATCATGAACGAGTACGCGCGCCGGCTGGGCATGAAGGACACCCACTTCACCAACAGCTGGGGCAACCCCTCGCCCGACCACTATTCCACCCCGCGCGACCTGGCCACGCTGGCCAGCGCGCTGATCCGCGAGTTCCCCGAGTACTACAAGTGGTACTCGATGCGCGAGTTCACCTGGAACAACCACCGCCAGTCCAACCGCAACGGCCTGCTGGGCCGCGACCCCTCGGTGGACGGCATCAAGACCGGCTACACCAGTTCGGCCAGGTACTGCCTGATGACCTCGGCCGAGCGCAACGGCATGCGCCTGATCTCGGTGGTGCTGGGCTCGCCGTCGATCCGCGCCCGCGAGGACGCCAGCGCCGCGCTGCTGAACTACGGCTACACCTTCTTCGAGACCATCAAGCTGCACGACGCCAACCAGGCCGTGCTGACTCCGCGCGTGTACAAGGGTGCGGCCGGCAGCGTGCCGGTGGGCAGCCGCGAGGCCACCTACGTCACCATCGCGCGCGGCGCAGCCGACAGCATCACCAAGGAAGCCAGCGTCGAGGGACCGCTGGAGGCCCCGATCCAGGCGGGCACCGCGCTGGGCCGCTACACCGTGCGCGTGGGCGATGAGGTGGTGGCGCGCATCCCGCTGGTGGCGCTGGAGGACGTCGAGGAAGGCGGCCTGTGGCGCTGGGCGGTGGACAGCATCAAGCTCTGGTTCGCCGACTGAGGCCGGGAAGAGCATGGCGCCGCCGCTTCGCTGGTGTCACCTCGCCGGGCAGCTCATCGAGCTGTCGGCGGCGCGCATCTCCCCCTTCGACCGCAGCTTCCTGTTCGGCGACGGCATCTACGAGGTGATGCGCGTCTATGACGGCCGCCTGTTCCGGCCGGAGCTGCACCTGGACCGCCTTGCCCGCAGCGCCGCTGCGCTGAAGCTCGCCAACCCGCATACCCATGCGAAGTGGCAGGCGCTGCTCGAGGAGCTGGTGGCCGCCAATGGCGGCGGCGACCAGTACCTGTACCTGCACCTCTCGCGCGGCGCCGAGGCCGGCCGCAGCCATGCGCCGCTGCCGCAGGTGCCGCCGCTGGTGTTCGCCTACGCCGCCCCCTGGCCCGCGGTGGCGGAGTCCACGGTGCGCGAGGGCCTGGCCTGCATCACCGCCCCCGACAACCGCTGGGGACGCTGCGACATCAAGTCGGTGGCCCTGCTGGCCAACGTGCTGCTGCGCCAGCAGGCCTTCGAGGCCGGTGCCGCCGAGGCCATCCTGCTGCGCGAGGGCGAGCTCACCGAGGGCAGCGCCTCCTCGGTGCACGTGGTACGCGACGGCGTGCTGCTGTCGCCACCGCATTCAACCCGCATCCTGCCCGGCACCACCCGGATCGTGCTGGAGGAGATCGCCGACTCGCTGGGCATCCCGCGGCGCGATGTGCGCATCGACGAGGCCATGTTGCGTTCGGCGGACGAGATCTGGCTGGGCGCGGCCACGCGCGAGGTGCAGCCGGTGACGAGGCTGGATGGCCGGCCGGTGGGCAGCGGACGCCCCGGCCCGGTGTGGAAGCGCGTCCATGAGGAGTTCCAGCGCCTGAAGCGCGCCGCCGGCTGACCCCCGGTCCTGGATCCCGGGCACGGCCCCCCCCCCGAGGCGCGGGAACTTCAGCCCGCGCGCATCGAGGCGAAGAACTCCGACAGCAGCGCCCCGCACTCCTCCTCGAGCACGCCGCCGAATACGTCCACGCGGTGGTTCAGGCCCTTCAGCGCGAACAGGTCGATCAGCCCGCCGGCGCCGCCGGCCTTGGGATCGAAGGCCCCGAACACCACCCGCCGCACGCGCGCGTGCACCATCGCCGCCGCGCACATCGGGCAGGGCTCCAGGGTCACGTACATCACCGTATCGTCGAGGCGGTAGTTGTGCAGCGCCTGCCCCGCGCGCCGCAACGCCAGCATCTCCGCGTGCGCGGACGGATCGCACAGCTGGATGGGGGAATTGCCCGCGGCGGCGATCACCTCGTCTCCCCGCACCAGCACCGCACCCACCGGCACCTCGCCGCGTGCACGGGCGCGCTCGGCCTCGGCGATGGCCAGCCGCATGAAATCAGTGTCGCGGCGCATGCCCTGGCTCAACCGGTGGCGGGGCGGCGCGGCACCAGCACGCGCGCCACCATGTCCTGCACCACCTGCTGGTCCTGGTTCTTCATCACCAGCCGCACCCGCACGATGCCGCGGTCGGGTTTCGAGCGCGAAGGGGTGATCTCGATGATCTCGCCGTGCAAGGTGAGGCGGTCGCCGGCATAGGCCGGCCGTGGCCAGGCCACCTCGCCGCCGGCGCCGATGAATCCCCAGGCGAACTGCGGCGCGCCCGTGACCAGCAGTCGCATGGTCAGCGCGGCCGTGTGCCAGCCGCTGGCGGCAAGCCGGCCGAACAGGCTCTGCTCCGCCGCCGCCTCATCGAGGTGGAAGGGCTGCGGGTCGAACTGCCGGGCGAATGCCTTGATGTCCTCGGCGGTCAGCTCCACCGGCCCGTTCGTGAAGGACTGCCCGACGGCAAGGTCCTCGAGGTAAACCTTGGTGCCCATGCGGCCTCCGGCCCGGTGTCCTCAGTGCTTCGCGGCCATCGCCGAGCGGGGCAGCAGCAGCAGCGCCACCAGCGTCACGAAGCCCGCCACCGAAAGATACCAGCCCACCGCCGGCAGCCCGAACTTGCCGGCCAGCCAGGTGGCCGCGTACGGCGTCAGCGAGGCGCCGACGATGCCGGCGAAGTTGAAGGTCAGCGACGCGCCGGTGTAGCGCACCGCGGTGGGGAACAGCGAGCCCAGCGCCGCGCCCAGCGGGCCGTAGGACAGGCCCATCAGGAACAGGCCGGTGGACAGGCACAGCAGCACCATGGCCTGGCTGCCCGCCGCCAGCATCGGCGCGTACACGAAGCCGAAGGCCGCCATCAGCGCCGCCGCCACCATCAGCACCGTGCGCGGGTCGACGCGGTCGGCCCAGGCCGCCGACAGCGGGATGGACACGGCGAAGAACACCACGCCGGCCATCTGCAGCAGCAGGAACTGCTCGCGGGTGTAGCCGAGCTGGCTCACGCCCCAGGACAGCGAGAACACCGTCATCAGGTAGAACACCACGAAGGTGACCACCGAGGCGAACACGCCCAGCACCAGCCGCCCCGGCCACTCGCGCACCACGCTGGCCATCGGCAGCCGCACGCGCTCGTTGCGCTCGATGGTGCGGCGGAACGAGGGCGTCTCTTCGATGCGCAGGCGCACGTACAGCCCCACCAGCACCAGCACGGCGCTGGCCAGGAAGGGAACACGCCAGCCCCAGCCCATGAACTGGCCGTCATCGAGCAGGTGCGTCAGCAGCAGGAAGATGCCGGCGGAAAGAATGAATCCCAGCGGCGCACCCAGCTGCGGGAACATGCCGTACCAGGCCTGCCTGCCCGGCGGCGCGTTCTCGGTGGCCAGCAGCACCGCCCCGCCCCACTCCCCGCCGAGCCCGAAGCCCTGGCCGAAGCGGCACAGCGCCAGCAGCGCCGGCGCGACCAGGCCCGCGCTCTGGTAGGTGGGCAGCAGGCCGATGATCACCGTGGACAGGCCCATGGTCAGCAGCGCCGCCACCAGCGTGGCCTTGCGGCCGATGCGGTCGCCGTAGTGCCCGAACACCGCCGATCCGACCGGGCGGGCGAAGAAGGCCAGCGCGAAGGTGGCCAGCGACTGCAGCGTTGCCGCCCCCGGGTCCGATGATGGAAAGAACAGCTGCGGGAACACCAGCACCGCAGCCGTGGCATAGATGTAGAAGTCGTAGAATTCGATGGTCGTGCCGATCAGGCTCGCGAACAGCACGCGACGCGGCGAGTTTCCCGACATGATCTCCCCGGATCAGGCGCTCGGGGGCGCCTGGCTCATTTTTCTACGAAGGCCCGCTCGATGACATAGTCGCCCGGCTCGCCGATGCGCGGGGAGATATGGAATCCCCGCTCATCCAGCAGCCGGCGCGTGTCCTCGAGCATGCCCGGCGATCCGCACAGCATGAAGCGGTCATCGGCCGGGTTCAATGCCGGCAGCCCCACCCGCTCGGCCAGCGAGCCGTCGGCGATCTGGTCGGTGATGCGACCCTGGTTGCGGAAGGGTTCGCGGGTCACGGTGGGGTAGTAGATCAGCTTGTCGCGCACCAGCTCCCCCAGGAGCTCGTGTTGCGGCAGCTCCTCGCTGATGAACTGCGAGTACGCCAGGTCGCTGACATGGCGCACGCCGTGGGCCACCACCACCTTCTCGAAGCGCTCGTACACCTCGGGATCCTGGATGATGGACAGGAACGGCGCCAGGCCCGTGCCCGTGCCCAGCAGGTACAGGTGCCGGCCGGGCTTCAGGTCGTGCAGCACCAGCGTGCCGGTGGGCTTGCGGCTCACCAGCACCTCGTCGCCCTCCTTCAGGTACTGCAGGCGCGAGGTCAGCGGGCCATTGGGCACCTTGATGGAGAAGAACTCCAGGTGCTCCTCCCAGTGCGGGCTGGCGATGGAATAGGCGCGCAGCAGCGGCCGCCCGTCCACGGGCAGGCCCAGCATCACGAAATGGCCGCTCTCGAAGCGGAACCCGGGATCACGGGTGGTGCGGAACGAGAACAGGGAGTCGTTCCAGTGGCGTACGGAAAGAACCCGCTCGCTCGCAACTGCTGCCATCGGCCTTCCAATCTCCTCGCAAAAAGGGATCGCAAGGCTAAGGGGTTTTTGATAGCGGAAAAAGCCTGAACACGCTTAATCCAATAACCGGATTGGATAAGCGTGTTGCAGCGCAGCGGGACTACTTGACGCGGTTGACGCGCACCCAGCCGCTGCCGCCCCGGCTCTGGCGGGCCATGCGGTAGCCGCCCATCAGGCCGCGGTTGATCTCCACGGTATCGCCCGCCTTCACGTCGAAGCGGCTGTCCATGTCCATCTGCTGCCAGACCTGGCCGTTGTCCAGCACCATGCGGTACACATTGGGCCGGGTCTCGCGCACTTCCTTGACCTCGGCAACCACCGCGCGCGGGGCCTCGTTGTCCTTCTCGCGGCTTGAACGGCGGATCGTCTCGGCGCCGAAGCCGGCCACCGATTCCTGCGGCCCGGCATCACCGGCCGCCGGTGCGGGCGCAGCCGCCGCCGGCGCAGCAGGCACCGGTGCCGCCGCCTGCGGGGCCGGCGCGGGCGCCGGGGACGGCGTCACGGCCGGCGCGGCGGCACGGGCAGTCGCGCCGCCGGGACGGAAGACGCCGTCGTAGCAGACCAGCCGCTCCAGGCTGTCGGCGATGCTGGCACAGCGCTGCCCGCGCTGGGCCGCGTCCTCGGCCGCGAGGGCCGTGGATGCCAGGACCCCCATCACCACCATCCCGAAAAGCCGCTTGGCCATGCTACCCCCCCTTGTCCTTCAGTGGCGCGGCGCGCTCAGGCGCTCGCCGCGGGCTTGTCCCAGGTCTTCTTGCTGTCGTCGTCGCCGGCCACCGAGTACAGCACCTGCGCGTTGCGCGTCTTCTGGAAGTCCTCCAGCGACTGCCCGCGCATGGCCGCGTAGATGTGCAGGTTGGTGGTGCCGACCACGGCGCCCAGCTTCTCCAGCAGGAAGAAGATCACGCCGTAGTGGATCAGGCCGCGCCAGTCGCGCCGCCGGACCAGGTCCTTCTCCTCTTCGGTGAGCTTGTGCTGCTCGAACAGCGGCTCGGGGTTCTCGAGGAACTGCTTGCGGAACTCCGGCTTGATCAGCTCGTGCAGGAAGCGGTTCAGGCGGAAGGCCTTGACGCTGCGCTCGATGGTGTACGGATAGGTGCCCTCGAGCTTCTCCAGGCCCTCGTACTGCTCCGTCATGCGCTTCTGGTACTGCGCCAGCGGCTCCTGCTTCTCGATGGGATCGTTGGACACGTCCTCGAGGATGATGCTGGCGATGGGCGTCATCGACGGCAGGTAGTAGGTCTGGTGGGTCTTCCGGACCTGCTCCGACAGCGCCCCGCGCATCATCAGCCACATCACCACCTCGGCGCCTTCCATGCCGCCCAGCGTGGCGTACTCGGCCACGGTCACCTTGGTCAGGCTCTCGGGATCCTTCTCGAGGCGCTCCAGGAACTCCATGTCCCACGGAGTGTTGTTGAAGCCGCAGCGCTCGCCGTGCACCTGGTGCGACAGGCCGCCGGTGCCGACGATGGCCACCTTGATGTCCTCGGGATAGGACAGGATGGCCTTGCGCAGCGCGCGGCCGATCTTCCAGAAGCGCAGCGGCGTCGGGACCGGCGGGTTCAGCACGCCGCACTGGAACGGCACGATGCGGCACGGCCAGCCGTTCTCATGCGGCAGCAGCAGCGACAGCGGCGAGAACACACCGTGGTCCAGGTCCTTGCCCTGGAAGTACGACAGGTCGAACTCGTCGGCGACGAGGCCGGCGGCGATGTGCGCCGCCAGCTTCGGGTCGCCCTGGAACGGCGGCAGCTTGCGCGGTCCGCCGCCCTCGTCCGCCGGCTTGTACTCCTCGCCCACGCCCAGCGCGAAGTGCGAGTAGTGGTCCAGGAAGAACGAGGTGATGTGGTCGTTGAAGATGTACAGCAGGACGTCAGGCTTGTTCTTCGCGAGCCAATCCTGGACGGGCTTGTAGCCCTCGAAGATCGGCTTCCAGACCGGATCCTCATGCTTCTTCGCGTCGAGCGCGAAACCGATGGTGGGTGTGTGAGAGGTGGCAATCCCACCGATGATCCTGGCCATGCTTGTGAACTACCTTCGTCTGCTGAACAAAACCTTCAAAATGGACTTCAACGGCCCTCGGCCTGGCGGCGGGTTTCCTCGCCGATGGCGCGCTGGTCACGGTTGCCCGAGGAGCGCAGGCCGAAGAAGCCTTCCTTCGTCTCGGCCGAGACCACGTAGCCGCCCTCGGTGCCGTCGCGGAACGGCGCGGCGTTGACGGTGATGGTGTCGCCGACCTTCACCATGCCCTTGCGGTAACCGCCGCGGTACATGTTGTTGGTGCTGTGGCCCTCGAAGCGCACCTCGCGCTTGCCCTTCTCGTCGTCGAGCTCGATCACCAGTCGCATGTGCGGGTTGATCGCGGCGAAGTCCTTGACCACGCCGGTGTAGGACACCTGGCGGGTGAAGTCGAACTGCACGGCCGAGTGATGGGCCAGGGCCACGCCGGCGGACAGCGCCGCAACGGCCAAAGTCAGGATGCGGAAAGTCTGCTTCATGGTGATCAGTCCTTGGCTACTTTTACGCTGTCGGGGTCAAAGGGATTCGGAACGCCGCGCTCCTTCGCAATCTCTGCGATGCGGTCCAGCCACATCTCCTCCGGGCACTCATAGGGCAGCAGCCGCCCGTTGGGCACCTCGGCCCAGCGCTTGGTCATCACCACGGGCTGGGTGTAGAACTTCGGGTCGATCATGGTCATCTCGGCCTTGAGGATGCGGCGTCCCTGCGCATCGGTGCCGTCGAGGCTGTAGCGCTCGATGATCTTCGCTTCCTCCGAGTGCGGGGTGCTTCGCTGGTCGACCTGGTCCACCAGGTTGTCGGTCTCGACCACCAGCACGTCGCCTTCCCAGCGGCCCGAAGAGTAGCCGTTGCGGCCCGGGATGCGGTCTTCCGGCGGCGCGTTGCGGTCGCCGATGTACACGCGGCGCACCTCGGTGTGCGCCTCATAGATGATGGTGATCTGCTCGGGGCGCTGGATGATCTCCATGGGATAGGCGCCGGATCCCAGCATCGAGCCGGGCATGCCCGTCCCCACGCACCAGCGGCCGGGCGAATCGTCCGTGCCGTCGGTGAGCTTGCGATAGGCCTCGACGCGGGCGCGGCCGTACTCGGTGAGCGGCAGTGCGCCGGTGTTCGGCATGGCGGTGCCACCGGTGGCCGGAGTCGCATTGGTCCAGACGCCGGTGAAGTCCGGCGGTCCGCCGGCTGCCATGGCTGCCGCACACACGAAAGCGGCAGCGGCGGCCGTAGCGCCCCGCATCGCCATCTTCAAACGCCCCATACCTGTCCCCCGTTCTAATGAATGTAATCCGGTCTGCGAAGCGTAGGCTTGCCCCCCGGGGCTGTCAAAACGTGCCCCGGTCAGCCTTCGCGGATCGCGCATAATCCTTTGAATGCTCCCCTCACTATATGTTCCCCATGGCGGCGGTCCCTGCTTTTTCATGGACGATCCGCAGGGCGTCTGGACCCGCATGGGCCAGTTCCTGCGTGACCTGCCGGCTTCGCTGCCCGAACGCCCGCGCGCCATCCTGGTGGTCTCGGGCCACTGGGAGACCCGCGGGGCGCTGGCGGTCACCGGCGCGGAGCGCCCGCCGCTGGTCTACGACTACTACGGCTTCCCGCCCCACACCTACGCGCTGCGCTACGACGCCCCCGGTTCCCCCGGACTGGCGGCCCGGGTCACCGAGCTGCTGGCGGCGGCCGGCTTCCCGGCCGGCATCGACCCCCGGCGTGGCCTCGACCATGGCGTGTTCGTGCCGCTGAAGGTCGCCTACCCCGACGCCGACATCCCGGTGGTGGAGCTGTCGCTGGAGGCCGGCCTCGATGCCGCCCTGCACCTGGCCGTCGGCAAGGCGCTGGCGCCGCTGCGATCCGAGGGCGTGCTGCTGCTGGGCGCGGGCATGAGCTGCCACAACCTGCGCGCGCTGGGCGACCCGCGCCTCACCACCCCCTCGCGCCAGTTCGACGACTGGCTGAACGATGCGGCCAGCAGCGACGGGGAGGCGCGCGCGCGGAAACTGGCCCGCTGGCACGAGGCGCCGGCCGCGCGGCTGGCGCACCCGCGCCACGAGCACCTGCTGCCCATGATGGTGGCCGCGGGTGCCTCGCAGGCCCCGGGCCGGCGCATCTACCACGAGCTGGTGCTGGGCAGCTGGATCTCGGGCTTCGCCTTCGACTGATCAGGCAAACAATGCCACCAGCAGCGGCGTAGCCAGCACGTTCAGCACGCCGGTGAGCACCATGGAAAGCCCGGCGATGGCGCCCTCGCGCTCGCTGGCCTGCAGGGCGTGCGCGGTACCGATGGCATGGGCCGCCACGCCAAAGGCCACCCCGCGCGCCAGCGCCGTGCGTGCGCCGATGCGGGCCAGCATCATGTCGCCGGCCAGCGCGCCGAACAGTCCGGTGATGATCACGAACACCGCGGTCAGCCCCGGCACCCCGCCCAGCTCGCGCGATACCTCCATCGCGAATGGCGTGCTCACCGAGCGCGGCAGCAGGCTCCTGAGCATCGCGTCATCCAGGCCGAGCAGCCAGGCCAGCGCCCAGCCAGAGACGATGGCGGCGATGCTGCCTGCCACCATGGCCACGAGCAGCACCGGCCAGTACTGGCGCACCAGTGCGCGCTGGTCCCATACCGGCACCGCAAAAGCCACCACCGCCGGGCCGAGCAGGAACACCAGCCAGTGGGTGCCGGCGATGTAGCGGGCATAGCTGGCGCCCGTGGCCAGGATCAGCAAGCCCACCACCACCGGCGTGACCAGGATGGGGGCCAGCAGCGGCGAGCGCCAGCGCCGGTGGCAGCGGCGCGCCAGCCAGAACACGCCGATGGTCAGCAGCGACCAGGCCGCGCCCGCCAGCAACATGCCGTCATCGATGCCCACGCGCCTCAGTCCTCCCCGCGCGCCAGCAGGCGGATGGCCAGGCACACCACCCACGCCGTCACCGCCATCACCACGGCACTGCCGATGACGATGACCAGCAGCACCTTCGCGCCGCCCAGGCCGAGCAGTTGCGGGTATTCAAGGATGGCCAGCAGCGCCGGCACGAACAGCAGCAGCATGCGGTCCAGCAGCCAGTTCGCGCCGGGGGCAATCAGGCGCACCGGCAGCCAGCCGGTGGCCAGCAGCAACAGCAGCAGGCCGAAGCCGATGATGCTGCCCGGCAGCCCGATGCCGGCCAGCCGCGCCAGCGCATCACCCGCCCACCACAGCAGCAGCAGCAGGCCGAGTTGCAGCAGCAGGCCCGCGGGCCGGGCCAGTCGCGCGGACCCTCCCTTGCCCACGGATCAGGCCAGCGGCATGCCGATCAACGCGCGGTGCAGCCACAGCACCGTGGCCACGTACAGCGCCAGTCCCAGCACCACCGCCAGGATGTCGTTGCCCACCGAGGGCCTGGGCAGCGGCATCATCATCGGCCGCGGCGGGCGGCGGCCCAGCGAGATGCGGTCGATCACCGCCCAGGCCAGGAAGCTGCCGAACAGGAGTACGTCGGCCAGCATGCCGTTGGCCAGCAGGTGCGCGAGCGCCCAGGTCTTCACCGCCACCAGCATGGGATGCTTCAGCGCCTGCTGGATGCGTCCCGGCAGGTAGGCGGCGAAGACCAGCGGGAATACCGGCAGCATCAGCACGAAGGCCACGTGCCGCAGCCCCGCCGGCGGGAAGTACAGCGGCACCGGCGCGCGCCTGGCCTTGGCATAGCCGATCACGATCAGCACGAAACCTGCCAGCGCGACCAGCGAATACAGGCCGCGCCAGGCATTGGCGCCCATGGACGCCACCCATGCGTCGCGCCGGCGCGGCGCGACGATGGACACCGAATGGATCCCCAGGAACAGCACCAGGCCGATGATCAGCAGCTGCATTGCCCTACCTCCTTCGCCGCGCGCCGATGGTTGCTATGCGCGCTGCATGTCCCCGTCGATGGGAATCAGTTGCCCGGAAATGGACTTCGCGGCATCCGAGGCCAGGAACAGCGCCAGTTGCGCGATGTCGGCCGGATCCACCAGCGCCTTCAGCGACTGGTTGGCGAGGCCGAGCACCTTTTCCTCCTCGATGCTGCGGCCGGAAATGGCCGCGCGCCCCGCGAACACGCGCTCGGCGCGCTCGCCGGCCACCGCGCCCGGCGCGATGGCATTGACGCGGATGTTGTACTGGCCGAGCTCCAGCGACAGCGTCTTGGTCAGGCCCACCAGCGCCCACTTGGTCGCCGAATAGGCCGAGCGGTTGGCATAGCCGAAGCGCCCGGCAGCCGAGGACATGTTGATGATGGTGCCGCCGCCGGCCGCGACCAGGTGCGGGATGGCCAGGCGCGCCACGTCGAAGGCGCCAGTGAGGTTCACGCGCAGCACCGCGTCCCAGTCGGCCGGATCCAGTTCGTGCAGCGGCCGCGTCGGGCCGCCGATGCCGGCATTGTTCACCAGCACGTCCAGCCCCCCCAGGTGCGCGATGGCCTGCGGCACCCAGCCGCAGACCGCGGCACGATCGCCGACGTCGCAGCGGCGCACATGGGCATCCGGCATTTCCGCGGCGGCGCGGGAAAGTGCCGCCTCGTCGATGTCGCACAGCGCGATGCGTGCGCCGGCGGCGTGGAAGGCCCGGGCAATGGCAAGGCCGATGCCACCGGCACCGGCAGTAATGAGGACGCGCGACATGGGCGCAGTGTAACCGCAGCGCCCGCGGGGCGCGGCGCTACTGCCCCGGCGCGCGGCGGACCGTGGTCACCTTGACCGGTTCGGCCAGCATCTGGCCCACCATGGCCGGATGGCGGGCCGTCGGGCTGCGCGGCAGCTCGAGCATGGCGCGCACCACATCCATGCCCTGCACCACCCGGCCGAACACCGCGTAGCCCGGGTCGCTGCCGTCCTCCGTGCCATCCATCGACACCAGGTCGCCCACCACGATGAAGAAATCGGCGGTGGCGGTGCCCGGCGCCTCGCGCGCCATCGAGATGGCGCCATCCACGTGCGAAAGGCCGGTCTGCTTCGGCGACTCGTGCGCGATGGGCTTGTAGATCCTGTCGGAGCGGTTCTGCAGCCCGCCCTGGACGATGGCGTAGCGGCCATCCTCGCTGACCTTGTGGGCGCGGTAGAAAGTGATGCCGTCGAAGCGCTTCGCATCCACGTAACGCAGGAAATTCGCTGCCGTCACCGGTGCGCGCTCGACCTCAAGCGCAATGTGGATCTCGCCCAGCGCGGTGTCCATGATCACCGTGGTGGTGGCCGGCGGCGACGCAGCCGGTTCGCCGGCCGCGGCTTCGCCCGGGGCCGCTTGCGCATTCGCGCCGGCATCCACCGATGGTGCCTCGGCGGCCTCCGTGGCAACCGCTTCGCCAGTGGCCGGGGCTTCATCCGCCTGCTGCGCGCCAGCGGCGCCCATCAGCCCGCAGAGGAACACCGCCAGCAATAACCCGTTCCGGGAATGGATGCGCTTCATGGGACCCGATCGTATGATCCCCCGGCCACGAAAAACAATGCGGGGGTCCCATGAAGCGCTTCGTCGCCGCCTGTTTGCTTGTCCTGTCAGGCATCGCGCCCGCCTTCGGTGCCGCACCCGGTTGCGATCGCGCCTGCCTCAGCGACCTTGTTTCCCGGTACGTCGACGCGCTGGTGGCGCGCGATCCCTCTCGCCTGCCGCTGGCGCCGGATGTGCGCTTCACCGAGGACTCGCAGGAGCTGCCGCTGGGCCAGGGCCTGTGGCAGGCCACGCTGGCCAAGGGCAGCTTCCGCCACGACTACCTCGACGAGCGTGCCCAGATCGCAGCCTCGCACGTCGAGCTGCGCGAAGGTGGCCAGCCGGTGCTGTTCTCGCTGGTGCTGTACGTGAAGGACAAGCGCATCGCCGGCATCGAGACCCTGGTCCAGCGCATCACGCCCGACTCGCGCTTCCAGCCCACCATGCTGGGCGCACCGCTGCGCCACCTGGACGATCCGGTGCCGGTGGAGCGGCGCATGTCGCGCGATGCCATGGTCCGCACCGCCCTCACCTACACCGAGGGCCTGCGCATCGGCAGCTTCGTCAATGCGCCCACGCCCTTCGGTCCGCAGGCCTACCGCGTGGAGAACGGCATGTTCATGGCCGGCCATGGCTGCCCGCGGGAGAGCTGCCCCGACATCCTCACGCAGCGCATCATCCCGCACCCGGACATCATCGCCAGCGTCGCCGCCGTGGACGAGGAAAAAGGCGTGGTGCTGCTGTGGATGAACTTCGGCGACACCAATTCCTACGGCCCGGGCAATGCGCTGGTGACGCTCGAGGCCTTCAAGGTGTACGACGGCCAGGTCCACGTGGTGCAGGCCTTCTTCCGCATGCTGCCGGTGGCCACGCAGCGCAACTGGCCCACGCTGGACACGCCCAACCTGCCCGCGCCCGGCAGCATCGAGGCGCGGCTGCGGCGCGCCGAGGACGAGGCCGCCATCGAACGCCTGCTGCTGGAGTACGGCCGCACCCTCGACCAGCGCGATTTCGCCGCCTATGCGGCGCTGTTCGCCCCCGAGGGCCAGTGGAAGGGCGCGCTGGGCACCTACACCGGGCCGAAGGAAATCCAGGAGGCCATGGAGCGGATCTTCGCCAGCGCCACCGACATCCCGAAGGGCAGCAACTTCCACGTGATGTCGAACTTCATCATCGACGTGCAGGGCGAGCGTGCCACGGCGAAGTCGATGTTCATCTTCTATCGCATGGAAGGCAGCAAGCCCGTGGCCGAGGTGGCCGGCCGCTACGAGGACGTGCTGGTGCGCATCGGCGGCGTGTGGAAGTTCCTGGAACGCAACGCGCTGCCGCCCGGCTGACGCGGCCCGGCCGCGGGTTCAATCCGGCGGCAGCTTCCCCGGGGCGGTGCGCTTCCAGCAGCGCAGCACCTCGGCCACGCTCCAGGCCTGTGCGATGCAGCCATGCGGGTTGTGCGGCGGCTCGCCGTCGAACACCTCGCTGATCGTACCCAGCCCCGCCACCTGCAGGTGCGCGGGAAAGGCCTCGAGCAGGCGACGGGCCGCGGCAGGGTCGCCGTGCGCCTTGAGGAAGGCATCCACGTACGCCCCCAGCAGCCAGGGCCATACCGTGCCCTGGTGGTAGGCGGAATCCCGCGCGGCAAGGTTGCCGTGGTAGTAGCGCACGTACTGCGGGTCGGAAGGTTCCAGGGTCCGCAGGCCCACCGGGGTCAGCAACTCGCGCGCCACGGCATCGAGCACGGCCTGCCAGCGCCCCCGTTCCAGCACCGGATGATCGAGGCAGATCGCGAACAGCTGGTTGGGGCGCAGGCGCGCGTCATCGCCGTCTTCGCCATCAACCACGTCGAACAGGCAGTTGCGGGCCGGGTTCCAGAACCGGCGGTTGAACGATTCGCGCACCTGCTGCGCCAGGCGCTGCCAGCTCTCCCCGGCCTGGCCTTCCCAGCGCGCCATCAGGCACAGCGCGTTGTGCCACAGCGCCTGGATCTCCACCGGCTTGCCGCGGCGGGGCGTGACGATCCACTCGCCCATGTGCGCGTCCATCCAGGTCAGCGCATGTTCCGGCGTGCCGGCGCGCAGCAGCCCGTCCTTCCCGTCCATGCCGATGCCGAAGCGCGTGCCCTCCAAATGGTGGCGGAGGATGTCGCGCAGCACCGGCAACAGCCCGGCGAGCACGCCCCCATCGCCGCTGGCCTCGACATAGCGGTGGATGGCATGGAAATACCACAGCGTGGCATCGGCGGTGTGGTAGGCGCCCTCGCGCGATCCCTCCGGGAACAGGTTGGGCAGCAGGCCATCGCGCACGTAGTGCGCAAACGTGAGCAGGGTGGCGCGCGCCTCGCCGTGCCGGCCCGTGGCCAGCATCAATCCTTCCAGCGCGATCATCGTGTCCCGCCCCCAGTCGAGGAACCAGTGGTAGCCGGCCACCGTGGTGCGCAGCGCATGCCCTTGGCGCGCAGCGGCGGCGCCCTCTTCCTCCAGGCGGCTTTCAGGCAGGATCAGGAACTGGTCGGCGGCCACGGCCAGTCGCGCGAGGAAGGCATCGTCCTCGGCCCCGGCGGCCTTCACCAGCGCCTCATGGCGCCGCGATTCCTCTTGGAAGGCGGGCAGCGGATCGCCGGCCGCATCGGCCTCCTCGGTGGTGAGCACCAGCACCACCGGCTCGCCGGGCGCCGCCTGCCATTCGAAGAAGCCCGGGCTGGCCAGCGCCTCGTGGCTGTCGTAACCGCGCAGCTGCTCGCGCCACAGTCCTGCATCGGGCACTTCCAGCGCGTCGGCCACGAAGGGCACGCCGGCCGGATGAAGGCGCATGGCCATCCACAGCCCGCTGTCCGGCAGTCCCACGCGACAGTTCCCTTCCGCCTGCGCCGACAGCTGGAAGCAACCGTAGCCCGGTTCGCGCAGCGGCGCGTCCTGGCGCCGGAACGGCAGGAAGGGCCGGATGCGCACCGTCGCCCGTCCTCCCGTCACTTCATAGCGCAGCAGCGTGGTGTTGCGCTGGTGCGGCATCACCAGCCGGCGCGTGAGCCTCACGTCGCCGCAACGGAAGGTCCAGCAAGCCATGTTGCCCTCGAGGCGGAATGCTTCGAGCCACGGCGCATTGCCTGCCACCAGTGGCTGGTTGATGCGGTCGGAATCACCCAGCCGGAACACCTGCCCGCCGCAGTGGACTTCCTCGTCCAGCCGCGACACCAGCACATGGCGACCGCGCGGATGCGGCAGGTTGGGGACGAAGACGCCGTGGTAGCGGCGCGTGCACACGCCGGCCAGCGTCCCGGAGGCATAGCCGCCCAGCCCGTTGGTGACCAGCCACTCGCGGTTGCGCCAGGCCTCGGCGTCGGCCATGGGAGGCAGCCGGATGTCCAGCGCCGCCACGCTCACGTCTGCTCCGGCCTCACCGCGGCCAGCAGCATTGCGGACTGCCCCGGGACCAGCCAGCCACGCTCGGGTGCGGGATCGACGGCGCCACTGCCGCCGTAGTCCACATGCTCGCTGGACCAGCGCAGCTGCCACCGCCGTCCCCGCGGCGGTGCCAGCAACGGCTCCGGCAGCGCCTGCTCGCGGATGTCGCGTCCCAGGTTCACCACCAGCAGGCGATCCCCCTCGGCCGCGTCGAACCATCGCAGCACGAAGGCCTGCTCTCCCAGCACTGCCCCGCCCAGCCCGGCACGACCCTGGCCGCGCAGCACCGGATCCTCCCGGCGCAGCTCCAGGAGGTCGCGGTGCAGCCGCAGCGCGGGGTTCTCGCCGGTGCATTCGCGCCAGTCGAGCTTGCAGCGGCGGAAGGTGGCTTCATCGCCCGGATCGGCAATGACGCCGCGGCCATCCGCCGATTTCGCGCCGGGGAACTGCTCGAGGAACCTGATCCGCCCTTCCCTCACCAGCCTTGCCAGCTCCGGGTGGTGGTCGGCAAAGAACAGGAACGGGGCCGACGCGGCGAACTCCTGTCCCATGAACAGCATGGGCGTCTGCGGCCCCAGCAGCAGTGTCGCCGTCAGCGCGCGGTACACGCCGGGACTGGTGAGCTGGTGCAGCCGCCGGCCGGTGACGCTGTTGGCCACCTGGTCATGGTTCTGCAGGAAGGCCACGCACTGCGCCGGCGAGCCGCGCAGGGGCGAACCCCGCAGATGCTGCTGCCATGGGTAGTACTGCCCCTGGTACAGGAAGCCGCGCAACGACGCCGACACCAGCTCCTGCGCGGTGCCGGAGTAATCGTGGTAGTAGGCCTCGCGCCGCCCCGTTGCCGCCACCATGGCGCTGTGGTGGAAGTCGTCGTTCCACATCGCATCGAGGCCGAAGCCTCCTTCCTCCACCGGCAGCAGGTGGCCGGCATCCTCGGGTTCGTTCTCGGCGAAGACCAGCACGCGCCTTCCACCGGCGGCCTGCCTCACCGCCGCGGCCAGCTCGGCCACGATGTGCCGCGGACTGTCATCGAAGATGGCCTGCGTTGCGTCCAGCCGCAGTCCGTCCAGGTGGAACTCGCGCACCCACTCGCAGGCATTGGCGATCACGAACTCCCGCACCGCCGCCGAATGCCCGCCGTCGTAGTTGATGGCCTCGCCCCACTCCGTGGCGCGTTCGCTGAAGTAGTACGGGCTGAAGCAGCGCAGGTAATTCCCGTCCGGCCCGAAGTGGTTGTAGACCACGTCGAGGATCACGCCGATGCCCAGCGCATGCGCCTCATCGACGAAGGCCTTGAAGGCGTCGTAGTCACCGTAGTGGTGGGAGGGCGCAAACCAGTCCACGCCGTCGTAGCCCCAGTTGAAGCGCCCCGGCCATTCGGCCAGCGGCATCACTTCCACCACGGTCACGCCGAGTTCGCGCAGGTGCGGCAGCTTCCTCGCCGCCGCGGCGAAGGTGCCCTCCTCGGTGAAGGTGCCGATGTGCAGCTCGTACAGCACCTGGCCCGGCAGCTCGATGCCCTTCCAGTCCGCGTCCCGCCAGCGGTAGGCACTGCGGTCCACCACCATCGACGGGCCGTGCGGGCCCTGCGGCTGGAAGCGGCTGCAGGGATCGGGCAGGCGGCGGCCATCGACGACGTACCAGTACAGCTGGCCGGCGCTGATGCCTTCCACTTCCACGGACCAGTAGCCGTCGCCTGCGGCAACCAGCGGCACCTGCCGCGAGGAAGGAGCCTCCAGCTCCAGCAGCAGCTCGCGCGCCGCCGGCGCCCAGACGCGGAACCGGCAGCGCGTTCCCGACAGCACGGCGCCCAGCATCAGCTTCCCTCCGGCTGCCGCACCAGCACGCAGCACGGCAGCAACTCGAACAACCTGGCCGCAGGCAGGCGCCGGCCCTCGCCCTCCCCGGCCACCTCGTGGACCTGGCCGGAGAGCACGTCCACGTAGCGTCCTGCAGGTATCCTGGGGGCCAGCAGCACGGCCGTGTCCTGCCAGATGGCTTCTCCCACCGGCGGCTTGAGCTCACCGCCGCATAGCGTGGCCGTCCAGCGCGAGGCGAGCGCGATCACCGTGCAATCCCCGCCCTGGCGTGCATAGGCACAGACATGCTCGCCGCGGGCCCCTTCCACCGACAGCGCCAGGTAGTCGCCTGAGAAGGCATCGGCATGCGAGGCACGCAGCGCCAGCAGCCGGCGGGTGACATACATCTTCAACCGCCCGTCCTGCCAGCTGGACAGCAGCGCGGAGACCACCTCCGGCAGCGGCCTGCTTGCGGCCAGTGCGTCGATGGCGGCCAGCTGCGCGGCATGCGCATCGAGGTCCACCGGCCGCCGGTTGTCCGGGTCCACCAGCACCAGCGAAGGCAGCTCGGTGCCCTGGTAGAAATCGGGGATGCCCGGCGCGGTGAGCTTCAGCACCAGCGCCGCCAGCGCATTGAACATGCCGAAGTACAGCACCGGGTCGATGACCGGCCGGAAGTAACGCTCGAAGCCTGCGGCACCCTGCTCGGGCAGCATGCGCGCCACCAGCTCGCGCAGCCCGCGCTCCACTTCCTCGTCCGGGTCCAGCCACGAGGTGGCCTGCTTGGCCTCGCGCGCGGCCTTGATGGCGTACTCGCACAGCCGCTCGCGCAGCGCGTCCATGTCGGCCAGGTCCGCGTTGGCGGGCCAGATGCCCAGCAGGGATTGCAGCAGCAGGTACTCCTGCACCACTTCCGGGGCGCCGGGCTCGCGGCGGTGATGCCGCTTCAGGCGGCGCCAGCGGCCCACGCAGGCGGCCCACTCGTGCGCGATCTCGCTGAGCACGCACAGGCGCCAGCGCACGTCCTCGCCGCGCTTGCTGTCGTGCGTGGCCGTCGACAGCATGGTGCGCGGCCACTCCCGCGCCCGCTCCTCGTTGGCCCGGTGCAGCAGCTCGGTGGACAGGCCGCGCGCATCCGGATCAGACCCCACTTCGTTCATCGGCAGATAGCGGGCAAAGCGGTAGAAGGCCGTGTCCTCCACGCCCTTGGCCATCACCGGCGAAGTCACCTGCTGGAACTTCTGCGTGAACTCCAGCGCCGCCTCCGCCCGCCCGGAACTGCCCTCCAGCTCGCCCAGCAGCACCCGCTCCAGGAACTCCAGCGCCCGGTGCGAGCTGCGCTTGCGGCTGAAGGCCGCGCCGATGGCGCGCCGCACGTGCTGCACGTCCTCTGCGCCAGGCTGGCTGCCGGTGATGTAGGTGCGGTACACCGGGAAGCAGGCGATCACCTCGACGATGGCGGCGCGCAGGTCGAACAGCGTGAAGTCGCGCGTGTTCCAGTGCATCTGCGCCAGGCGGTCCAGGCGCGCCGCCAGTCCGCTGATCTCGGCTGCCAGCGAGGTGTGCATCACCTGGCGCTTGCTCTGGTAGACGATTTCGCCATAGCCCTCGGTGCCACCCACCTGGCGCCGCCAGATGCGGTCCAGCTCGGCGACACCGGCAGGCTGCGTCAGCCAGCCCGTGACCAGCGCATTGAACTCATACCCGGTGGTGCCATCCACCGACCAGTCGGTACGCAGCTTCTCGCCGGCACCGAGGATCTTCTCCACCACCACCCACGGCTGCGGCCGCTCGGCATCGGGCACCAGCACGTCGCGCAGTCGCCGGAAATACTCCGCCGGGTCGTACAGGCCGTCGGCGTGGTCGACGCGCACACCATCGATCAGCCGCTGCTGCCACAGCGCGCGCAGCAGGCCGTGCGTGGCCTCGAACACCTCCGCGTCCTCCATGCGCACCGCGGCCAGGTCGTTGACGTCGAAGAAGCGCCGGTAGTTGATCTCCTCGCCCGACACGCGCCAGAACGCCAGCCGGTACGGCTGGGCCTGCAGCAGGCGATCCAGCAGCTCCGGGTCGGGCGACGGCGCATTGATGCGCTCCAGCGCCACCTGGATCAGCGCGAGCACCGCCGGCTCGCGCGCGCACAGCCGCGCCAGTCGCCGCTGGTTCACCTGCCGGTCGCGGTAGCGCACCTGCAGGACCTCGCTCTCCGCCGGCAACGGCGGCGGCAGCGCCGCGAAGGCATCCATCAGGCTCGCCAGCTCCAGCTGCGCGTCCTCGCCCAGCGCCGGGCTGCGACCGGGAATGCCCTCGCCGGCCCGCAGGATCATCGGGTAGCTGCGCGGCTCCACCGGCAGCCAGTGCTCGAAGTAATTGAGCAGGAAAATGCCGGACTCGGGCCGGAACACCACCCGCACCTCGCCGCGCTCCACCACCTCGCCCAGCGGCGCGCCCAGGATGGGCACCAGCAGCCGGTTGCGCATGGTCTGCCGCACCGGCGTCCAGTCGATGTCGAAGAACTTCGCGCAGGAGGAAGCGGGCCCGTTCTCCAGCACGTCCATCCACCATGCGTTCTCCGCCCCCAGCACCGCCATGTGGTTGGGCACGATGTCGAGCACCAGGCCCATGCCCAGCTCGCGGCAGGCCGCAACCAGCGCCTCGAAGCCTTCCCTGCCGCCCAGGTCCGGGTCGATGCGGCCGTGGTCGATCAGGTCATAGCCGTGGGTGCTGCCCTGGCGGCTGTGGAACACCGGCGAGAGGTACAGGTGCGAGATGCCCAGCCGGTGCAGGTAGGGCAATGCGCGCCGCAATTCGTCGAACCCGAACTGCGCATTGAGCTGGACGCGATAGGTGGCGCGCAGCATCAGGCCACCGCTGCCTGCCGGGCCCCGGGCTCCAGCACGAACAGCGACAGCGAACGCGCATGCAACAGCCAGGGCTCGCCGGGGGACTTCCCGTCCGCCGTCGCCTCAGGTTCGAAGGTGTCGACCAGCAGCTTCCAGGTGCCGGCAGCGTCCGGCAGCCTGAACTCCACATCCCCGTCGTGGGCATTCATCATCAGCAGCAACGACGCCGCGCCCGGATCGGGCACCGCGCGACCGTCGAGCATCATCCCCAGGCAGCGATGGCCGCCGTCCTCCCAGTCGCCGTTGGCAAGCTCGCTGCCGTCGGCGTTGAGCCAGGTGACATCCTTGATCCCGGCGCCCTCCTCCTGCGGCCTGCCGAGGAACCGCCGCTGGCGCAGCACCGGATGCTGCTGGCGCAGGGCAACCAGCCGCGCGGTGAAGGTACGCAGCGCCTCCCCGCCGGGACCGACGGATTCCCAGTTGATCCAGCTGATCTCGTTGTCCTGCGCATAGGCATTGTTGTTGCCGCGCTGGGTGTGGCCGAACTCATCGCCCGCCAGCAGCATCGGCGTGCCCTGCGCGAACAGCAGCGTCGCCAACAGGTTGCGCTTCTGCCGCTCGCGCAGCTCCAGGATCCCGGCATCGTCGGTGGGGCCCTCCGCGCCGTGGTTCCACGAGCAGTTGTCATCGGTGCCGTCGCGGTTGTCCTCGCCGTTGGCATCGTTGTGCTTGCCGTCGTAGCAGACCAGGTCGTTGAGCGTGAAGCCATCGTGCGCGCAGACGAAGTTCACGCTGGCCCAGGGCCGCCGGGCGCGCCGGTTGAACATCTCCGGCGTGGCGCACAGGCGCGAGGCCAGCTCGCCGCGCTGGCCGAAGTCGCCCTTCCAGAATGAACGCACGGTGTCGCGGAAGCGGTCGTTCCACTCGGCCCAGCCGGGCGGGAAGTTGCCCACCTGGTAGCCGCCCGGGCCCACGTCCCAGGGTTCGGCGATCAGCTTCACCTGCGAAAGCACCGGGTCCTGCCGGCACACGTCGAGGAAGCCGCTGCGCTCGGTGAAGCCGTCGGGCCGGCGCGCGAGGATGGTGGCGAGGTCGAAGCGGAAGCCGTCCACGCCCATCTCCGTCGCCCAGTAGCGCAGGCTGTCGGCGATGAGCTGGATCACGCGCGGATTGGCCGCATCCAGCACGTTGCCGGTGCCCGTGTCGTTGATGTAGTAGCGCGCGTTCTTCTGCAGCCGGTAATAGGTCGGGTTGTCGATGCCCTTGAACGACAGCGTGGGCCCGAGCTCGCTGCCCTCGGCGGTGTGGTTGTACACCACATCGAGGATCACCTCGATCCCGGCTTCGTGGAACCGGCTCACCATGGCGCGGAACTCGCCGGATTCGCCGGTGGAAAGATAACGTGGCATGGGTGCGAAAAAACCGATGGTGTTGTAACCCCAGTAATTGCGCAGGCCGCGATCCATGAGGGTACCATCGTCGACGAAGGCATGCACAGGCAGCAGCTCCACCGCGGTGACGCCCAGGCGCTGCAGCGAGCCCACGACCTCGTCCGTGGCGAGTCCCGCGAAGGTTCCGCGCAGAGGCTCCGGCACGGCCGGGTGGAGCCGCGTGTAGCCGCGCACGTGCATTTCGTAGAGCACCGTGCGGTCCCAGGGCGTGCGCGGCCCCGTGGAGGCGCCCTGCGCATCCTCCGCCGGCCCGACCACCTGGCAACGCGGAACGAACGGCCCGCTGTCGCGGGCGTCGAATGAAAGGTCACGGTGCCGGTGCCCGAGCTCGTAGCCGAAGATCTCCGGTCCCCACCGCAGCTGCCCGACCAGCTTGCGCGCATAGGGATCCAGCAGCAGCTTGTTCGGGTTGAAGCGCAGCCCGTGCCTGGGTTCGTAGGGGCCATAGACGCGGTAGCCGTACAGCAGGCCCGGCCCGGCGTCGGGCAGGTAGCCATGCCACACCTCGTCGGTGCGCTCGCCCAGCCCGATGCGCTCCACCTCGCGCTCGCCAGCGGCATCGAACAGGCACAGCTCCACGTGCGTGGCATGCGCCGAGTAAAGCGCGAAGTTGACCCCGTGCCCGTCCCAGCGGGCGCCGAGCGGCGTCGGGCTGCCCTCCTCGAGGAAGCGCGAATGCGCCCCCGGCTGCTGCTGCACTACCGCCGGGCGCACGCGCCAGCGACGCATCTGCAGGCGCCGGCCGGACTTCCCGTGTGCGAGGACGTCCACTACATCACGCGCGGACGGGTGCGGGCCGCAGGAATGCCCGTGCCCTGCACAGCGCGCACGCCGGACCACACCGAACCGTAGGCCGCTTCCACTGCCTCGCAACTGCGCGGCGACAGCAGGCCGCTCTTCAGCGCCTTCTCGTAGCGGCTGCGCAGGAAGCTCTCGCCGCGCGCGACCTCGTGCATGGCGATCGCGTCGCCCGAGGACAGCAGCTCGCGCAGGTTGAGGAATACCCGGTGCGCGGCGCCCAGCTTCGAGCCATCCTCCACCGGAGTGCCGCCGAGTGCCTCGATGGTCTCGGCCAGGCGCTCGGCGATGTTCTGCCGGTCCCCGGCGCGACGCAGGAAACACCGCTGCAGGCCGCGGTTGCGGGTCTCCGCCGCCGCCTCTCGATAGCCCGCGATGCTGTCCAGGGTGAGCGTGAGCAGGTGGTTGAGGATTTCCACTTCCTTGCTGGCTGCGGATTGCGCCATGACGCACCTCGCATGATTCTGGTGGATGGCAGGCAAGGATAGGAATTCGCGGCGCCCATCCCCAACGCGCCACGGCCGATCCCCGCGTAGGACCATGCCGACACCATCGGTACAGCGATGGCCACGCGCGCGCAAGGGGCGGCTGCGGGATCATGGCGGTTTTCTGCGAACGTGAAAGGGAGTCGTTGCCCATGGAAACCGGATCCCCTCTCCTTCCCGGAATCCACATCAGCACCTTCGGCGCGGCCGCGCTTGCCCTCGCGATGGTTGGCGTCGCCCACCTTGGACTGCGCTGGTACGCGCGCCATCGCGTACGCCGGGAAGAACTCGCGCCCTCCGGCAGCAGCACCGGGGAGAGGGCGCAGCGGCAGGCGCTGCTGGCTGCCCTTCTTTCCCTGGTGGCCCCGGTGGCGCTGGTGCTGTGGATCCTCGCCCTGCACTACGTGCTGACCATCCTGCTGCTGGACATCGGCCACGCAGGACTGCTTCGCTACGGCCTGCCGGCACTGGATGCAGGGCGCGGATTCGGCATCATCCTGGCACTGGTGTGGCTGCTGTCACGGGTCGGCCGCGCGATCGAGGCCCGGCTGCTCGCGATCTCCCGCCGCACGCGCTCGCATGGCGACGACCTCCTGCTGCCCATCGCCGGCACCGCCATCCGCATGCTGCTGCCGCTGCTGGCCATCATCCTGGGCAGCACCATGCTTGCGGTGCCCGAGCGCCTGCAGGAGCTGTTCCGCAATGCCGTCAGCATGCTGCTGATCGCCGCCATCGCCTGGGTGCTGTACCGCGTCGTCGACGCCGCCTGCACGCTGCTGCTGGAGCGCTACCGCATCGATGTCCCGGACAACCGCGAGGCGCGCGCGGTGCACACACAGGTGACCGTGCTGCGCAAGGTGGCCATCTCCACCATCGTGCTGTTCGGCTTTGCCGCGATGCTGATGGTATTCGACCAGGTGCGCCAGGTCGGCGCCACCATCCTGGCCTCCGCCGGGGTGGCCGGCATCGTGATCGGCTTCGCCGCGCAGCGCAGCGTCGGCATGGTGCTGGCCGGGTTCCAGATCGCCCTCACCCAGCCCATCCGCATCGACGACGTGGTCATCGTCGAGGGTGAGTGGGGGCGAATCGAGGAGATCACCCTGACCTACGTGGTGGTCAACATCTGGGACCAGCGGCGGCTGGTCGTGCCGGTCACCTACTTCCTGGAACGCCCGTTCCAGAACTGGACGCGCACCACCAGCGAGCTGCTGTGCACCGTGGAGCTGTTCGTCGACCACGACATGCCGCTGGAGGCGCTGCGCGCCGAACTGACCCGTGTGCTGGAGTCATCGAAGCTCTGGGACCGGCGCGTGAACGTGCTGCAGGTGACCGATGTGCGCGAACACACGGTGATGGTGCGCGCGCTGATGAGCGCAGCCAATTCAGGGCACGCCTGGGACCTGCGCTGCGAGGTGCGCGAGGGGCTGCTGCGCTTCCTGCAGCGCGAACACCCCGGGAGCCTGCCGCGACTGAGGGTCGTGCATCCCGGGCCCGCAGCGACCTGAGGCCGCATTCGCTTCCCGCACCATCCGCCCGGATCGCCGTCACGCACCGGCCCCGGTTCGCAATCGAGGTACGAAAGTGCCAGACTTCCCGGATCCTTGGGTGGCCCGGCGCCAGGTTGCGACGGGCCGGACGAAGCCGGGCAAGCATCCACCATGAACGAGCGCATCGAACAACTCGAAGTGAAGGTCGCCTTCCTGGAGCAGGCCAATTCCCAGCTCAGCGAGGAAGTGTTCCGCCTGCGCAAGGAGCTGGAAACCCTCGAGACCAGGCTCCACACCCTCACCGGCCGGTTCGAGGCCGCGCTGGTGACCCCGACGGCCTACACCGCCGAAGACGAGAAGCCTCCCCACTACTGAGCGCATGTCCCGGGACGACATCGACCAGCCGCTGCCCGCGGGCAGGACATGATGGACGGACTGCCCGTACCCCGGCGCTACTGGTCCTCGCTGGCCATCTGGATGGCGATCTCGATGGCGGTGCTCGACAGCGTCATCGTGAACGTGGCGCTGCCGACGATCGCGGCGGAGATGAATGCCTCCGCCGCCACCTCCATCTGGGTCATCAACGCCTACCAGCTCGCCATCACGGCGCTGCTGCTGCCGCTGGCGGCGCTGGGCGATCGCATCGGCTACCACCGCGTGTACCTGCCCGGGCTGGCCGTCTTCATCGTCGGTTCGGTGGCCTGCGCCGCCTCCCGCAGCCTCGGCGCGCTGATCGTCGCGCGCATGTTCCAGGGCATCGGCGCGGCGGCGGTCATGAGCATGAACGCGGCGCTGGTGCGCGCCACCTGGCCGCAGTCGAAACTGGGCAAGGGCATCGGCTACAACGCGCTGGTGCTGTCAGTGTCGGCTGCAGCCGGCCCCTCGGTGGCGGCGCTGATCCTCAGCGTGGCCGCCTGGCCATGGCTGTTCTTCGTCAACGTGCCCTTCGGCCTGGCCGCGTTGCTGGTGGGCGCGCGCGCCCTGCCTCGCTCCAGCGGCCATGGCGGCAAGCCCAACTACGTCTCGGCCGCGCTCAGCGCCGTGGCGCTGTCGTCCCTGATCTTCGGCGTCGAGACGCTGGCGCGCGAGGAGGCTGCCACGGGCCTTCCCCTGCTGCTGGTGGCACTCATCACCGGCACATTGCTGGTGCGGCGCGAGTGGACTCGGCCCGCGCCCCTGCTGCCGCTGGACCTGCTGCGCCTGCCCATCTTCTCGCTGTCCATCGCCACCTCGATCACCTCGTTCGCCGCACAGATGCTGGCCATGGTGACGCTGCCCTTCATGCTGCAGGCCACCATGGACCGCAGCATCGCCGAGACCGGCCTGCTGATGACGGCATGGCCGCTGTCCGTGGGCGTGACCGCACCGCTGGCCGGGCGGCTCGCGGACCGTTTCCCGGCGGGCCTGCTCGGCGGCATCGGGCTGGTTTTCTTCGCCGCCGGCCTGCTGCTGCTGTCGCTGCCCGGGGACCAGCCCGGCAATGCCGACATCCTGTGGCGCATGGCACTGTGCGGCGCGGGCTTCGGCTTCTTCCAGTCGCCCAACAACCGCACCATCGTCACCGCCGCGCCACGTGATCGTTCCGGCGCGGCCGGCGGCATGATGGCCACCGCGCGCCTGCTCGGCCAGACGGCCGGCGCGGTGGTGGTGGCCGCCGCCTTCCACTGGATGGGCATCGGCTCCGGCCCGCTGCTGCTGCGGCTGGCCGCCGCGGCGGCGCTCCTCGCCGCCGTCATCAGCATGCTCAGGCTGCGCGTGCGCGCCACCGCGCCGGCAGCGGACTTCTGAAGCGCTAGCCGCCGCTGCTGGCGCCGGCAATGCCGCCGAAGCGGCCGCGGTTGAAGTCCTCGATGGCCTCGATGATCTGCTGCCGGGTGTTCATCACGAAGGGCCCGTAGCCCACGATGGGCTCGTCGATGGGTTCGCCCGACAGCCACAGCACCGTGGCATCGGCGTTGGCCTCGATGCGCACGCCAGTCCCCGAACGCGACAGGTGCACCAGCTGGCCGGCCCTGGCCACGGCCTCGCCGTTGACCAGCACGGTGCCGTCGAGCACCACCAGCGCCATGGTCCAGCCCTCGTGCGCCGCGAGTTCCACCCTGCGATCACGCGCGATGCGCAGGTCGTGCACCTGCATCGGCGTGAAGGTCCGGGCCGGACCCTTGCGGCCGAGGAGTTCGCCGGCAATGACCCGCGCGGTACCGGCACCCTCCGGCAGCTCCACCACCGGGATGTCGGCGGCCAGCAGCGACTGGTAGCGGGCCGGCGTCATCTTGTCCTTCGCCGGCAGGTTCACCCACAGCTGCACCATCTCCACCACGCCGCCGCGGGCGGTGAACTCGCGCGAATGGAATTCCTCATGCAGGATGCCGCCGCCCGCGGTCATCCACTGCACGTCGCCCGGGCCGATGCGACCGCCGGCGCCGGTGGAATCGCGGTGCTCCACCTCGCCCTGGTAGACGATGGTGACCGTCTCGAAGCCGCGGTGCGGATGCTGGCCCACGCCGCGCGGCCGCGAAGCCGGCGGGAACTGCGTGGGCGCCGCATGGTCGAGCAGCAGGAAGGGGCTGAGCTGCCGGCCCAGCCCGTCGTAGCTGAACAGCGAGCGTACCGGGAAGCCGTCGCCCACCCAGTGCATGGGCGGCGCCTCATGCACGCCCAGGATCTTCTTCATTTCACACCTCCACCTGCCAGCGATCGAGCAGCGCTTCCAGTTCCACCCGGCGCAGCGAGCCGACATGCTGCGCGCGTCTCTCGCCGTCCTGGAACAGCACCAGCGTGGGGATGCTGCGCACCCCGTACTGCCGTGCCAGCCCGGGCGCCTCGTCCACGTTCACCTTCACCACGCGCAGCGACTCCCGGCGGGCGCCCGCCACCTCCTCCAGCACGGGCGCAATGGCGCGGCAGGGCCCGCACCATTCGGCCCAGAAGTCCACCAGCACCGGCACCGGCGACTGCAGCACCTTCTCCTGGAAGGAATCCTGTCCTGCATGAATGACATTGGCCTGGCTCATGGTTCGCTCCTGCGGGTGCGGGGGGATTCCCGTCAGCCGTGAATCGGGGCGGCCTGCGCCGATTACCAATGAGCGGCGGCTCTTGGCAGATGCGCGCCGATCATGAGCGCTCCGCATCAGCTGGTCCATACTCCGCTGCACATGGAACGCGACCCCGGCAGCGACGACCGCCACCGCATCGACAAGTGGCTCTGGCATGTGCGGCTGTTCAAGACCCGCTCGCTGGCGGCCGAGGCCGTCGCCGGCGGCAAGGTGAAGCTGGACGGGGAACGGGTGAAGCCGGCACATGCCGTGCGCATCGGGCAGCTGGTCAGCGTCACGCTGGGCGAGCGGGCCATCGAGGTGCGGGTGCTGGCGCTGCCGCCACGACGCGGCCCGGCACCCCAGGCGCGCGCCTGTTACGAGGAAACCCCGGACAGCGCCCGCCGCTCCGAGCAGTACCGCGAGCAGCGCCGGCTGGCCTCGCTGCTGCGTCCCGAACCAGGCCACCGCCCCGACAAGCGCGAGCGCAGGCAGCTGGAACGCTGGCGGCGCCAGCAGGATTGAGACGCCGCCCGCCTTGCGGGGAATCCCGCAGTCCACCCCGGCCCGGAGGGCGTACACTGGCTGACAGGGGCAATCATTCCGGCCCGTTGTCGCGACCTTGAACAGGGGAGGCCCCGCCCCCATGTTCCCCACGTCAGCAAGGAGGTAGCGATGAGCGATTCAGATCGCAAGAAAGTACTGGCGGGACTCGAAGCGGATTTCCGTCGTGCCCAGACCGCGCTCGCCATCGCACAGGCCGATTTCGAGAAGGCTTACACGGCCCTGTGGGAGTACATGAACGAGCACTCCGAAGGACCGCCCCGGGTGCTGATGTTCTCGCCCGGCATCACCATGCACTGATGGCGGGTTGACCGGCAGGATGCCCGATGCGCAGGCAACCGGCGGCGCGCCGCGAGGCGCGCCGTACCGGCTTGCGCCTGTCCGTCACAAAACCTGCCCGGCCCGCTATGCTTGTGGAAAACAAACACAACCATATGGGGGTTGACCTGATGAAGCGTCTTGCAGTCCTGGTGGCCGGGATGGCTGCCCTCGGCCTTGCCCATGCCGCCGCGCCGCAGCCGTCCGGCGGTGAATACGAGCTGGCGCTCGTCGACCTGCAAGGCGGAAAGAAGGTGCTGGCCACGCTGCCGGATTCCGTATCCTCGCCGCGCGTCTCGCCGGATGGCACGCGCGTTGCCTTTGAGCTCACCGAACCCGGCGAGAACGCCGGCGATCCGCCGTTGACCCGCATCCAGGTGGCGCCGCTGTCCGACCTCAGCAAGCGCAAGGCGCTGCAGATCACCGTCACCACCCGCCGCAACACCGGCCCGGTGTGGAACCCGGAAGGCGACCGCATCGCGTTCGTCGCTACCGGCAACGGCGCCGACTCGCTGTACTGGCAGCGCGCCGACGGCGGCGAGCAGCCCAAGTTCCTGGTCGACGGCCGGGGCGCCGAGGGACTCTACCGCGGCGGCCTCAAGGGCCAGCTGGTGTTCGTCACGCGCGCCGGCGAGAGCGACTACGGCATCTTCTCGCTCGACCTCGACACGCGGCAGGTGAAGAAGCTGGTGGACGTGCCGGGTTCGGCGCAGAACAACAGCCACATCTCCCCCGACGGCCAGTGGATCGCCTACAGCTCCAACGAGACCGGTCGCTACGAGGTCTGGGCCGAGTCGCTGTCGCAGGGCGGCCAGCGCTTCCAGCTCACCCGCTCGGGCGGCAGCCATCCGGTGTGGTCGCCGGATGGCAAGGCGCTGTACTTCGACCAGGGCGGCCGGCTGTACCGCCTCGACATCACCGTTCAGGGCGCTGAGCTGAAGGCCGGCTCGCCGGTGCAGCTGCCCATCAGCGGATTCCAGCAGGGCCCGGGACGGCGCCAGTTCGACATCACCCCGGACGGCAAGTCGTTCCTGATGCTGTTCCCGGTCGGCAGGAAATAAGCCGCAGGAAGGCGGGACCGGCGCCCCGGTCCCGCCGCCGGGATCAGCCCAGCGCGGCGCGGACCGTTTCTTCCATCGGCGTGGTCGGCCGGCCGATCGCCTTCTCCAGCGTGCGGCTGTCATCGAACAGCCAGCCATCGGCGGACTTCGAGTCCGAATCTGCCAGGATGCGCGCGAAGGGCTCGGGCAGCCCCGCCTTCACCAGCGCCGCGGCGTAGTCGCCGGCGCTCAGGTCCTGCACCACCACCTGCTTGCCCGAGACCCTGGACAGCATTTCGGCGTACTCGTACTTGTCGAAGCTGGTGCTGCCGGCCAGCTCGTAGGCCTGCCCGGCGCGATGGTCGTCGCGCAGGATCAGCGCGGCCGCACCCTCGGCATAGTCGTTGCGGGTGGCGGTGGAAACCCTCCCCTTGCCCGAGGCGCTCTGCACCACGCCGAACTGCACCGCGATCGCGGCGCTGCCGGTGTAGTTCTCGCTGTACCAGCCGTTGCGGAACACCACGTAGGGCACCTTGCCCTCCGCCAGCACCTGCTCGGTGCCGCGGTGCTCCTCGGCCAGCATGAGCGGATTGCGATCGGCCTTCAGGATGCTGGTGTAGGCCAGCAGCTTCACGCCGGCGCGCGCGGCGGCCTCGATGACATTGCGGTGCTGGGGCACGCGCTTGCCCACCTCGCTGCCGGAGACCAGCACCACGCGCGTGACACCATCGAGCGCGGCATCCAGCGTGTCGGGGCGGTCGTAGTCCACGGTGCGCACTTCCACGCCCTCCGGTACCGCGGGCGTGCGCCGGCCGCCGGCAATGATGGTGGCACCGGGCGCCCTGCGCCTGAGGTGCTGCACGATCAGCGATCCGAGCTGGCCGCTGGCTCCGGTGACGAGGATCCTTTCATTGCTCATCGAGATCTCCCCCTCTTTCGAAGAGCCCGAAGTCTATTCCGGCGCTGCGTCCGTGCGCACCTGGCGCAGCGCCACCAGGCTGCTGCGGCATGCCCTCAGGCCGCGCCGGTGCGCAACAGCACACTGAGGTTGTTGGCCGGCATCGGCACCACTTCCTGCAGCAGGAATCCGCGAGCTGCAGCCTCTCCGGCCACTTCATCCAGGTCACGCACGCCCCAGGCCGGATCCTGCCGCTGCAGGTCGGCATCGAAGGCCTCGTTGCCAGGTGCGGTATGCCTGCCGCCGCGACGGAAAGGACCGTAGAGGTACAGCAGGCCGCCGGTCGGCAGCAGCCTTGCGCCCTCCGCCAGCAATGCCAGTGTCGCCTCCCAGGGGGCGATGTGGATCATGTTGATGCAGACGAGGGCATCGGCCCGCCCGAGCGGCCAGGGCCGCGCCCGCACGTCGAGGTCCAGCGGCGGGGCGACGTTGGCGAGGCCCGCGGCCCTGATGCGCGCCTCGATGGACTGGCGATGCACGGCCTCGGGATCGCTGGGCTGCCACTGGAGGTGCGGCAGCGCGGCCGCGAAGTGCACCACGTGCTGGCCGGTGCCGCTGGCGATCTCCACAACCAGCCCCTGCGCCGGCAGCGCGCGGCGGAGCACCTCCAGGATGGGTTCCTTGTTGCGCTCGGGTGCCGGCCAGGTGATCATGGCGTGCCTCAGCCGCCCTTCAGCGCCTTCAGTTCCTGGAACATCTCCACGTGCCGCGCGAACACGCCCGCGGTGTAGTAGGCGAGCAGCGGCATCTTCGCCGGATCGATTCCGGCCTGCTTCGCGAAGCGCTCGATCAGCGCATCAGTACCCGTGGTCAGCTGCCCCGGCTCCAGCTCCGCGGCCGGGAAGCTGGGCTTCTGGCCCGCCTGCTCCATTTGCGCACGCAACGCCTTGTGGGTCTCGTCACCATCCGCAAACACCACGAACTCGAACCGGTCGGCGATTGCTGCCTCGGTAAGGAAAATCCTGAGCCGGAGGCAGTAGGGGCAGGTCTTCTTCAGGAAGATGCGCGTGCGCTGGGAACTCATTTCGGCCTCCGTAACTCAAAGCTTCACGATGCCCATGTTAGCTGGATTAAGTCAGGTGGTTCCTGACGCGCTTCAGCGCGCAACCGGACGCGACTCGTGATAATGGGCATACTGCCAGCGATCGCCGCGAGCCACGCCACCGGCCAGTGTCCGGGAGGTGGCCCCGGCGGTCACTACCGTTCCCGGACAGGCCGGGGAGGAGAAGAATGTCATGCCGGGCAAGCCGGTACCGGTGACCGTGGCGGTCTGCACCGCCAGCACGCAAACGCATTGTGACGAGGACCTGCAGAAGGTCCTGAAGGCCTGGGAGCAGCTGCATCCCGTGCAGCTGTCGCGCTGGACCGAAGCGGACAAGCTGCGCCGCAGCCCCACGCTCGCCGACGCGGTGAAGCTGCTGCGCGCGCGCAATGCCGAGGCCGGCGCCCAGCTCATGGCTGACGCGCAATCCGCATCCGTGGTCGAGGCCGCGGTGGAGGACCGCATCGCGGCCATTGCCACGCGCGAGCTCACCGTGGACGGTGCTGCGGGTCCCCTGCCCGCGCGTGCCTACCTGCCCGCCTGCGAGGCCGGTCAGCAGCTGCCGCTGGTGCTGTACTTCCACGGTGGCGGCGGCGTGCTCGGCAGCATCGATGCCGACGAGGAATGTGCGCGCGGCATCGCCGCGCATGCCGACGCCGTGGTGCTGTCGGTAGGTTACCGGCTGGCGCCGGAACACCGCTTCCCTGCCGCCTGGGATGATGCGCTGGCCGCCTACCGCTGGCTGCTCGAGCACGCCGGAACCCTGCCAGCCGATGCCAGCAGGATCGCGCTGGCCGGCGAGGACATCGGCGGCACGCTGGCACTGGCCACCGCGATGGCCATCCGCGACCAGGGCCTGCCCGCTCCCAAGCACGTTCTGGCCGTCTGCCCGGTTGCGCAGACGCGCACCAACACGCCCTCCTACCTCGAGCAGGCCCTGGCGCGGCCGCTGAGCCGCGCGATGATGGTGTGGCTGTTCGAGCAGCTCGTGCTCGATCCCGGGGCCCTGCACGATCCGCGGCTCGACCTTGTCAACGCAGACCTCAAGGGCCTGCCGCCGGTCACCTTGCACAGCGCCCAGTTCGACCCGCTGCGCAGCGACACCGAGCGGCTGCACGAAGCACTGTCCCGCGCCGGCGTGCCGGTGCAGTGGCAGCACTTCGGCGGCATGACGCATGGCTTCTTCGGCACTGCCGCGTTGGTGGCGCAGGCGCGCCAGGCGCAGCAGCATGCCGGCGAGCGACTGGCCGCCGCGCTGGCCGCGCCTGTCCCGCCGGCGCCGCGCAGCCGCGGCTGGCGCGAACTGGCCTCAAGCCTGGTGCAGCTGGTGCCGGGCCTGGGCGCCCGTCGCGAGACCGGCACCGAGGGACTGCTGCCCCGCTGATCGCCCTGCCCGCAGTGCAGTCGTTTCGGCGACACTGTGCGCCGGACAACCACGACACATGGGGCAAGGACTTCGATGCAGGGCGCGTCCCCGCCCGGCCAGGATGCGGCCGGCGAGAATGTGGCGCAGGCGCCGCGATCCACCGCAAGGCTCTGGATGCTGCGACTGGCCGGCATCATCGCCGCCGCAGTGGTATGGCTGCTGCTCGAGGGCAGCGAAGGGCTCGGCGAGGACGCGCGCCGCATCGCCGCCATCACCACGCTGATGGCGGTGTGGTGGATGACCGAAGCCGTCCCGCTGCCGGTCACCTCGCTGCTGCCCATCGTGCTGGTGCCCGCGCTGACGGAGCGCACCCTGGCACAGGCCACCGGGCCCTACGCCAATCCCATCGTGTTCCTGTTCCTTGGCGGCTTCCTGATTGCCATCGCGATGGAGAAGTGGAACCTGCACCGCCGCGTGGCCTTGTGGACCCTCTCGCGCGTGGGCTTCCGTCCGAAACAGATGGTCCTCGGCATCATGCTGGCCACGGGCTTCCTCTCGATGTGGGTGTCGAACACGGCCACCACGCTGATGATGCTGCCCATCGGCCTGTCGGTGCTGGCACTGGTCGGCGAGCGCTGCGCCAATGCGCGTGCCGATGACCTGCGCCGCTTCGGCACCTGCATCACCCTGGCCGTGGCATGGTCGGCCACCATGGGCGGCCTGGGCACCCTGCTGGGCTCACCACCCAATGCCATCGTCGCCGGCTACGCGGCCGGCGAACTGGGGCGTGACATTGGCTTCCTCGAATGGATGGCAGTGGGCGCGCCGCTGGGCCTGGTCTTCATCCTGGTGGGCTGGTGGCTGATGACCCGCGTGCTGTACCGGTTCGAGCTGGACGAGCTGCCGGGCGGGCGCGAAATGATCCACGCCGAGATCGCCAAGCTCGGCCGCCTGTCGCAGGGCGAGAAGAGCGTGATCCTGGTGTTCGCCACGGCCGCCGTCCTGTGGGTGGTACCGCCGTTGCTGGCGAGCATTCCATCCATCGCGGAACACCACGACTGGCTCGACGAGATCGAGGATTCGGCCGTGGCCATCGGTGCCGGCATCGCCTTGTTCCTGCTGCCGGGCGGCCACGATCGCGACGGCGCGGCCAGGGTACTGGAATGGCGGGACGCCGAGCGGGGCCTGCCCTGGGGCGTGCTGCTGCTGTTCGGCGGCGGCCTCAGCCTCGCCGGCGCCATTGCCGGCAGTGGCCTCGATGAATGGTTCGGCCTGCAGGTACGCGCACTGGGCGCCTTGCCGCCGCTGCTGCTGGTGGCCGCCGTCGCCACGCTGGTGCTGTTCCTCACCGAGATCACCAGCAACACGGCCACGGCGGCCACCTTCATCCCGGTACTGGGCGCCGTGGCGCTGGGCATCGGCGCCGACCCGATGATGCTGCTGATCCCGGCGGCGCTGGCCGCCAGCTCCGCGTTCATGCTGCCGGTGGGCACGCCACCCAATGCCATCGTGTTCGGCACCGGCCGCGTGACCATCGCGCAGATGGCACGCGGCGGCCTGGTGCTGAACCTCACCGGCATCGTGCTGATCACCCTCGCCTGCTACCTGACCGGCGGGTGGGCGATGGGCATCCGCTTCCACTGATGCCCGTTGCCGCGCGCCTGGCGCGCCGCGAGGTTCAGGCGCCTGGAGCGGCTCCGCGGCCCGGTCCGGGTCCGGGCGTGACGGCCGGGTTGCCGTCGGAATTCCACGACCAGGCCGGCGTGCCCTCGTTGTAGATCTTGCGCAGCTTGAACAGCCACTGGCCGTCGACCTTGACCAGCTCGTCCTCGTAGTGGCCGAAGGAATGCACCCTGGCCTGCCGGTCCGGCGAATCGTTCACCATCAGGAACCAGTAGGCCACCGAGGTGGCACGGTCCCCGTCCACGTCGATCACGATGCTGGTGATGCTGTGGCGTCCCCGGGGCGGGCCTCCCGGCCCGTCGCCGGCCTGCCGGCTGCGTTCGATCATGTTGCGGATGGCGTCCCGCCCCTTGAGCTGGCCGGCGCCGAAGTCGAGCACGCCGTCCTCTGCAAACGTCTGCGCATAGGAATCCGGGTCGCGGAAATCCATCGCGAACAGGTAGCGCGCCTGCAGGTTCTCGATCTGCGCCCGGTCGAGGGCGTAGTCGTTGCGCGGCGCCGCATCGGGTGCAGCGGAAGTGCAGGCCGCGAGCAGCCAGGCCAGGGATGAAAGGACGAGAGCGGGCCGGAACGACGTCTTGCTCAAAGCTATTCCCCTTACGTGAAAAAACCAGTGGTGAATGGAGGCAATGCGCCCCGCCCGCCCCTGCGGAACCGCCGATTCGCGGGATTTTCATCCCACTTTAATTTTCCGGCGCGATGACTCCCCCCGCCGACCTTGATAACGTATATAGCTTCGAATATCAGAACGCAACGATCCGCTTATCTGTCCAAGGGGGGCTTGCCTTTGAGATCAGCGATTCTTCGAACCGTGGCCATCTTCGGCCTGCCTGCGCTGCTGGCATCCACGGGCGCCACGGCCCATCACTCCACCGCGGAATTCGACTACAGCAAGGAAGTGGTCGTCACGGGAACGGTGAAGGAGGTCCAGTGGACCAACCCCCACTCCTTCCTGCAGGTGCTGGTTCCCGGCGGCGACGGCAAGACCGTGCAGTGGGCCGTGGAGATCGGCGCGCCCGCGATCAACGTGCGCATGGGCTGGCGCAAGGACAGCGTGAAGGAGGGCGACAAGGTGACCATGTACGTCGCCCCCGCGCGCGACGGGCGTCCCTACGGCACGCTGCGCTACCTCACCTTCGAGGATGGCCGCCGCCTCGATGGCGTGGCCGTCAACATCAAGCGCCAGCCCAATTTCACCGACCTCAGCGAGGACCGGTAAGCCGGCCGGCAACGAACCAGGGGGGTTGAAGAATTGGATTTCCGTTCCATCACGATTGCAGGCATGGCGGCGGCGGTCACGCTGGCCGCCCCTGTCCTGGATGCCCGGGACGGGCCGGCATTCGGCCCGGGCATCAAGGACATGCTGGGCGTGTGGCTGCCCGAACGCGTCAGCCCGCGGCTGCTGACCGAGACCGGCGAGACGCCACCGCTCAACGACAAGGGTGCGCGCCTCTACCGGGAGCGCGAGGCCCAGCTCGGCACGCCGCAGCCCCAGTTCGACCGCACCCGCTGGTGCGCCGGGCCGGGCATGCCGCGCATCATGTTCATGCCCTATCCGTTCGAGATCAGGGCCGACGGCAACTACATCGGCTTCATCTACGGCTGGTACCGCTGGCACCGCATGGTGAACATGAACGGCCAGCCGGCCGATCCCATCCTGCCGCTGACCATGGGCTACCCGGTGGGCAAGTGGGAAGGCCGCACGCTGGTCATCGAGTCCGTCGGCCTCACCGACGAGACCGTGCTCGACAGCCATGGCCTGCCGCACTCCGAGGACCTGGTCATCACCGAGCACCTGCGCGTGCTGGATGACGGGCGCCTGGAAGCGCGCTTCACGTTCAAGGACGATGCCTACTACACCCGGCCCTGGTCGACGGTCATGACCTACCGCCGCCAGCCCCACCTGACCATCGAGGACGACGTCTGCCCCGACCGCATCGCGCGTGGCGAGCCGGCCGTCCGGGATACCCTGCCATGAACGCCTTTTGCACACGCACGGCCACGGCCCTGCTGGCCACCTTGGCGCTGGCTCCTGCCCTCGCCCAGGAGGACGGCCGTTCCGATCCCCGTTACCTGGGCGGCATCTGGGAGTCCGAACGCTTTTTCGTGCTGCTCGGCAATACGCCCAGGACGCCCGAAACCCAGAAGCTGATCGACAGCTACACCGAGGCCACCAACAGCGGCAAGATCCTTGGAACCGCATGGACGACCTGCCGCCCCGGCGGCACGGCGGCCATGGTCATGGTCCAGGGTTCGCTGGTGGTGCTGCAGTCCGACGACGAGATCACCATCAGCCTCGAGCAGCCGCGGATGACACGGCGCATCCGCCTGAACGCCGAGCTTCCGAAGGATCCCGAACCCACCTACACCGGCCACTCCGTGGGCCGCTGGGAGGGCAACACGCTGGTCATCGAGACCGTCGGGTTCAATGGCAACTTCGAGCTCGATGCCATGGCCCAGCCCGCCAGTCCCCAGCTGCGCACCATCGAGCGACTGACCAAGTCCGAGGACGGCAAGCGGGTGCAGGTGGACGTCACCATCATCGATCCCGTGCACTACTCCGAACCGTTCACGGTGCACCGCGGCTGGGTCGCCACTGAACAGCAGCACCAGCTTGAGTACGACTGCATGGAGAACCCGCGGGTCGAGGAATTCCAGCACACCCACTTCGTGAAGGATGCCTACCGCCCGGCATGTCGTTCGCACCAGGGCGAAGGCGCGGAGAAGTCGCGGATCGTATGCGGCCGTCCCGAGGATCCCTTCACGGCACCTGCCCCCTGAGGGCAGAAGACGGCGGGGACATGCAGGCGCCCACCATTGCGCTGGACACCCCGCCGTCCTTCACCGGCCACGTCGAGTGCCGGATGATGGGCCGCATGCGCGTGGCAAGGCTGGTGGCCACGGGCCGCCAGCTGCTGCGCCGTACCGCTGAAGGCATCGCGCGCTGCAACCGCCCCCGCTTCGAGCTGCTGCGCATCCGCTCCGGCCGTGGCCTGCTCCGCCATCACCTCGGCGAGGTAGTGCTTGGACGGGACGAATGCATCCTGCTGGACGGCCGCGAGCCGGTCGAGCTGACGCTGTTCGACGCGGAGGTGCTGTGGATCGATGTGCCGGCGGATGCCGTGGAGCGCCACCTGCCCGACCCACAGGCGCTGGTGTGCATGCCGCTGGGGGATCGCTCCCCGTGGGCGGATGGCCTGCGCGGCGTCGTCGACGCACTCCACGCCAGCCCGCAGCCCTCAGAACCCTTCCTGCTGTGCGAGTCGCTGTGCACGGCCCTGGCGCTGGCCTCGGCCCCGATCGAGGTCCGCTCCACCCGCCACGTCCGCAAGACCTTCCTGTCGCTGCAGAGGACGCTGTCGGACCAGGCCTCGACCTGCAACGTCACCGCCAGCGCGATTGCCCGCGCCCACGGCATCTCGCTGCGTTACCTGCATGCCATCTATTCCGCCAACGGCACCAGCTTCGGCCGCGAGCTGATCCGGTTCCGGCTGGAACATGCCCGGCGGCTGCTGCTGGACCCGGCGGAACAGGGTCATTCGATCGATGACATCGCCTGGCAGTGCGGCTTTTCCGATCCGAGCCACTTCCGGCGGCGTTTCCGGGACTTCTACGGAGTCCCGCCATCGGCGATGCGCCGAGGCGGGAGCCCGGGTTCAGCGGAAGAACTTCCGCGCGATCTCAGGATCGCCTGACTCACCGATGATGGTGCGGTGCTCGATGCGCCACTGCCCGTCCACCTTGCGGTAGCGGTCCACGTAGCGGCTCATGCTGAACACCTTCGGGCCGGTGCTGCGGTCCAGGATCACCGTCATCACGTAGCTGCTGCCCTCGGCCGTATCGGGGCCGGTGAGCCGCACCTGGCGGTTGCTGATCACGTGGCGCATGAAGGACGTCCGGGTGCCATCGGGCCCCTCGAACGTCCAGTAGCGCTCCTCGTCCCGCTTCGCCTGCGCGATCAGCGCGTCGCGGCCGCGGACCTGCCGGCCGCCCGACTGGATCACGGCATCGTCCGTGAACACCGAGGCGAACTCCTCCGGCGTGCCGAAGTCGTGCACGATGCCGTAGCGGTCCATCAGTTCCATGATGAGGAACCGCTCCTCGGCCTCGCTGGCCGCCATCGCCGCCGGGATGCCCCCTGCCCCCGCGAGGAGGCAGGCGAGCAGTACGCCTGCCCGCCTGTTCACGGCTTGAACCTCACGTCCACGGTCACGCCGTAGGTCCGCGGCGGCTCCAGGTAGCCGTTGTAGGGCGCATTGGAGTTCGCACTGGCGAACACGGGCTTGTTGGTGATGTTGTTGATGAAACCCGTCACCTGCACGCGACCGGTGGGATTCTCGTACGAGACCGCGCCGTCGAACTTGGTCACGCCGCCCCGGTGGGTGATCGGCGAGACATAGGTGCCTGCCGGGCCCCAGGCGCCCGCCGTGCCGTACTGGCGGGAGTCCATGTAACCCTCGGAGCGGAAGTTGACCGACAGCGACGGGGAGATCCTGCCCAGCTCGCCGAGGCTGATGAAGCGCCGGTAGGAGGCACCCAGCTTCCACTTGCCCTGCGGCAGCTTCGAGCCGCTGTAGTCGAACGCGCCACCCACGCCGTCCGGCACGATGTACGTGCCGAACTTGCCGTCGATGTAGCTCACCGAGGCCGTCAGGAGGTCACTGGGGGTGACCATGAACGAGGACTCGATCTCGCCGCCCTTGATCTTGGCGGCTCCGGCGTTGGCCACCACGCGGATGTTGCCGCCGAACACCGGGTTCAGCGAAGTGTAGGCTGCCTGGTAGTTGCTGTAGTCGTAGTAGTACAGCTCCGAGTCCAGGGACAGGCGGCCGCCCAGCAGGCGGTTCTTCATGCCCACCTGGTAGGCCGTCAGCTTCTCGGGATCGAAGGCGCCTTCCGGCCCGATGGTCAGCGTGATGCCGCCTGCCTTGAAGCCGGTGGACACGTTGGCATAGAGCATCGACGCATCGAGCACGTCGCGCTCGACGCCCACCTTGTAGGTCCAGGAATCCCAGTCCGACTTGTGGTCGTTGATCGTGCCCACCACCATGCCGTTGGGCAGCGAATTCACGCCGTTCTCGAGCTTGGAGTCGTGGGTGAAGCGCAGGCCGCCGGTCAGGCGCGTGCGCTCGTCAAGCGAGTAGTCCGTCTGGAAGAAGGCCGCGACGGACTCCGTGACCACCGACTGGCGGATCGACGCGAACGGGAAGTTCAGCGACTGGCGGTTGCGCGCGTCGTAATAGTAGGCGCCACCCTGCCAGCGGAACGGCGAACCCGGGTCGTTGGAGGCGAAGCGCAGCTCGTGCGTCCGCTGGGTGTCGTACACGCTGGTGCGGGAGAGGATCGTGCCGGTGGTGGCCTGGTTGTCCCAGTCGTTGGACTTGTAGGCCGGGATGTAGGTCACGACCACCGGGCCGGCATCCCACTCCACCAGGCCTGAGTAGCCGTAGTAGTGCACGCGCTGGAACGGCGGCGCCAGGTCGGGCATGCCGATCCACGGGTCATCCGCGAAGGGCTTGATCGGCGAGGTGCTGGGGCCCCTGCCCCAGTACCGCGCAGTCTCGAACGTGAAGCCCAGCTTCAGGTCGTCCAGCGGCCGGGCCAGCAGCTTGGCACGCCAGGACATGGTGTTCTGGTCATCGTTGCCGTTCTTCAGGAAGCCGTCGCGGGTCTGGTAGTTGCCGATCACGCGCATGGCCACCCTGTCGGTGACCGGGATGTTCACGGCCGCGGTGGTGGTCACGGCATCGTAGTTGCCGTAGCTCACGCGCATCTTGCCGTCGAATCCGGCGAAGTCAGGATCCTTGGTGATCACGTTGACCACGCCCGCGATGGCATTGCGGCCGTACAGGGTTCCCTGCGGGCCGCGCAGCACCTCGACGCGGTCGAGGTCGAAGAAGGACATCAGCGACGCGCTGAGGAAGGGGTTGTAGACGCCGTCCACGTTGAACGCGAGGCCGGGATCCATCTCGCCGCCGCCCTGGATGGACGAGATGCCGCGGATGGTGACGAAGGACCCGACCGGGCCGCGCGACAACGTCACGCTGGGCACGTCGACCAGCACGTCATCGATCTGCTGCACGTTGTTCCTGTCGAGTGCCTCGGCGGTGATGGCGGTCACCGAAATCGCGGTCTTGGCGAGGCTCTCCTCGCGGCGCTGGGCCGTCACCACGATCTCCTCGAGCGTACCGGCGGAAGGGTCCGCCGATGACTGGGCATGGACGCCCATGCTGGTTGCACCAGCACAGGCCGCAATCAGCAGGCTGATGGTCCTGCGCACGGAATGTCCGACGTTGGAAGGCGTCGTACCAGTGGAATTCATTCTATCGTCGCCTCTTGCTCTCACCGGATCAGGAACACGGATGCAAGGGCGGGCACCCCCGGTTTTTTGCGCCCCCCTGCTCTCTTCTATTTGTCTCGGCAATGTAGCCCGGCCACCGGCAATCCACCGGTCCCAGCGCGCACGATTTGGGGGGCTGGGAATGAGCCCCGCATTAACGGCAGGTTACTGCCGCAAGGCGGCCGGGGAGACAGCGAAATGCTGGCTGAACCGGCGCCTGAAATGGCGCAGGTCGGAGAAGCCGCAGCGGCGCGCGATCTCCTCCACCGACAGGCTGCGGAATCGCGGATCAAGCAACATCTGCCGTGCACGTCCAAGCCGCAGTTCCATCAGTTCGCGCCGGAAAGTCGTCCCGCGGCTGGCAAAGGCCTGGTGGAACTGGCGGACCGAGATGCCCAGGAATCCGGCCACCTCCTCCGCCCGCAGCCGGGGCGAGGACGCCAGCTCCTCCAGCGCCTGGTGCGCGGCATCGTACGGGCCGTGCGGCGGCAGCTCCTCGCTGGCCGAGGCCACCGCCAGCGCGAACACCGTGCCGAAATGGCGTACCAGCACCTCCGGCGAAGCCGCCGGCAGGCTGGCGGTGCTGCAGGCGGTGTTCATCAGGTCCAGCAGCCGTGACACCCACGGGGAGGTGCTCGGATAGGGCGCCGCCACCACGGGCCGCACCCCCTTGAGCTGTGCCCGCAGCCAGTCGCCGGGCATGTGGACGGAGATGCTCTCCCCCCGTCCGAAGATGGCCATCTCGTAGGGTTCACGGCTGTCGACCAGCACGCACCGGTCGCTGCCGAACTCCACCTCGCGCCCGCACTGCCGCAGCCACCCCCGGCCGCGCAGCAGGTGGATCACGCTGACCATGCCCCCCTGGCCGTGCGCGATGTCGCCGCGGGTGCGGCGCACGACCTGGGTGCCGCGCACGTCGATGTGGCTCAGTCGCAGGTCGCCGAAGCGGCGCTGCCGCAACGACGCCTCGAAGCGGCCTTCGTCCTCGATGCGCAGGTCCACGGCATTGATGGCCCGGCCCACCGTGCGCTGCCAGAAGTCCCTCACCCCCGAAGGCGGCACGCCCTCGGTGCTCCAGCACTGTTCCTTCACCGCGGACACCGGCCCTAGAACCCCCGCTGCACGTCGAACACCGAGAACATGCGCTCGCCGGTGGCGAAGTGGCGCATGTTCTCGCGCACCACCAGCCAGCGCAGCTCGTTCTCGCTCATCCTGCCAGGCGAGGCATCCGCCGCCACGGCCACCGGCGCCCCCGCCCAGGGCGCCAGGATCAGGTTGGGCGCGTCCCACAGGGGATGGTCACGGCCCAGCGGCGCCTGCCAGGCCCAGTTCAGCGCAGCGACCATCACCACGTCGGCCTGCCCGACCAGTGAGGCCAGTTCCTCCGGCTGGCCGACATAGCTGACGAAGCCGGGCGGATTCCGGTTGACCGGGTCGGTGGCGATCACCTTCATGCCGATGGCGTGCGCCATGCGCGCGATCTCGGTGCCGTAGGTGGCATGGTCCACGCCGTCGTGGAAATGCGAGATGTCGTTGTAGGCCACCACGTGGCCGGAACCATACACCTTCAGCGCCACGTTCGAGCGCAACTCCACCGGGAAGTCCGGGAAGGACTGCCAGGTGCGCCCGATCCAGCCCATCAGGTGGTCGGGAATCTGCCGTCCCACGAACACATTGTCGGCGATGTAGAAGTCCTTCGAGCCGGACCAGTCGCTGGTGATGCCGATGCCCACGTCCTCGAAGCGCGAGTGGCGCACCACCAGGCCGGAGGAACCGATGATGCGCTTGCGGCCAGCGAGGATGGCCACTTCGGTATTGCGGAAGGTGATGCCCTCGAAGTGGATGTGGTCGGCAGCCGTCACGTCGAACAGCGTGCCCAGCCCGCCGCCGTAGCGGAAGCGCTGGTCCTTGTACACGCCCGCATGCACCAGGATCACGTCGCCCGGCTGCACGCGCGGCAGGTAGGCGTTGAACCAGTCCGAATGCGAGGCGCCCAGGTTGAACGCCGCCAGCAGGCCGGTGAATGCCGGCTGCTGCCTCTCCCCCTGGTATCCGGCTCGAGGTCGAACACGCTGCCGGCGAACATGTGCGGGGTGGCGTAGTCGACCGCAAGGTACTTCACCTGCTCGCCACCGAGGCGCAGCAGCGGCAGGCCTTCGCGCCACTGCGGGGAACCCTTGCGGCGATAGCGCACGCTGACGCTGGCGTTGCGGTTGGCGTCGCCCTCCAGCATCCATTCGAACCCCAGTGACCACAGGGTCGGCGGCTCGACGACGAGCTCGCCTGGCACGACCCGGTCCGCGTCCCCGGATCCTGCGGCCACGGCAGCACCGGCAAGAAGCGCCCCCGCCACCCCCCAATTCCTCATTGTTCTCATGCTTCATCCGACAGGATGTTGGAACGTGAACATAGCATCCGGGCGCCGGGAGCGGACCTCCCGTCATCGCGTCTTGACCTGCCATGGCTCCGGCGTATAACGGACCCATCATCCGGGGCTTCGCCCGGGAGGCCGCATGCAGTCGCTGATGCGTGATCGGGACTGGTCGAGACGGCACTTCCTGCTGCTGGGCATCATGCTGCCCGCGATGCCGGCCGCGGCCGGGCTCCCCCTTGCCGGTGACTCCCTGGCCCGCCCCGGCCCGGCCATTCCGCTGGCGATTGCCTCCCGCGAACGCTTGACGCCGCAGCTGCACGCCGCCCCTGCGCTGCTGGTCCTGCACGGCGACCGCCTGGCGCGACTGAACCAGCTGCGCCGGCGCCTGGCGCAGGATGTGCCGTCGCTGGTGGCGCTGCACCTGGACGCCACCGACCTGCTGATGTGGAACATTGCCTCCACCGAAGCCGGCGTCACCGCTGCCGGCCTCGACGGCGAAGTGTTTGCACTCACACACGACGCCAGGCTTTCGGCATCCGCAGAGGCACGCGCATGAACACCCCGGCAGGACTTCCCGCCCGGCGCGCCAGGGCCGCGATTGCCGCCATCGCCATCCTGTTCACGGCCGGCGCCTGGGCCGGCCCGGACGGCAGCTGGAGTTCCGGCGCCGAGGCCTATGAAAAAGTCTGCGCGCGCTGCCACCAGGCGGGCGTGGGCCCGGAGTTGCGCGGTCGCAAGCTGCCAGCGGCATACACCAAGGTCATCGCCCGGAATGGCTTCCGCGCCATGCCGGCCATGCCGGCGACGGCCATCGATGAAGCCACGCTGGACCAGATCGCCGCCATGATCGAAGCCTCGCCTGAACCGCCCGGCGCGGCAGCGGCCCCCGCAACCCCGTCCACCGCCAACACACCGGGCGCCCGACGCTGAAGGAAGGAAAGGCCATGGCGACTCCGACACCTTCCTATGCCGTACTCCCGCCAGGCGTCTCCGCGGAGGACTTCACCACTGCGCTGGCCGCGTTCGCGGACATCCTCGGCCCGGACAACGTGACCACTGACGCGCTGCAATTGCTGCCCTACGGCAAGCTGATGGAGTCCGGATCCGAAGAGGACCACCGCCCTTCCGCCGTGCTGCGCGCGACCACCGTGCCGCAGATCCAGCAGCTGGTGGGCGTGTGCAACCGCTACCGCATCCCCATCTGGACCATCTCCACCGGCCGCAACTTCGGCTATGGATCCGCAGCCCCCGCGACACGCGGGCAGGTCATCCTCGACCTGAAGCTGATGAACAGGATCATCAACGTCGACCCGGTGCTGTGCACTGCGCTGGTGGAGCCCGGCGTGACCTACCAGCAGCTCAAGGACTACCTGGAGGAAAACGACATCCCGCTGTGGCTGTCCTGCCCTGCGCCCTCGGCCATCGCCGGCCCGCTGGGCAACACCGTGGACCGCGGCGTGGGCTACACGCCTTATGGCGAGCACTTCATGATGCAGTGTGGCATGGAGGTCGTGCTGGCCAATGGCGACGTGCTGCGCACCGGCATGGGGGGTGTGGAAGGCACCACCGCCTGGCAGGCGTTCAAGTGGGGCTACGGCCCCTACCTCGACGGCATCTTCACCCAGTCCAACTACGGCATCGTGACCAAGATGGGCATCTGGCTGATGCCCGCGCCGCCGGTGTACAAGCCCTTCGGCATCCGCTTCGAGCACGATGCGGACATCGTCAAGATCGTCGACACCCTGCGGCCGCTGCGCATCGCCGGCGTGATCCCCAACGCCATGGTGTTCGCCAACATCATGTGGGAGGCCGCGGCGCTGTTCCCACGCAGCAAGTACTACGAGGGCAAGGGCACCACGCCCGACGAGGTGCTCGAGGAGATCAAGCGCAAGGAAGGCCTGGGCGCCTGGAACGTCTATGCGGCGCTGTACGGCACGCAGGAACAGGTGGACGTGAACTGGGCCATCATCCGGAACGCCGTCGAGGCAGCCGGCGGCGGCACCTTCATCACCGAGGAGGAAGCGGCCGGTACCGAGCCGTTCACCTATCGCGCCAAGCTGATGCGCGGCGACATGACGCTGCAGGAGTTCGGCCTGTACAACTGGCGCGGCGGCGGCGGCTCGATGTGGTTCGCGCCGGTGTGCGCCGCCCGCGGTGACGAGACCATCGAACAGACACGGCTGGCCAAGGAGATCCTTGGCAAGCACGGCTTCGACTACGTGGCCGAGTACATCGTGGGCATGCGCGACATGCACCACATCATCGACCTGCTGTTCGACCGCACCAATCCCGACGAGACTGCCGCCGCCGCGACCTGCTTCGGTGAACTGTTGACGGAGTTCGGCAAGCGCGGCTATGCCGTGTACCGGGTCAACACCGACTTCATGGACCAGACCGCAGACCTGTACGGCCCGGTCAAGCGCAAGGTCGACCAGATCCTCAAGCGGGCACTGGACCCGAACGGCATCCTGGCGCCGGGGAAGTCGGGGATCCGCCTCTGATCGCACCGCCACCGGCTGCCTTGCAGCGTCCAGGCCTGCGCCCGCGTGCCGCGGCACTGGCGCGTGCCGCGCTCACGCGGCCTTCCCCGCGCGATTCGCGGCCGGCGCGCCGGCCACCAGCAGCTCGGCGATCTGCACCGCATTGAGCGCCGCACCCTTCAGCAACTGGTCGCCGGCCACGAACAGCGCCACGGAACGGCCGGTCGGGTCGCTGACGTCCTGGCGGATGCGGCCGACCAGGATGTCGTCCTGCCCGGAGGCATCCTTCGGCATCGGGAAGTAGTTGCGCCCGGGGTCATCGACCACCTTCACGCCCGGCGCGCCCTCGACGATGCGCCGCACTTCCTGTGCGCTGATCGGGGACTCGCACTCGAAGTTGACCGCCACGCAGTGGGCGCGCAGCACCGGGATGCGCACGCAGGTGGCCGAGATGCGGATCTGCTGGTCATCGAAGATCTTGCGCGTCTCGCGCATCACCTTCAGCTCCTCCTCGTTGTAGCCGTTGTCCGGATCCACCTTCGAGTTGTGGCTGAAGGCGTTGAAGGCGTAGGGGTGCGGCAGGACCTTCGGCTCGAAGGGCCGGCCCTCCAGGTAGGCACGCGTGGACTCGCGCAGCTCCTCCATCGCGGCAGCGCCGGCGCCGGATGCAGCCTGGTACGTGGCCACCACCAGCCGGCGGATGCGGTTGACCTTGTGCACGGGCCACAGCGGCGTGATCGAGATGATGGTCGAGCAGTTGGGATTGGCGATGATGCCCTGGTGTTCGAAGGCAGCCTCCGGGTTGATCTCCGGGACCACCAGCGGAACGCCCTCGTCGAGGCGGAAGGCCGAGGAGTTGTCGATCACCACCGCACCCGCGGCCACCGCGGCCGGGCCGAAGCGCCTGGAGATGGAACTGCCGGCCGAGAACAGCGCGATGTCCACGCCCTCGAAGCTGCGCTCGGTGAGTTCCTGCACCGGCACCTGCCGTCCCCTGTACTCCAGCGTCCTGCCGGCCGAACGGGCCGAGGCCAGCAGGCGCAGCTCGGACAGGGGGAAGCGTCGCTGCTCGAGGCAGCCGATCAGGTCGATGCCGACGGCACCGGTGGCGCCGACGATGGCGACGACGGGATTCGCCGGCAGGGAACGGGGACTGGACATGGCTTTCAGGACTCCTGTGGTTGATGCAGGGCGGTTCTCGGCTTTGCCGGCCGCGCAGGAGTCCCTGGAAACGAAAGAGGCCCCGTCGCTGCCGGCGGGGCCTCTCGTGGAAATCTCGTATGGTGCTGCTGACGCCTACGCGAGATCCTCCGACGAAACCCCGATGGGCTTGCGGATGGCTTTCAGCGTTTTGGTCAGGGCGAACATCGCCGGCTAAGCTAGCCGTTCCCGATGGCGCTGTAAAGCGCGGCGCCCCTGGCTGCCCGCCCCCGCGATGCAGCAACCCGCTGCAGGAGACATGCAAATGAACACCCGGATTTCCCTCGCCGCCACAGCCGCCCTGGCGCTGCCCGGCCTGCTGCTGGCTGCCCCGGCCACACGCGAGTACCCGGTGCAGGACTTCGACGCACTGGTCGTGTCCATGGACATCGACGTGGACGTCACCACCGGGCCGGCGCGCAGCGTGGTGGCCGAGGCGCGCAACGGCAGCTTCGAGGACCTGCGCGTGAACATCGAGAACGGCGTGCTGCGCATCGACCGGCCGCGCCGCAGCTGGTTCAAGGTGAGCCGGCGCGAGGACTACCGCGTGCGGGTGGTCACACCGGCGCTGAAGTCGGTCGAGGCCTCCTCCGACGCCGACGTGACCGTGCAGGGCGACCTGCACGGGGATTTCACGGTCGTCACCTCCTCGGACGCCGAGGTCGACATCCGCGGCCTCAATGCCGGCAGCATCACGGCCCGCGCCAGCTCGGGCGGTGACATCGAGCTGGCCGGCCGCTGCGTCACGCTCAACGCCCGCGCGTCCTCCGGCGCGGACATCGACGCCGAGCGGCTGCAGTGCGAGAACGCCCAGGTCGAGGCCTCCAGCGGCAGCGAAATCTCCGTGCGGGCGACCGGCCGCATCAGCGGCAGCGTCTCCAGCGGCGCCGAGGTGGAGGTGTATGGCGCCGGCGGGACGGTGGAAGTGGCCGAATCCTCGGGCGGCCGTGTGCGGCGCAAGTTCTGACCGCTCAGCGCGGGCGCTCCATCCGGAACACGCTCTCCGGCGTCACCTCCACGTAGGCATCGGTGCCGCCGGCACGCAGCACGGGACGCGCCGCCGCGGTGTCGTAGACGCCATCCACCAGCAGGCGACGCGAGATGTGCGCCGCCACCACCTCCCCGAACACCACCCAGTTGGGCATGGGATTGCCCTGGTGATCGTGCAGCTGCACCACCTGCGTCACCCGGCACTCGAAGGACACCGGGCTCTCGGCCACGCGCGGCGCGCCCACCTTCCTGGCCGGCAGCGGCGTGAGCCCGGCCAGGTCGAATTCGCTGACCCCGCCGGGCAGGGAGCCCGAGGTGGCATTCATCTGCGCAGCCAGGGCGCGCGTGGCCAGGTTCCACACGAACTCACCGGTCCGCCGCGCATTGCGCAGCGTGTCCTTCTCTCCCGAGCTGGCGAAACCGATCACGGGCGGCTTGTAGGCAAAGGCATTGAAGAAGCTGTAGGGCGCGAGGTTGAAGCGCCCTGCCCCGTCATGGGTAGAGATCCAGCCGATGGGGCGCGGGCCGATGATGGCGTTGAAGGGATCGTGTGCGAGTCCGTGGCCCTTGGCCGGCTCGTAATAGTGGAAGTCGGAATCCATCCATGGATGGTGCACCAGCCAGCCCCCCTGCGACATGCCTGACGCACCGCACCAATCGATGGCGCCACACGGCGACATCCACCACGCGGCATGACGATGCAGCAATCTTCGCGCCGGAATGTGGCCCACGGCCTTGCCACGGGCGAGGCCCATCCGCAAGACTCGCACGCTCATGCGCAACACCACCCCTGACGCGGGCCGCCGCCGGCTGCTCGGATACCTCACCGCCGGCCCTGCCCTGTTCGTGGCCGCGCCGCTGGTCCATGCCAACATGCCGCTGATCCCCGAGCACATGCAGGCCGGTCCGCGCGTGCTGTCGATGAGGAACACGCACACCGGCGAGCGGCTGGAAACCTGCTACTTCGATGCGGGCAGCTACGTGCCGGATGCGCTGGGCAGGCTCAACCAGGTGCTGCGCGACCATCGCAGCGGCGAGGTGGCGCAGATGGATCCGAGCCTGTACGACCAGCTGCACGCCCTGGCGGTGATGGCCGGCTGCAAAGCGCACTTCGAGATCATCTCCGGCTACCGCTCGCCGGCCACCAACGAGAACCTGCGCAAGGCCAGCACCGGCGTGGCCCGGCGCAGCCTGCACATGGAAGGCCGCGCCATCGACGTGCGCCTGCCCGGCTGCCGCACTTCGCGGCTGCGCGACCTGGCGGTGGAACTGGGCGCCGGCGGCGTGGGCTACTACGCCAAGTCGGACTTCGTGCACCTGGACACGGGCCGGGTCCGTTACTGGACCGGCTGAGCCGCCCCGATCCGCCCCGGTTCCGGGGCCGCTAGTCCTCGAGGCCGTAGATGTCGTCGAGGAACAGCATGGTGCCGTCCTCGCGCGCGATCGCCGTGCCATAGGCGATGTAGACCCGGATCGGTTCCTTCAGGTCCACCCTCAGCGGCGCATCCCCGTCCATCGCCGCCTGGATGCGCTCCGGGGTCCACTCCGGGAAGTCCTGCAGCACGAAGGCCGCCAGCGCGGCCGGGTCCGAGACCCGGATGCAGCCATGGCTGAAATCCCGCCGCGAACGCGCGAACAGTGTGCGCGCCGGTGTGTCGTGCAGGTACACATTGTGGTTGTTGGGCAGCATGAACTTCACCGCGCCCAGGGCGTTGTCCGGTCCCGGGCGCTGGCGTACACGCAGCTCTCCCCGGGCCAGCCGGTCCAGCGCCTCGTCCGACGCGGCCACGATGCGCCCGGAGCGATCCAGCAGCTCGTAGTTGTTGCGCGCGAGGTAGCTGGCATTGCGGCGCGCGGCCGGCACGATCTCGTTGCGCGCGATGCTGGCCGGAACATCCCAGTAGGGCCTGAAGATCACGTGCGTCATGTCGGCGGTGAACACCGGCGTGCGCAGGTTCTTCACCGCCTTGCCCACCACCACGTCGATGGTCAGCATCTCCTGCTCGCCGGCCCCGAAGTCGGTCATGGCATACAGGCGGAAGCGCGGGATGTTGATGAAGATGGCGCGCCGGTGGGGATTGGGCGGCAGCTCGCGCCAGCGCTCCAGCGTGCGCTCGATCTGTCGCACGCGCCGGCTCATCGGCGTGGTCAGCGCGCGCCAGGTGGCAGGGCCGAGCACGCCGTCCGCATCCAGGCCGTGGCGTGACTGGAAGCGCTGCAGCGCCTGCACCAGCCCGTCATCGAGCTCGTCCCCGGACCCGGCCGTCCCCATGTCGCCCAGCGTGACCAGCAGCCTGCGCAGCGCCGGCACGCCCTCCCAGCGCTCGCCCGGCTTGAGCGAACGGCGCGGCAGCGGCGGCAGCTCCGTGAGCCCCGGCAGCAGCGCCAGCGAGCGGTAACGCGGCAGTTCGCGCTCAAGCAGCCGGTAATGCGGCATGGCCTGCGGCGACTGCGCCACGGTGGCCGCCTCCGGCTCGCCATTGCCCGTCGCTGGCACGGCCCCGGCCGCCAGGGCGGCCGGCCGCGCCACAGCCAGCATCGCCAGGACAGCAAGCTGCGCGACCAGGTCGATGCGGCAGGCGGTTCTTGCGGCCGCTTTCACGTCATCTCCTGTGCAGGCACCAAGGGTGCTCATAATAGGCCGTAACGTCCACACGGCAGCAGACCAGGATGAATCTTCCCCGCTCGATGAAGGCCATGCGGCTGCACGCTCCCGGCAGGTCCCTGCAGCTGGATGATGTCCCGCTGCCGGCGGTGGAAGGCACATCGCTGCTGGTGCGTGTGTCCGCCTGCGGCGTGTGCCGCACCGACCTGCACGTGGTGGATGGCGAGCTGCCTGCCGCGGCGCATCCCGTGGTCCCCGGCCATGAGGTGGTGGGCCGCGTGGTGGCCGTCGGTCCCGGCGTGCGGGAATTCCGGGTCGGCGATCGCGTCGGCATCCCCTGGCTGGCCCGCACCTGCGGGCAGTGCGACGACTGCCGCCGCGGCCTGGAGAACCTGTGCGAGAAGGCGCTGTTCACCGGCTACACCGTGGATGGCGGCTATGCCGAGTACGCACTGGCCGATGCGCGCTTCTGCCTTGCCATTCCCGACCGCTACGCCGATGCGGAGGCCGCCCCGCTGCTGTGCGCCGGGCTGATCGGCTACCGCGCCTGTCGCGCGGCCGGCGAGGGCCGCAGGCTCGGCCTGTACGGCTTCGGCGCCGCCGCCCACCTGCTGGCGCAGGTGGCACGCCTGGAAGGCCGGCGGGTGTTCGCCTTCACGCGTCCCGGCGACGAGGAAAGCCAGCGCTTCGCGCTGGAACTCGGCGCGGCCTGGGCCGGCGCCAGCACCGACATGCCGCCCGAGCCGCTGGATGCGGCCATCCTGTTCGCGCCGGTGGGCGCACTGGTGCCGGCCGCGCTGGCGGCCACGCGCAAGGGCGGGCGCGTGGTGTGCGCGGGCATCCACATGAGCGACATCCCTTCGTTTCCCTACCATCTGCTGTGGGGTGAACGGACGGTGACCTCGGTGGCCAATCTGACCCGCCGCGATGGCGAGGAGTTCATGCGCATCGCAGCGCAGCTGGACCTGCATCCGCAGGTGGAGCGCTTCGCGCTGGAAGACGCCAACGATGCGCTGTGCCGCCTCAAGGAAGGCCGGCTGCAGGGC
>CAYVZE010000001.1:61817-121461 GCA_964455685.1 uncultured Steroidobacteraceae bacterium
GGAAGACGCCAACGATGCGCTGTGCCGCCTCAAGGAAGGCCGGCTGCAGGGCGCGGCGGTGCTGGAACCGCGCTGAAGCCTGCACGCGCGCCGGTGAAACGGCGACAATACCCCGATGCCCCCCTCCTCCTCCGCGCCCGCCCGGGCCACCTCCCGGGAATGGATCGGGCTTGCCGTGCTCACGCTGCCCTGCCTGGTCTACGCCATGGACCTGACCGTGCTGAACCTGGCCGTACCGCAGCTGACGCAGCAGCTGAAGCCCACAGCTGCCCAGCTGCTGTGGATGATGGACATCTACGGCTTCCTGGTGGCCGGCGCGCTGGTCACCATGGGCACGCTGGGCGATCGCATCGGCCGGCGCCGGCTGCTGATGATCGGCGCGCTGGTGTTCGCGGCGGCGTCGCTGCTGGCGGCGTTCTCCCGCTCGGCCACGCAGCTGATCGCCGCCCGCGCCGTGCTCGGGCTGGCCGGCGCCACGCTGGCGCCCTCCACGCTCTCGCTGATCCGCAACATGTTCCGCGACGAGACGCAGCGGCGCACCGGCATCGCAGTGTGGATGGCCAGCTTCTCGGCCGGTACGGCGCTGGGCCCGGTGCTGGGCGGCCTGCTGCTGGAGCACTACTGGTGGGGATCGGTGTTCCTGGTCAACGTGCCGGTGATGTTGCTGCTGCTGGTGGCCGGTCCGCTGCTGCTGCCAGAGTACCGCGACCCGCACCCGGGCCCGATCGACATCGCCAGCGCCGCCCTGTCGCTGTGCGCGGTGCTGGCGGTGATCTACGGCGTGAAGGAACTGGCCACGCACGGGCCGGATGCCGCATCGCTGCTCGCCATGGCCACAGGCCTGCTCCTCGGCGCGGTGTTCCTCCGCCGGCAACGACGGCTCGAGCATCCCTTCGTGGACCTGGCGCTGTTCGAACGCCGCCCCTTCGTGGTGGCGCTGCTGGTGAACATCTCCGGCGCCTTCTTCATCGGTGGCGTGTACCTGTTCTTCGCGCAGTACCTGCAGCTGGTGCTCGGCTTCACGCCGTGGGTGGCGGGACTGTGGTCGCTGCCCTCCGCCATCGCCTTCATCCTCGCCTCCGGCATCGTGCCGCTGATGTCGAAGCGCTGGCCGGCGCGACGGATCATGGCCACCGGTCTGGTGGTGGCAGCCATCGGACTGGCGACCATCCAGTTCGCCGGCGTGCACGGCCCCGTCATCGTGCTGGTGGGCGCGTTGACGGTGATGTCCTTCGGCTTCACGCCGGTGGCCTCGCTGACCACCGACATCATCGTCACCTCAGCGCCCCCGGAGCGCGCCGGCTCGGCTGCCGCGCTGTCGGAAACGGCGTTCGAGCTGGGCGGCGCGCTGGGCATCGCGCTGCTGGGCAGCCTGGGTGCGGCCATCTATCGCGCCCGCTTCGCACCACCCGAGGGCATCGATGCGGACGCGCTGGATGCTGCGGGCAATACCCTGGGTGGCGCAGTGGCCGCCGCAAGGGAATGGCCGGTGATCGCCGATACCCTGCTGCCCGCCGCCCGCCAGGCCTTCACCGAGGGCATGCTGGGTGCGGCGGCCCTCGGCGCGCTGAGCCTGTTCGTGCTGGCAGCCCTGGTACAGCGCCACCTCCGGGAGGCGGGAAGCGGCGAGGCCTGAGCGCGAGGAACTGGCGCACACTGCCGCCGCGACTACGTACAATTGCGAATGCGCCCCCCGGTCCCTCCGCCTACAGTGGAGGCGATCCCCCGGCAGGTGCACTCAAGGGCATGGAAACTTTGCGAGATGGCAGCCAGGTCCTCATCCGGCCGATCCGCCGCGAGGATGCGGAGCTGGAACGCCGCTTCATCGAAAGCCTCTCGCCCGAATCGCGCCGCTACCGCTTCCTCGGCTGCGTCGCAACCCCGAGCGAGCAGATGCTGCGGTCACTGACCGACATCGACCCGGAACGCGAGGCCGCGCTGATCGCCCTCGCACAAGAGGGCGGGCACGAGCGGCAGGTCGGCGAAGCGCGTTTCAGCAGCAATGGCAGCGGCAGCGCGGAGGTGGCGGTCACCGTCGCGGATGACTGGCAGCGCAGGGGGCTGGGTACCCTGCTCGTCCGGCGCCTGATCAACCTGGCGCGGGCCCGCGGCATACACACCCTGTACTCGGTGGACTCCTCCGGCAACACGCGCATGCGCGAGCTGGCCATGCACCTGGGCTTCACCAGCCGGCCTGACCCGGCCGACCGGACACAGGTGATGTACACCCTCGAGGTGGAGCCCGCCTGACACCCGGATGGCCGCGGCAATGCCGCCGGCCGACGTGGCGCTGGAGAGACTGAAGTTCATGCCAGGTATCAACGAACTCCACCAGGTGCTGGACGCGGCGCTCGACGCCGTCGTCGTCTTCGACCGCGGTGGCTCGATTTTGTTCGCCAACAAGGCCACCGAGCGCCTCACCGGCTGGAGCGCCAGTGAGCTGAAAGGCAGCGGCATCGGCCGCCTGCTCCCCGGGCTCGAGCCCGTGCTCGACCAGGCCGCCGAGGTGAACCTCGAGGTCCCGCTCCTGCATCGCGACGGCACCACCCTCCCGGTGCGGCTGGCCATCGGCCGGGTGGCCGGTTCGGGCGAGCCCCGCCACGTGGCCTTCCTGCACGACCTGTCCGCCCGCAAGGTCGAGGAGGAGCGCACGCGGGTGATGAACGAGCGGCTGATGAACGTGGCCCGCATGGCCACCATCGGCGAGATGGCCGGCGGCATCGCCCATGAACTCAACCAGCCGCTGACCGCCATCGCCAACTACGCACTGGCGGCCGAGCGCCTGCTCGAGGCGCCCGATGCCGACTTCGAGGACGTGCACGTGGCCCTGCGCGAGATCGTTGCCGAGGCAATGCGCGCGGGAGAGATCATCCGCCGCCTGCGGGGCCTGGCGCGCGCCGACGACAACGCCCCTTCCGAGTTGACCAAGGTGGAGGAGTTCATCGATGAACTGCGCACCATCTGCCTGGCTGATGCCCGCGCGCACCGCGCCCGGCTGGCGTTCGACCTGCAGCCGGACCTGCCTCCGCTGCTCATGCATCGCATGCAGATCGCCCAGGTGCTGCTGAACCTGCTGCGCAATGCCCTGGAGGCCATGAACGACGAGCCGCCCGAGGCCCGGTTGGTCACCGTGTCCTGCCGGCGCACGCCGGAGGGTGACTGCGAGATCGCGGTACTGGACAATGGGCCTGGCGTGTCCGACACCATACTGGAAAGACTGTTCGAACCCTTCCGCACCACCAAGCCCAATGGCGTGGGACTGGGCCTGCCCATGAGCCGCACCATCGCGGAGGCACATGGCGGTTCGCTGCGACATGAGCGCGGCTCACCGCGCGGGGCACGCTTCGTACTGACGCTGCCTGCCGCCGAGGTCACTTCCTGATGAACCAATCCCTCAACGGCAAGGAGCGCCGTCTCCCCGAGACGGTCTTCGTGGTGGATGACGACGACGGCGTGCGCTCGTCGATCCGGCTGCTGCTGAAGTCGGTGGGCATTCCTGCCACGCCGATGTCCTCGGCGCAGGAATTCCTTTCTTCTTATGACCCCGAGCAGCCGGGCTGCCTGGTGCTCGACATCCGCATGCCCGGCATGAGCGGGCTGGAGTTGCAGCAGCAGCTCAATCGCATGGGCGCCATCATCCCGGTGGTGTTCATCACCGGGCACGGCGACGTGCCGATGGCGGTGGCCGCGATGCAGCAGGGTGCCTTCGACTTCCTGCAGAAGCCCTTCCGCGACCAGGACCTGATCGACCGCATCCGCAAGGCGCTGGAGAAGGACCGCCAGAACCGCGAGATGCTGCGCCAGCGCGAGCAGATCCGCCGCCGGCTCGATGCCCTCACCGCCCGCGAGCGCCAGGTGCTGGAGCTGATGATCCAGGGCACCCAGAACAAGGTCATGGCGGCCCACCTGGGCATATCGCAGCGCACCGTGGAGATCCACCGCGCACACGTGATGGAAAAGCTGGGCGCAAACTCGGTGGCGCAGCTGGTGCGCATGGTGCTCGACGCCGGCCAGGCCTGACCGCGCCCCGGCGAGGCGGATTTCCCCTGTGACATCCGCCTGACTCACTGGTACTTTTACTTATTGTCCGTCCCCGGGGCGGATGTACCTTGCTCTGGCATTCCCTTTTTCTCGCAGTCCCCTGCAGGAGAATCGCCATGAACATCATTCGTCGCGAACCCTTTGCCGAGACCGAGGACCTCTTCCGCAGCTTCTTCCCGCCGCAGATCTCGCGCCTTCTGCGCCTGGGAGAGAACGGCTCCACCGCCACCGAATGGGCGCCTGTCGCCGACACCAGCGAAACCGACAAGGAATACCTGGTAAAGGCAGAGCTCCCGGGCGTGCGTCGCGAGGACGTGCACGTGACGCTCGAGGATGGCGTGCTGACCATCCGCGGCGAGCGCCGGCAGGAGAAGGAACACAGGAGCGAGAAGATGCATCGCGTCGAGCGCTTCCACGGCAGCTTCATGCGCAGCTTCATGCTGCCGGAGAATGCCGATCCCAGCAGCATCCGCGCCGAATGCAAGGACGGCGTGCTGACGGTGCACGTGCCGAAGAAGACGCCGTCCACCCCGGCCGGCCCTGTCGAGATCAAGATCCAGTGACCCCCGTGGCCGCGGCCACCCGCGGCCGCGGCCATGTTCCACCCACGTTCCGGACCAGGCGAGCACATGACCCCACCACAGGACACCGATACCGGCCAGGTCGCACGACGGCTGCAGGAGCGCCGTCGCGTGCTGCAGCAGGAGATCCGCGACGCGCTGCTGCGGGAGAACACCGAGCGCTATGCGGACATCGCCCAGCGCCTGATGGACGCGCAGGTCGCTTCCCTGGCCGGACTGCTCGCCGACGTGCGGCATGCGGACATCGCGCGCGATGTCGAGGAAATCAGCGACATCGAGGGTGCCCTGCAGCGCATTGCCCATGGCACCTATGGCACCTGCATCCGCTGCGGCGAAGAAATCGCAGCGGAACGCCTGGAAGCATGGCCCACCGCCAAGCGCTGCCTGCGCTGCCAGCGGATCCATGAACAGGAGAAGTCCGGCGTGGCACCCGGCAAGGTCTTGTAAACGCAAGGGCCGGCCATCGACACGCGGCCGGCCCGGAGAAAGGAGGCTTTTCATGCGTGGCAAACCGAATACCTGGGCACTCGTGCTCGCCGCGGGCGATGGCACCCGGCTGCGCAGCCTGACCACGGCGCCATCCGGTGCAACCATCCCCAAGCAGTACTGCTCGCTCCACGACGGTCCTTCGCTGCTGGAGGAATCCATCCATCGCGCCGGCTGCGTGGCCGACGAGCAGCGGACCTGCGTCGTGGTCGCCGAGAAGCAACGTTGCTGGTGGGAACCCATGCTCTCCACGCACCCCGCGGAGAACATCATCGTGCAGCCGGCGAACCGCGGCACCGCCCATGGCATCCTGCTGCCGCTGCTGTGCATCGCCGCCCGCGATCCCGCCGCCACCGTGGTGGTGTTCCCCTCCGACCACCACGTGCGCCAGGAAGCCGTGCTCGCCCAGGCGCTGCGCGAAGCCGTCGCCGCCCTCGCCCGCCGCGACGACATCACCCTGCTGCTGGGCCTGCGTCCGGACCGCCCCGACACCGAGCTCGGCTACATCGTGCCTGGCGAGAACGACGGGCCGGGCATGCGGCACGTGAGGCAGTTCGTCGAGAAGCCCGATCCCGATGCCGCCGCCGCGCTCCTGGAACGCGGCGCGTTGTGGAATTCCTTCATCCTCGCGGCGAACGTCGGCGCGCTGCTGGCCATGTTCCAGCGCCACGCGCCTCGCTCGCTGGCCGCCATGCGCGATGCCTTGCGCCAGGACGGTGGCGAGCCCGGCCCCCACGTCGATGCGCTGTACGGCCTGCTGTCCACGCTGGATTACTCGCGCCACATCCTCGCCGACGAGGTGGATCACCTCAGGGTCTGCGCCGTCCCCGCCTGCGGATGGACCGACCTCGGCACGCCACAGCGCGTCGCCGATGCCCTGCGCGATGCGCCGCCCCGCATGCCCGCCCCCGTTCCCTGCAGCCGCCCGCGTCTGAGCCTTGCGGCCCAGCACGCCCGCCTGCGTGTGTGTTGATGGCCCGTCCAAGGAGATACGTCATGCAAGTCGAACAACTGATGTCGAAGCAGGTCGCCTGGTGCTCCCCCGGGGACTCGCTGGCCCAGGCCGCGCAGCTGATGTGGAACCACGACTGCGGCTGCCTGCCCGTCTGCACCGGCAACGGCGCCCGCCTGGTCGCCGGGGTCATCACCGACCGGGACATCTGCATGTCCGCGCTGTTCCAGGGGCGCCCCCTCTGCGACCTGCGCGTGGCCGATGCCATGAGCCGGCAGGCGCATACCTGCAAGGCCACCGACTCCCTGGCCGACGTGGAGCGGCTGATGAGCGAGGCCCGGGTGCGGCGCCTGCCGGTGGTCGACGAAGAAGGTTCCCTGGTGGGGATGATCACGCTGGCCGACCTGGCGCGCGAGGCCGAGCGCGAGAGCAGCCGCCCGCGGCGGGCGATCAGCGGGCAGGAAATCGGCCTGACGCTGGCATCGATCTGCCACCCGCCGGCCCATCGCGAGGCGGCCTGACCCGGCACCAGGCGCGGCGTCTGCGGGGCGCGCTGACCCCGGTTCGTGCTATGTTAGCCGCACGGCAACAATAACTGCCGCGGCTGCCTGCGCATTCGGTGGCGGCCTGAACACCTTCCAGACGCCATGGCCTCACCGCAGTACCCCAGCGCCCTGCTGGAGAACCTCTTCGAGTTCGCTCCAGACGCGATGCTGGTGGTGGATGGCCGTGGCCACATCATCCTGGCCAACGGCACCGCCGAGAAGCTCTTCGGCTTCGGTCGCGATGAGCTGGTGGGCGAGTCCATCGAGCGGCTGGTGCCCGAGCGCCTGCGCTCCACCCACGTCCGCCACCGCGCCGACTACTCCCACAACCCGCGCACGCGCGAGATGGGCGCTGCCGCCACCGAACTGGTGGCCGTGCGCAAGGACGGCTCGGAGTTCCCGGCCGAGATCCGCCTCGCCCCCATCCAGCTCAACGGCGAGGCGCTGGTGGCCGCCGCCGTGCGCGACGGCACCGACCGGCGCCAGGCCGTGCAGGTGCTGCGCGCCGCCCAGCAGGAGGCCGATCGCGCCAGCGCCGCCAAGAGCCGGTTGCTGGCCACGGCCAGCCACGACCTGCGCCAGCCACTGCAGGCCCTGCAGCTGCTGAACGCAGCGCTGCAGCAGCAGATCGCCGAGCCGGAGGTGCAGGAACTGCTGGTCCGGCAGAGCGAGGCGCTGGAAGCGATGACCGACCTGCTCAACTCGCTGCTGGACCTCAGCCGCCTCGAGGCCGGCGCGGTCAAGCCCGAGATCGAGGAGGTCAGCATCGCCGAGGTGTTCGGCGCACTGCAGCGTGCCTTCGAGCCGCTGGCCGAGGCGCGGGGCCTGACCCTGACGGTCAATGCCGAGCTGCGCTACCTGCGCACCGACCGCACGCTGTTCCGCCAGCTGCTGGAGAACCTGCTGGCCAATGCGCTGAAGTTCACCGAGTCCGGCGGCGTGCGGCTGGAATGCCGCAGCGGGCCGGAGGGCCTGGTCATCGAGGTGGCCGACTCGGGCATCGGCATCACCAGCGAGCAGCTCGAGCACATCTTCGATGAGTACTACCAGCTCAACCGCGGCCGGGAGGGCGTGGGGCTGGGCCTTTCCATCGTCAAGCGCATCGCCGCACAACTCGGGCTGTCGCTGGATGCCGCCTCCGAACCCGGGCGCGGCACCACCTTCCGCGTCGGCATCCCCGCCGACCAGCTCTGTGGCAGCTCCACCCGCACGCACCGGCCGCGGCGCGACATCCGCACCGCGCGCCAGGCGACCGGCGCGCTGGTGCTGCTGGTGGAGGACGACGATGCGGTGCGCACGGCCACCGAGTTCTACCTGAAGACCGTGGGGCACACCGCCATCTCGGCGGCGCGCATCTCGGCCGCCGAGGAAGCGCTGGCATCCGCGCCGCGCCTGCCCGACCTGATCATCACCGACTATCACCTCGGCGGCGGCGAGACCGGCCTGCAGGCCATCGCCCGCCTGCGCGCCCGGGCCGGCCGGCAGCTGCCCGCGCTGGTGCTGAGCGGTGACACCTCGCCGGCACTGCTGAAGCTGGCCGAGGAAGACGCCTGCCGCGTGCTCAGCAAGCCCGTGGACGTGAAGTCACTGATCATCGAGATCTCCAGGATCCTCGAGAATGGCCCGCAGGCCGGCGCGCCCGGTTCAACCGTCGCCGGCGCACCGGCGACTGCCGGCGCGTCGCAGCCGCAGGCCAGCACCTTCTGAAGTAGGTAGTTGTGCGGATGATGGGCTGCGGCCCGGCCGGCTACCGTTCGGCAATCTTCCCAGGTGGAGGCCAGGTGCGATGTCCAGCCAGCCTTTCCGCAAGATCCTCGTCTGCATCGAGTTCCCCGGCGAGCGTGACCAACCCGTCCTGAAACGCGCTGCCGGCATCGCGCAGCACACGGGCGCGAAGCTGACCCTGTTCCACAGCGACCTCGCGCAGCTCACCGTGGTGCCCGGATTCCCCAGTGCCGTGGTGCGCGAGGACGCGAATGCGAAGCTTGCGCGCAGCCGCGAGGCCCTGCAGAAGCTCGCCGCCCCGCTGCGCAGGCGCGGCCTGAAGGTCGAGCTGAAGTGCGTCTGGGACGCCCCGCCGCACGAGGCCATCGTGCGCGAGGTGTTGCGCAGCAAGCCCGACCTGGTCGTGGCCGGCAGCCGGCGCCGTGCCTTCGGCGCGCGGCTGTTCCTCACCAACACGGACTGGCAGCTGATCCGCGAATGCCCGGTGCCGCTGCTTTTCGTCAAGCAGAACAAGCCCTGGCGCAGCGTGCGCGTGATGGCCGCCATCGACCCGCTGCATCCGCGCGGCGGCTCCTCGCGCCTGGACCGCCGCATCCTCGACATCGCCGGTTCGTTCAGCGAGGCGCTGGGTGGACGGCTGGACGTGGTCCATGCCTACCTGCCGCTGTCCAGCTCCCTGCCCTATGCCATCGGCGATGCCTACGCACCGGTGGTCGATGCCGCCACCGAGCAGCGCCACCGCGCCACCACCGAACGGGCGCTGGCAAGGACCACGCGCGCCGCGGGCATTCCCCCCGCGCGGCAGCACATCGAGACCGGCTTCCCGCAGGAAGCATTGCCGGCGGCCGCCAGGCGCCTGCGCGCCGACGTGGTGGTCATGGGCGCGATCTCGCGCGGTGCACTGGGCCGCCTGCTGATCGGCAGCACCGCCGAGCGCACGCTGGACCTGCTGCCCTGCGACGTGCTGGTGGTGAAGCCGCGCGGCTTCAAGACCCGCGTTTCCCGGCGTCCGTCCTGACCAGGGCGGGCCCAAGCCCGCGCCTCACGCCCCGTCGGGCGTCACGTCCACCAGCGTGGCGGTGGCGCCGGCGGCGACATTGGCCGCATTGCCCTCGTCGGTGTCCAGGTGCAGCTCCAGGCTGAAGCGCGGGGAAACGCGCACCACCACGTCGCCGAACACCATGTCGCGGCCGTCGCTGTCGATGGCCACGCTGACACGCTGGCGATCGCGCACGCCGAAGCGGGCCGCGTCCCCGGGGCTCATGTGGATGTGGCGCACCGCCGTGATCACCCCGTGGTCCAGGCGCACGCGGCCCCCGGGGCCCTCGAGCTCGATGCCCGGCGTGCCGGCCAGGTCGCCCGAAAGCCGCAATGGCGCGTCGATGCCCAAGGCAATCTCGTCGCTGCGCGAGAGTTCCACCTGGTCCTGCGCGCGCGCCGGCCCCACCACGCGCACGCCATCGATGCGTCCCTTCGGCCCGATCAGCGCCACCGTCTCCACCGCAGCGAACTCGCCGGGCTGCGACAGCGGCAGCTTCACCTGCAGTACGTGGCCCGGGCCGAACAAACGGTCGATGGACTGCTGGCTCAGGTGGACGTGGCGGGCAGAGATGGCAATCGGGATCAGCGCATTCATGGCGCGCGTAGTCTGTCGTGTCCGGCGCCTGGCGGCCATACGCACATCGGCCGGGTTCCGGGCCAGTGCCCGGCCTCCCGGCCGATGCGGGAAGGATGTCCTTGCCTTCAGCGGCCCGGCTGGACGGCCGGCACGAAGGTGGCCGGCAGCGGCCAGTTGCCGTCGTACGGCGGCCAGTTCGGCACGGCCAGGTGCGGCGGCGGGTAGAACATCGCCGTGTAGGTGGTGCGGATCCTCGCCTCGTCGATCACGAACCACCAGCTGGCCACGTTGCGCGGCGTGGCTACGCCGGGATTGCGGACGAACACGCCCATGGCGAGCACCATCTGCGCCTCCTCGTCGATGAGGGGCATGCGGCGCGCGACCACCATCGAGACCGGGAAGTTCTCCAGGCCCGCCACGCAGTCGCGGCTGCCCACGCCCGGCTGCGGCGCGCCCGGGCCACCGCCGGGACCGGCGGCGGGTCCCTGCGGCGCCGGTCCGCGCGGCGGTGCCGGCGGCAGGAAGTCACCGCCCGGAGCGGGCGAGCCGTTCTCGGCCCGGCCGCAACCCTTGTGCACCAGCGCCACCGAGGGATCATGCGAAGTGATGGCGTCGAAGTAGCTGTCGACGATGCGCGCCAGCGTGGCGCGATCCACGCGTTCGGCCTCGGGCACCACGCGCTGCGGCGGCGGATTCTGCTCCAGGTACTCCGGGTTGTGCAGGTTGGCCGGCGGCGCGCCCGGCTGGCGCGGCCCGTTCATGCCCGGATCGTTCTCACGGGCGATGTACCACTCCGCCTCGGTCAGGGCATCGTCCTCCACCTTCAGCCGCACCGTGACGATGGCGGTGGAGTCACCCTCCTTCACCGTGCCGAAGTAGCCGGCCTGGCCGGTGACCGGGTCGAAGTAGCGGCGCTGCACGTTGCCCAGCCCGGTGACGCTCTGCCACACGCCCTTGCCCGGCACGGTGTTGATGGCGTTCTCGGTCTGGCGGAAGCCGTAGACCAGGGGCGCCTTCGAGGGATCGTTGGTCACCACGGCCTCGAGGTAGCGATCGAGCTTCTCGCCGAGGCACTGGCGGTCGCAGCCGCTGCCGGCCCGGGCCTGGGAAGGCGCATCGTTGCAGCCACCCACCAGCCCTGCAGCCGCAGCCAGGGCCAACCAGTGAAGCGGTCGTAACATCTATCCCCCCTCCTTATTTGTTTATTCCGTACGGGAGAAAAGGCCTCCCGGCCGCGCCTTGCGACGGGTCCGCAGCAGGTTAGACCGGCCCGGCCGGCGTGTCGACCGGCCCCCGGCGGACCACCAGCCGTCCTGCTGATAGAATCGGCGGTTCTGTACGGAGAATCTTATGCCCGGCCTTCTTCCCAACGTCGACCCTGACGGACTGCTCGAATTCTCGGTCGTCTACACCGACCGCGCGCTGAACCACATGTCCCGGCGCTTCATCAGCGTCATGCAGGACATCATCTCCACGCTGAAGGAGGTGTACGGCGGCACCAGTGTCGCCATCGTGCCGGGCAGCGGCAGCTTCGGCATGGAGGCCGTGGCGCGCCAGTTCGGCCAGGGCCAGAAGGTGCTCATCGTCCGCAACGGCTGGTTCAGCTACCGCTGGACGCAGATCTTCGAGATGGGCGGCATCGCCGCCAGCTCGGTGGTGCTGCAGGCCCGCCAGCAGGGCAGCGGCCCGCAGGCGCCGTGGGCGCCCCCGCCGGCCGCCGAGGTAGCCCAGGCCATCCGCAAGGAGCGGCCGAAGGTGGTGTTCGCGCCGCACGTGGAGACGGCCAGCGGCATCCTGCTGTCCGATGACTACCTGCGCACCATCGGCGAGGCCGCTCGCGAGGTCGGCGCCCTGTTCGTGCTCGACTGCGTGGCCTCCGGCGCCGTGTGGGTGGACATCCGTGCCTGCCTCGTCGACGTGCTGATCTCCGCACCGCAGAAGGGCTGGAGCAGCACGCCCTGCTGCGCGATGGTGGTGCTGGGCGAGCGCGCCCGCGCGGCCATCGACGAGACGCAGAGCTCGAGCTTCTCCTGCGACCTGAAGAAGTGGATGCAGATCGCGGAGGGCTACGAGAAGGGACAGCATGCCTACCACGCCACCATGCCCACCGATGGCCTGGTCCGCCTGCGCGACGTGATGGCCGAGACCCGCGCCATCGGCTTCGACAAGGTGCGCGCGGCGCAGTTCGAGCTGGGTTCGAAGATGCGGGCGCTGCTCGAATCGCGCGGCTTCCCCAGCGTCGCCGCCGAAGGCTGGAAGGCGCCCGGCGTGGTGGTCAGCTACACCACCGATCCGGATATCCAGAGCGGGAAGAAGTTCATCGAGGTCGGGCTGCAGACCGCCTCGGGCGTACCGCTGCAGTGTGGCGAGGGACCGGATTTCCGCACCTTCCGCATCGGCCTGTTCGGGCTCGACAAGTGGCAGGACGTGGATCGCACGGTGGGTCACGTGGCCGCGGCGCTGGACAAGATCCTCGGCAAGTAAGGACCACCGGTCCAGTGCCGCGGAGGGAAGCCGACCTTCCCTCCCTTCCTCGACCCGGCGGCAGCTCCTGCCGCCGGTATTCATCGAAAACCTCGCGAAACTCCCGCTTCAGTTCCCCTGGCTGAAGTCCAGGTTCCTGCCGAAGAACGGCAGCACGTGGTCCTGGATGCGGAAGGCCACGTGGCTGGTGTGATCACCCTCGTACACCTCGAAGGTGTTGTCGATGCCGTAGGCCTTCAGGGCCTCGTGCAGGCGGCGCGTGTCGGTGACCAGGCCGTCCTTGTCACCCACGTCCATGGCAATCGCCCTGTAGCGGCGCACCTTCCAGATGTACTGGTCGAGGAAGGACAGCGTCGAGTTGGCGATCCACTTGGCGACGATCTCCGGCCGCTCCTTGCCTTCCGCATCCACCGGCAGGTCGATGTACAGCGGCGGCTTGTTCGGGTTCGGCGACCAGGCAGACGCCAGCGCCAGCGTGCCGCGCGGCCCGAACGGCAGGTCGGCGCCGGCCTCCGGCGAGGGCAGTGACTCCAGCTGCTTCACCTGTTCAGCGGTGAGGCCGCGCGAACCCATCGGGCTCTGGCAACAGGGGGCCATCAGGTACAGGGCGCCATAGCGCTCGGCGCGGCGGATGCCGATGCGCGAGGCGCCGTAGCCGCCCATGGAGTGCCCCACCAGCCCGCGGCTCTCCGGCCGCGCCAGCGTGCGGTAGTGCGAGTCGATGTACTCGATCAGCTCCTCGGCGATGAAGTTCTCGAAATTGCCGGTGGTGACCGAGTTCGAATAGAACGCGCCGTTGTGCACGTTCTTGCTGTCGGGCAGCACGATGATCATCTCCGGCGTGCCCTTGGCGAATGCACCCTCCGCGGTCTGCGGGATGTGGATCTCCTTGATCCACTGCTCCGCGCCGATGGAGTAGCCGTGCAGCGCATAGACCACCGGATAGCGACGGGCCGGTTCGCGGTCATAGCCCGGCGGCAGGACCACGATCACGTCGCGATCCGGGGGCGTGCGCAGCAGGTTGCCGGCGATCTGCGCCGAGGGAACCTTGATCCGCTCCAGGCGGGCCTTGGCCGCGCCCTCCACCACCGGCGGCACCAGCGTCTGCACCTGGGCCGACGCCTGAACGGCCATCAGCACCAGCACCAGGGAACCGGACAATCTCTTCAGGGTTCTCAGGCTCATCGTCATCGACCTCATGGCTTGATCACCAGCACGCTCACGGACCTGGGCTCCACGGTCACCTTCAGGCGCCCTTCTTCCAGCACCGCCTCCAGCGGCCTGGGCGTCACCACGTCGGGGGCCTCGAAGGTATTGATGCTGTCGACTGCCGGCCCGGTCAGCGTCTGGCCGCTCACGGCGCTGGCCGTGGTGCCGTCCAGCGTGGCTTCGATCGAGGCAGGCCGGTGTGGATCCACATTCGTGAGTGACAGCACCAGGTTGCCCTCCCCGTCGCGCGCGGCGATGGCATCGATGCGCGGCAGCGAGATGCCGTTCCAGCTCCACGTGCCCGCGTCGAAGGAAACGGGCACGAAGGTGGCATCCTGGAAGGGCACGTACAGCCGGAACACGTGGTACGTGGGCGTCAGCAGCATCTTCGGCCCGTCCGTCAGGATCATGGCCTGCAGCACATTGACCATCTGCGCGATGTTGGCGATGCGCACGCGCCCGGCATGGCGGGCGAAGATGTTCAGGTTCAGTGCCGCGAGGATGGCGTCGCGCAGGCTGTTCTGCTGCTCGAGGAACCCGGGATTGGAACCCGGCGCCGGCGCATACCAGGCGCCCCACTCGTCCACCGCGAGGGCCAGCTGACGATCCGGGTCGTAGCGGTCCATGATGTCGGTGTGCTGGCGGATGAGCCCGTCCATCTTCAGCGTGGCCTGCAGGATCTCGGCGTAGCCCTGCTCGTCGAACCCGGTGGCCACGTGCTTGTCATCCCAGTCGATGACCGTGTAGTTGTGCAGCGAGATGCCCTCGATGTCCCAGCTCCACTTGCGGTTGGCCCAGGCCTTCATCACCGTCTCGGTCCACTCGGTGAAGCGCGGCTCGCCGCCGCCCGGGCCCACCGCGATGCGCAGCATGCGCTCCTCGCCTTCCTGCTGCCCGGGGTGGTAGTTGCGCGCGAAGCGCGCATGCATCTTCATCAGGTCGACATAGAACTCCGGCGTCATGTTGCCGCCGCAGTCCCAGGATTCATTGCCGATGCCGAGGAAGGGAATCTTCCAGGGCTCCTTGCGCCCGTTGGCGGCGCGCTCCTGCGCCAGCGTGGTGGGCTGGTCGCTGGTCATGTACTCCAGCCAGTCCGCGGCCTCCTGCACCGTGCCGGACCCCACGTTGATGGAGATGAAGGGCGCGGCGCCGATCTGCTCGGCGAAGTCGAGGAACTCGTGGGTGCCGAAGGTATTGGGCTCGGTGACCCCGCCCCAGTCCGGATTCAGCGTGACCGCACGGCGCGGGCCGATGCCGTTGCGCCAGTGGTAGTAGTCGGCGAAGCAGCCGCCAGGCCAGCGCACGTTTGGCACCTTGATGGCGCGCAGCGCCTCGACCACGTCGTTGCGGATGCCGCGGGTGTTGGGAATGGGTGAATCCCGCCCCACCCAGACGCCGCCGTAGATGCCGTGCCCGAGATGCTCGGCGAACTGCCCGAACAGGTGGCGGCTGATGACCGGGCCGGAAGTGCCCGCGTCCACGTGGAGGGTGACGACACCGGCATCATTGCCCGGTGCCGTCACCGATTCGGAGGGTCGGGGCGATTGCCCGCAACCCCCCAGTATCGCCAGCAGCACTCCGGCTGCGATCCATCGGCCTTTCATCATGCGCCCCTCCCCTGGCGTCCGGCCCGTGCTGGCGGGAACTGCGTCGGATCAGTTCTCGTGTGCCTTGCAGACCATCCGCGAGGGTTCCATTCCCTCCCCTTCGATGCGCATGCAGACCGGGCGATAGAGGTCACGCACGTAGTACGCGTGCTCGAAGTCCTCCGAACGCGGGTTCTCCATGCAGTCGTACTCCGCCGGATGCCGCGCCTCGCTGCGCTTCCACGAGCGCTTGATGGTGAACGGTTCCGTGTAGTACGCCGGATCGGTGATGGTCACCTCGATGTTGATGCGGCTGCCGTCCTCCGAGAGCGTGAAGCGCTCGACGGTGTGCAGGTCCGGGCTGGTGGGCTGTCCCCGCGCATCGAGCTCGGCGTAGCCGTTGAAGCCGATGGAATCGACCACCAGCGTGCCCTCTTCCCAGCGGCCCACGGAGTCCCCCATGTAGCTGGGCTCGAGCTGCGCCGGATGCTCGGCATTGAGGCGGATGCGCCGGATCATGCGCGGCATTTCGAACAGGAGGGTGACCTCATCGCCCGACTGCATCACGAGGATCTTCTCGCGCGGCATGGTCATGGCCGAGATCGCACCCGGGCGGCAGGAAGTCCACGCCGTGTGCATGATGCTGCCGCTGGCCATCGCGGCCGCCGCGCGGTCCACCATCTCCTTGCCGGCATCCGACAGCTTCGCCTCCGGCACCAGGATGCCGAAGGTGACCGGCTCCCACATGCCGCTGAAGCCCGGCACCGGGGCAACCGGCTCGGCCGCCGCCCTGGCCGTGGCCTTGGCGGCCTTGCCCGCCGGCGGCAGGTCCTTGCGCACCGCCGGCTCGCCACGGGCGACGCGATCGGGGCAGACATCATCGGTCACCGTCGCGGCCGGGTCGCGGTGGAAGTAAAGCACCGTCTCCCAGGGCGCGGTGAAGGTCTCCGGGTCCTCGATGGTGATGCGGTTCTCCAGCCGGCCGTCGCGCAGCACGCGCAGCCGCTCGGTCAGCACCATTTCCTCCGAATGCGGCAGGCCCGCCGCATCGAGCACCGTCACGTCGCTCAGGCCCACGGTGCGGATCACCAGCGTGTCGCCCTCCCAGTGCCCCACCGGGTAGCCCATGGTCAGCGGCAGGCGGGCATCGAACTCGGCACCGCTCAGGTCCACGATCCGGTGCCAGCGGTACCAGCCGTGCAGGAAGGCGAGGTAATCGCCATCGCGGCGGATCTCGAACGGGTACGGCATGGTGAGCATCCTCGGCATGCCGGGACCCGCGCACCAGCTGCTCTGGTCATGCGAGGTATCGCCGGCCGCAAAGCGTTCCAGGCGCACCTTGTAGAGTTCCGCCGCTTCCTCGTTGAGCGGCGGGGCCTTGCCATCCGCCGTCAGCAGCTGCGTCGGCGCGGCATCCGGCACCCACACGCCCAGCACGGCATCGGGTCCCTGGACCACCTCGCTGCTGCTGCCACAGCCCGCCAGCACTCCCGCGAGCAGCATGCCCGCAACAGCCAGCCCGCCCTTCAACCGGGCATGCATCTGCATCATGGCTTGCCCCCTCACTGGCCAGCGGCCGGCTGGCGGACCCTGGCGGCCACGCCCTTCAGCTCGCGTCCATCAGGGAAGGTCAGGATCCTCAGCGTGCCGTACGGCTTGCCGCTGCGCGCGGGCGAAAGCAGCATGGTGACCTCGTCGCCGGGCTTCACGCTGTTTTTCTTCCAGCCCAGGTCGATGTTGATCGACGGCGAGCCGATCTCGACCGACCACTGCACCTGCTTGCCGTCCTTGTCATCCACCAGCAGCTGGATGTACGAGTGGGGGTTGGTCCACTGCACTTCCTTGACCTTTCCCTTGATCGTGACCTGCTTGGTGTAATCGAACTCGGCCGTGGAGTGATGCGCCGTGGCATTCACGGCCACCAGCGCCGGGATCATGAAAAGAACAGAAAGCCCGAGTCGACGGACCATTCGCATGGCAACCCCCAATTACTGATTACTGATAGTCGTTGCGGCCGCGGGATGCGCAGCCATGCGTGACTATAATGCAATGCGGCGCGCTGCAGCACACAACTGCACGAGGGGGTTCAATGCGCCGCAACGGCCCTTAGGGACCGATGACACGCAGGAGAATGATCATGAGACTTCCCGCGACTGACCGACTCACCACCCTGCTGATCTGCGGCGCCCTGGCCGCATGCTCGGCGCAATCTCCGGCGCCGCCGGTGGATCCTGCCCTGCAGCAGGCCGCCGACCGGCTGATGATCCGCGAGCTGATGGATCTGTACGGCACCGTGCACGACATGGGCACGCCGGAGGAGTACGCCGACCTGTTCACGCCGGATGGCGAAATTGCAGTCGGCGGCGGCCCCGTGGTGGTGAAGGGCCGCGAGGCGCTGATCGGGCAGGCGGTGCGCGACCACGAGCGCTACACCGAAACCGACGCGCGCGGCCGCACCGGCTCGATCATGCGCCACCTGATCACCAACGCCCAGGTGAAGCTGCACGGCCCGGACAGCGCCGAGGGCACCTGCTACGTCACCACCGTGGTGAAGAAGGGCAAGGTCGGGCCGGCCATCCTGAGCATCTCCCGCTACGTGGACCGCTACGTGAAGATCGATGGCCAGTGGCGCATCCAGCGGCGCGAGATCTTCCTCGAGTACGGCAGCGACGAGCTGGCCGTGTCGATGGGCTTCAGGGGCGGCTGACGCCCCTCACCCCTTCGCAGGCAGGCGCGAGAAGCAGGCCACCGCCACTGCGGCCAGGCAGGCCGAGGCGATCGCCAGCGACGGGTGGCCGAAGCTGTTCACCAGCGTGCCGCCCACGAAGGGCCCCACCGCCGAGCCGATCATCAGCATGGCCGGCGTGCCGGTGAGCGTGCGGCCGCTGGTGTCCAGCGACGCCAGCAGGCCGAACGCGAAGGTGTGCGTGAACACCAGCACCGCAGCCAGCAGCGCGCCGCCCACGGCATAGGGACCGAAGGCCGGCGACAGCATGATCAGCCCGGCCATCAGCAGCTGCACCAGCGGACCGGCCAGCAGCACCTTGCGCGCCGCGATGCGCTTCTGCAGCAACGCCGCCAGCGCGGCCGGCAGCAGGTTGACCAGTCCCAGCGCCACCAGCACGCCATTGATGGCGGCGCGGTCGAAACCGCGCTCCAGGCCCGCGCTCTCCAGGAAGCTGAAGTTCATGGCCTGCACCAGCGTCATGCAGGAGATGCCGATGACGCCGTACCAGACCACCCGCGGCAGCGGCGCCTTTGCCGTCGCCTGCTCGCGCGGCGCGGCCGGCAACGACGGGAAAGCCAGCAGCGAAACCAGCGCGCCCGCGGCCATGATGGCGGCGAAGGCATTGAACAGCACCGCCCCGCCCCTGGCGCCGATCAGCTGGGGCACGCCGGCCAGGAAGATCACCGCGAACACGCCCAGCGCCATGCCGACGATGGCGAACAGCCGGTGCGGGTTGCTGCTGCGGGCGATGGTGCCGTGGGTGATGCTCAGCGCGGCGCCGGTGGCAGCGCCGGCCACGGCGTGCAGTGCCGCGAGCTGAGCATAGGCACTGGTCCTCGCGGCCAGCGCGAAGGCCAGCGCCGAAATGCCGAATCCCGCCGCGGCCACCCACTTGCCACGCACGTGCTGGATGCGCGGCGCGATGACCACGCTGGCCAGCACGGCGCCGACCAGGAACAGCGTCGGCAGGCCGCCGGCCTGCTGCGGATTGAGCCCGTAGTGCGCGATCAGCGCCCCCACCCACACCGAAAGGGCGACCAGGTCCACCATGCCGGCGCAATGCGCCACCATCAGCGCGATGCGACCACGCGCTCCATCCACAGGATTTGCCACGATTCCCCCGTTGTTGTTGTCGGTCTGTCAGCGGCGCAGGGCCGCGTCGTTCACACCAGCTTGAAAACGTCGATCTGGACAGTGCGCTCGCGGTCCGGCGCCAGGCCGGCCCTGCACAGGAAGATGGCTTCGTTCAGCCACTGCCACTTGCCCGTGGGCGCGGTGAATTCTATTGCAGTGCGGAAGTACGGTGCAGCGCCTTCCTGCGACGGCGGCACCAGGATGCCGCGATTGACCACCTTGACCGCCGTGCCATCGGACATCTGGATGGCGTAGGTGGCCTCCAGCTCGGTGACGCCATCCGGACGCGTGCGCTGCCAATCGGCACCACCCGGGACCACGCGCCCGGCCACGCCCTCGCCCTTCACCTCGCCGCCCGTGATCGGTATCGCGCGGATCTGGCCGGTGGCCGTGTCGCCCACCGGCAGGGTGTCGGCGATGGTGGCGAGGATGGTGAAGGCGTACTGCGTGGACGGGTTGTAGGCCGGCGGCGAAAGCGCCTCGGCCGCGGCCGCCTTCCTGCCGGCCAGGATGAACCCGCCGGCGATGACCAGGCCACCCTGCATCAGCGCGCGGCGCAGCGGATCGGGGCCCTGGAAACCGGATTCTTCGCGCTGCATGTTCAGAGCACCTGGTAGTAGTGGATGACGACCTTGTCCGCGTAGCGCTCCCCCCAGGACACGAACAGGGCCTTGTTCAGCCACTCGTAGCGTCCCGCGGGTGCGTCGAAGCGCGCCAGCGCGCGCATGTAGTACTGGTCCGGCGGCACCACCTCGCCCGCATTCAGGCGCGCCATGACTGCCGGAGGGCCGTGGCGCATGCCTTTGCTGGACACGCGGATGGTCACGCCATCGTCGGTCAGCATGGCGCCGGAAACATCCAGGCGCGCGATGCCGTCCGACTGGATGAGCTGCCAGTCATAGGAACCGGGGATGACGGTGCCGCGCAGGCGCGGCCCGGCAAAGGATCCCGTGCCGATGGGCACACCCTGGTGAAAGCCGGTGGGAACCTGGCCCACCTGCACGGGCCGAAGCACCTGCACCTCGGCGGTCATCAGCCATTCAAGCTGGATTGGATCGGGCATCGCGGCAACGCTCCTGTCGCGGGAGGGCAAGTATCACCCGCAGCGTCGCGCGCCGCGAGACCTGGAAGCTATGACCGCCCCGCGGCAACCGTACGGGGCAGCCTCGCTCCGGCGCGCTGCCGCGCGACTGCCCCTACTGCCGCGCGGCATTCTCCTCCGCATGCAGGGCGGCCTGCTCGGCCACCAGGAACGCCTGGATATCCGCCACATCCTCCAGGCTGAGCACGTCGGCGAAGCTGGCCATGCCATTGGGCGCCAGCACGCCACCATGCACGATGCTGGTGAAGGCCTGGTGCGTGGCCGCCGGCATGCGGAACAGGTCCGGATAGGCCGACAGCCTCGCCTCGCCGCGCGCGCCGTGGCAGAACACGCAGTAGGTGAAGAAATGGCCCGCGCCACGTCCGATGCGCTCCGGCGTCAGGTCGGGCAGTTCCGGCGGCGGCGGGGTCTGCTGCGGCTGGCGCAGCGGCGGCAGCGGGGTTGCGCCACCGTCGAGCCTGAAGGCCAGCAGCCGCCCGTAGTTCTGGTAGCGGTATGCGGCGCTTTCACGCGGATACATGGGCGCCATCGCGCCGCCGAAGCCGGCCAGCACGGCGATGTACTGCTCCTTGTCGATCTCGTAGCTCACCGGCGCCGCCATGATGCCGGTGCCCGCCTCGATTTCCTTCAGCAGTTCGCCCTTGTCGGCCGACAGCACCAGCAGCTTGCCTGCCGAGGTGCCGAACACCACCAGGTTGCCCGCCGTGGTCAGCACGCCGCCACCGGCCAGCTCCGAGCTGCCGATGGGCACGCGCCAGCGCTCCTCCTGCCGCACCGGGTCCCATGCGAGCAGGAACTCGCGGGTGGCGGGGTCGGGCAGGTTCGGGCGCGCGGCGATCACCGCGTCGTACTGCGCCCGCTCCGGCGGCGAGAGCAGGTCGACGAAGAAGCTGAAGGCGATGTGGTGCGCCGAATTCGTGCGACCCGGCTGCCAGCGGTACTCGCCCGGCTGCGGCCCCATCACCATGCCGGACTCGCGTGCCGGGATGTACACCAGCCCGGTCTGCGGGTTGAAGGCCATGGGCGGCCAGTTGTGGCCGCCGGCACCGGTGGGGAACACCAGCGTGGGACCCTTCTCGTAAGTGGCCTCGGGATTGATCCTCGCGCGGCCCTTCTCGTCCAGCCCCGTGGTCCAGTTCACGAACACATAGGGCTTGCCGGAGATGAACTCGCCGGTCTCGCGGTCGAGCACGTAGAAGATGCCGTTCTTCGGCGCCTGCATCAGCACCTTGCGTACGCGCCCGTCGATCTCAAGGTCCGCCAGGATCATGTTCTGCGTGGCGGTGTAGTCCCACATCTCGCCCGGCGTGGTCTGGTAGTACCAGGCCAGCCTGCCGGTGGAGGGCCGGATGGCGAGGATGGAAGCCAGGAACAGGTTGTCGCCGCCGCCCGGGCTGCGGTACCAGGGCGCCAGCGGCGAGGCATTGCCGGTGCCCACGTACAGCAGGTCGAGCTCGGGGTCGTAGTTCATCTCGCCCCATACCGTGCCGCCCAGGCCCGATGCCCAGTCCGAATCCGGCGACCACGTGGCCAGCGCCATCTCCATCTCGGGATGCTCCGGCGGCCCCTTGGCCGGATCGCCCGGCACGGTGAAGAAGCGCCAGCGCTGCTCGCCCGTCTGCAGGTCGTAGGCGGTGATGTAGCCGCGCACGCCGAACTCGGCGCCGCTGTTGCCCACCACCACCACGTCACCGGCGACCTGCGGCGGGCCGGTGATGCTGTAGGAACGAAGGTCGCGGTCGATCAGCGTGTCCACCTTCCAGATCTCCCGTCCGTCACGGGCGTCCAGCGCGACCAGGTGGCCGTCGAGCGTGGCCACGTACACGCGGCCCTGCCAGACCTGCAGGCCGCGGCTGACCACGTCGCAGCAGGCCTTGCGGTTGTAACTGCCGTCGACGTCGGGGTCGTAGCGCCAGATCTCCTTGCCGGTGCGCGCATCCACGGCGATGGCCGAGCCCCACGGACCGGAGGCGTAGATGACGCCATCGATCACCAGTGGCGTGGCCTCCTGCCCGTGTTCCACCCGGCCGCGCCGCGAGCGGAACTCGTACTCCCAGGCAAAGCCCAGCCTGGCCACGTTGCCGTCGTTGATGTGCGTGAGCGGCGAGAAGCGGTCACCCTGCCAGTTGCGGCCCAGCGCCAGCCACTGCCCCGGCTCCTTGTCCACGGCCATCAGTCGCGCCGCATCCACCTGGCCGGGCGGTTTTCCCGTGCAGGCAGCCAGCAGCAGCATCAATCCGGGAAGCAGTGCGCGACGCATGTTCATTTCCATCTTGCCCAGGGGAGGCGCAGGTATATCACCGTGCGCCCTTCCGGTGCATGCCTCTGCAACGCCTCCGGCGGGCTTGCCTTGGATGCCCGAACCGGCGAGTCTTTTCACCCATCACGAACCGGGACGGGGGGATACATGGACCTGGGCATCAGGGGTCGCCGCGCCATCGTCAATGGCGCCAGCGCCGGCATGGGATTTGCCGCCGCGGAAATGCTGGCCATGGAGGGCGTGGACCTGGTGATCTGCGCGCGCCGGCGCGAACGCCTCGAGGAGGCCGCCGGGCAGCTGCGCCGCCATGGCGTTTCGGTGACCGCGGTGGCCGCCGACCACAGCACCGACGAGGGCCGCCAGCGCGTACTGGAGGCCTGCCCGGAGCCGGATATCCTCGTGGCCACCTGCTCGCCACCGCCGCTGACGCCGGACCATCGCGCCATCACGCCGGAACAGTGGCAGTCCGCGCTGGACATCGGCCTGATGAGCCCGGTGCGCTTCATCGAGGCCGTGCTGCCGGGCATGGTCAAGCGCCGCTGGGGCCGCATCGTCAACATCACCTCCATCGCCGCCAAGTACCCGCTGGAGCTGCGCATCCTGAGCGGCGCACCGCGCGCCGCGCTGGCCAACTACACCGGCGCACTGGCCCGGCGCGTGGCGCCGGACAACGTGACCCTGAACAATGTGCTGCCCGGCATGTTCCATTCCGCCGCGGTGCAGCTGCAGCTCAACACCGCCGCGCAGCGCAATGGCACGACCTACGAGCAGGAAGTGGAGAAGTTCGTCGAAGCCTTCCAGATCCCCGCCCGGCGCTTCGGCGAGCTGCGCGAGGTGGGCTCGCTGGTGGCCTGGCTGTGCAGCGAATACGCCGGCTACATCACCGGCCAGAACATCGTGATGGACGGCGCCACCACGCGCTCGACCTTCTGATCCATGAACCCTGGTCCATCCGTGCCGACCGGCGCCGGCGAGAGGCTGTACGCGCGCACGCTGTGGCGGCTGCTGCTGCCCATCGCGCTGCTGACCTTCATCAACTCCATCGACCGGATGAATGTCAGCTTCGCCGGCCAGCTCATGTCGGCGGACGTTGGCATGTCGCCGACGGTGTTCGGGCTGGGCGTCAGCACCTTCTTCCTTGCCTACCTGCTGTTCCAGTATCCGCATGCACTGCTGCTCCGGCGGATGGGCATCCGCCCGTGGCTGCTGCTGTCCATGTCGGTGTGGGGCATCGCGGGCGTGTTGATGTCGCGGGTGCAGGACGCCACCGGCTTCATGGTGGCGCGCTTCCTGCTCGGCATGGCCGAGGCCGGCTTCGCACCCGGCATGACCTGGTACATCAGCCAGTGGACACCCCGCGCCACCCGCGCCCGCGCCATGGCGGTGGCGCTCGCCGCCGTGCCCTTCTCGCTGGTGGTGGGCGGGCCGATCTGCGGCTGGCTGCTGGGCATGGACAATCCGCTGCAGCTGGCCAGCTGGCGCTGGATGTTCCTGGTGTCCGCCATCCCCAACTTCGTGTTCGCCGTGGTGGCGGCCTTCTACTTCGTGGACCGGCCGCGCCACGCGCGCTGGCTGTCAGCCGATGAAAGCGCCGCGCTGGAGGCGCAGATCGAGGCCGAGCGCGACGGCTCCGCGCCGCCGGGCCTGCCCTGGCACCAGGGGCTTGGCGATGCGCGCATCTGGCTGTGCTGCGCGGTGTGGTTCCTGGTGATGACCGGTTCGTATGCGCTGGTGTACTGGCTGCCGCAGATCGTGCGCTCGCTGTCGCTGGCGCGCAGCGAGTTCCTGATCGGCACCCTGAGCGCCCTGCCCCAGGCCGGCGTGGTGGCCGGCCTGTTCCTGAACGCGCGCCTGTCCGACCGCAGCGGCGAGCGCCTGCGCCATTCGGCCGCGGGCTCGCTGCTGGCGGGCATTGCGCTGGCCGTGGCCGTGTTCCTGCCCGAGGGAATGGCGGTGCTGGCACTGCTGGTGGTGGCGGGCTTCGGCTTCGGCGCCACGCAGGGCGTGTTCTGGACCGTGCCGCAGGCGCTGGACATCGGTGGCGGCCACGTGCCGGTGGGTGTGATCGCGGCCATCAGCATGGCCGGCACGGCCGGCGGCATCGTCGGGCCCTCGATGCTGGGCTGGCTGCTGGAGGTAACCGGCACGCACGTGGCCGGCATCCTGGTGCTGGCGGGTTTCCTGCTCGTGGCCGCCGCGGCACTATGGCTGTGGCGCGCACCGCGGCGCGCGGAGGTCCGCCATGCCACCTGATTCACCGCTGCTGGAACGCCCGGAACTGAAGTTCGCGTTCCGCATCGTGCTGCATTTCGATGACGGACCGCGGCTGCGCTTCCAGCCCGCGCATCGCGCCGGACGGCGCGGCTTCGTGGCGGTTCAAGGCGGCGAGATCTCCGGCCCGCGCCTCACCGGCCGCGTGCTGCCGCAGTCCGGTGGCGACTGGCCGCGATTCTGGCCCGGCGGTCTGGTCGAGTTCGAGGCGCACTACCAGCTCGAGGCCAGCGACGGTACGCCCATCTACATCCACAACCAGGGCATCGCCTGGTCCTCGCCCGAGGTGCTGGCACGCATCGAATCCGGCCAGCCGGTGCGACCCGGGGAAACTTATTGTCGCGTGACGCCGCGCTTTGAAGTGCCGGAGGGGCCGCACGAGTGGCTGGCGCGTACCCTGTTCGTCGGGCTCGGCGAACGGCGCGGCGCCAGCTCGGTGTTCGAGTACTACGAGGTCACGTGAGCCCCGGCATGTCAGACTCGAGGGCTATGACACTCACGGCCGCCGACCGTATCGAGATCCACGAGGTGCTGGCGCGATACGCGTGGAGCCTGGACACGGGCGACGAGGACGGATTCATCTCCTGCTTCACGCCGGACGCGGAGCTGGCCTGGGAGGCCTTCCAGGAGCCGGGCACCTGGCGCGGGCACGAAGCGCTGCGCCGCTTCATTGCCTGGTTCCGGGCCCAGCCCCAGTCGGCCGGGCGGCAGCACCATGTCAGCAACATCATCGTCGAGCCTGTGCCGCAAGGTGCGCGTGCCCGCTCCTATGTGCTGGTGGCGCTGGCCGTGGGCGACGGCCCGCACCGGCTGCACGTCATGGGCTATTACGAGGACGAGCTGGTGCGTGATGGCGGGACCTGGCGCCTGTCGCGGCGGGTCATCCGCGACTGGCGCGGCGCGGTGCTGTCGAACTTTCCCATCCAGCCTGAGGCTCCCCGCCCGCGCCCGCCGGTGCTCGACGGATTGTGGGCCACCCGCTTCGCCGGGCCGGAATGAGCGTGGAAATCCCGCACGGACTGCTCTCCCCCGAAGTACTGCAAGGGGTGCTTGAGAGCGTGGTGCTGCGTGAGGGCACCGACTACGGCGAGGTGGAGCTGACCTTTGAACAGAAGGTGGCGCAATTGCGCAATGCGGTGGAACGCGGCGAGGCGCGCATCATGTTCGATCCCGTGACCGGCACGGTCACCGTCCTCCCCGCCGAGGGACGCTGAAGGGCGCCCGCCGACCACTGCCACGGCATCCTCCTGCAGGATATTCCTGCGTGAATGAATTTTCGTGTGAGAATCCGCCAGTCAACCCATCGCCCCTGCGGGCGCAATTCCAAGGAGAAGAAGCAATGAAAAGGACCGTTCGAAGCCTGGTTGCCACCGTGCTCGTGGCCACCGCGGTGCCGGCCATCACCCTCGCCGCCGATGCCAAGGGCTACTCGGTGAACGATACCCAGGTGGGCGTGCTGCTGGATGATCCGGCCGCCAACGAAGTACTCAAGAAGATGATCCCCACGGTCTATGCGAACGAGATGTTCCAGACCATGGGCCGCGAGCTGACGCTGAAGGCCATCCAGCAGTACGAGCCGGATGCGCTCAGCGACGAGAACCTCGCCAAGCTCCAGGCCGAGCTCGACAAGATCAAGCCGAAGGACAAGTGATCGCACGGCGTCAGTCCTGGCGCCAATAACCGTCAGTTCTTAAGGCGCCCCATCCGGGGCGCCTGCCCTTTGCCGCAGCACCCCGACGCAGGTTGCGTCGTCAAGAAAATCCCGCTGCAAGGAATTCTTGTTCACATCGCAGGGATTCGGTGTTATAGATTTCCTACCCGAAGGAATTAACCCTCGGGCGTACAACAACAACGATTCACGTGCAGATGCACGTGCAACAGGGGGCCACGATGCGTTCGATCCGTCGAAGTGTTCGCCTGATCCTTTCCACCGCCGCGCTCGGAGCGGCGGGCCCTGTCCTCGCAGCCCAGTCCGCGCCAGACACGGATGACTACGCGCTGGAAGAAGTGGTGGTGACCGCCACCCGCCAGTCCGACAGCGTCAACCGTGTCGCCCTCGCGGTGACGGCGCAGACACAGGAACAGCTTGATCAGCGCGGTATTCTGGATATCGCCGACCTTGAAGGCGTGGTGCCGGGATTGCGCCTGTCAGGGCGCGAAGCCTCGGGTAATGTCAACGTCGCGATCCGCGGCATCCGCCAGCAGAGCGCCACGGCGGCGACCACCGGCTTCTACCTCGACGAAACCTCCTTGCAGAAGCGCTCGGCCGCGGCCTTCGCATCGCAGAACGGCACGCCGGTGCCGCCGCTGTTCGACCTGGAGCGCGTGGAGGTGCTGCGCGGCCCGCAGGGCACGCTGTTCGGCGGCGGTTCGGAAGGCGGCACGATCCGCTACATCCAGGCCCGCCCGAGCCTCACGGAGTATTCAGGCTACGGCCGCGCCCAGTGGATGAGCACCAAGGGCGGCGATCCCAGCTACGAGGGTGGCGTGGCCTTCGGCGGCCCCCTTGTCGAAGGCAAGCTCGGCTTCCGGGCCAGCATCTTTGCCCGCAAGACGGGCGGTTACATCGACCTGACCGACTACCGCACCAACGAGATCTACGACGAGAACGCCAACAGCGGCAACGTGCGTGCCGGCCGCCTGGCAATGACCTGGAAGCCCACTGATCGCACCGAACTGACGCTGCAGTACATGAAGTCCGTCGACAAGACCGACCAGCTGGGAGGTTCCTACAACCTGTCGGAACCGGGGCAGCTGCAGGTCGATCCGGTCTGCTTCAACCGTGACGCGATCATCAATGCGCCGACCCCGGGCGACCGGTCGATCGTCATTGCCCTGCCCGGCCCGGCCTGTTTCGGCATCCCCAACGGCTACCTGGCGCCGGGGTACACCGTTGGTCCGTTTGAACTGGAACGCTTCCAGTCGCTGGCCATGGGCCGGACCCCCACGCGTACCGACATGGAGATCGGCAGCGGCACCTTCGAGTGGCAGGTCAGGGACGACCTCAAGCTGACCTCCGTGAGTTCCTTCACCACTGACCTGAGCCGCGGGCAGAGTCCGCAGAACTTCCCGGTGGGCTTCGTCCTGCACGTTGCCGGCACGGCCCGTGTCAACGCGCCCGGCGAAAACACCATCCCGGTGATCTTCTATGGCGTCGGGTACAACCCCAACATCACAGGATCGGTCGACGGGCTGGGACTGGGCGCAATCATCCGCACCAACACCAACAACCGCCGCAACGTGTTCTCGCAGGAGCTGCGACTGGCCTCCGCGCCCGAAAACACCCTCAGCTACGTCGTGGGCGCCTACTATTCCAATGCCCGCGCCCGGGTGACCCAGTATGCCGAAGCCTCCGACGAGGGCTTCCAGCAGCTGTCCGGCACCACCATCTCCGAGCGCTACGGAATACCCTTCGAAGGCTTCTTCTCCAACATCTACGAGTCCATCCAGGACGTGGAGCAGGCGGCCTTCGCCGACGTGACCTGGCGCGCAACCGACAAGCTGCGCCTGTCGGCCGGCGTCCGCGTCACCTACGTGACCACCAGTTACACGCAGTCCAACTACGGGCCCAACGCCTTCGCTGCATCACCTCAGGACACGCTGGTCACCGGGTCCGTCTCGGAGACCCCGGTCACGCCGAAGCTCTCGGCGCAGTACTTCATCACGCCTGAATCCCAGGTGTACTTCACGGCGGCCAAGGGTTTCCGCCCCGGCGGCGTGAACCAGGCACTCACCTCGGCGGCTGACGGCTTCCTCCTGCAGCAGTACGGCCTGACCCGTGACGTGCTGCCCCGGACCTACGACTCGGACACCGTCTGGAGCTATGAACTCGGCGGCAAGACCGGGTTCTGGGACGGCCGCGCGCAGGTCAATGCCGCCATCTACAACCTCGACTGGAAGAACGTGCAGACCTACGTCTTCATGGGCGATGGCGCCGTGTTCAACGTTCCCAAGGCTCGCAGCCGCGGCGTGGAGGTCGAGGCCCAGGTCCGCCCGGTGCGGCCGCTGACGCTGAACGCCGCCGTCCAGCGCACCGAGGCCAAGTACACCTCCTCGCTGGTCATTCCCCAGGGCACGCTGGGCGGAACGGGCGACATGGTCGTCGCCCAGGACGGCCAGAAGTTCTTCCAGCCGACCTGGACGGTCAACCTGGGGGCGCAGTACTCGTTCAACTTCAGTACCGTGGGGAATGGCTACTTCCGCGTCGACTACCGCTGGTTCGACGACTACCTCACCGCCATCCCGGGCACGCCGACCTACTCACCCGACTCCAGCCGCATCCCGTCGCAGGGGATGTTCAACCTCAGGCTGGGCCTGCAGTGGGATGCGTTCGACGTGAACCTGTTCGCGCTGAACGCCACCGACGTGAAGAAGGGCGGCATGACCGGCGGACGCTCGCAGTGCACCAACGCCGACTGCAGCGAGTTCCAGTCCTATGCATTCGGCCGCACCATCAACGCGCCGACTCCGCGGCAGGTGGGCGTGCAGCTCACCTGGCGGCCATGAAGTCGCCCATCCCGGCCGGTCGTGATGGGCATGGGCCGGCGGCCCTCGCGGCCGCCGGCGCCACCGCCCCCCTTTCGCGCCGACGCCTGCTGCTGGGCCTGTCCGCGCTTGCCGTCTCGCCGCTGTCGTTCAGCGGCGAGGCGCGCGACAACCCCGAGGCCATCATCGACGTGCATGCGCACTTCCAGCCGGAGACGCTGCGGCAGCTGGGCCTGCCCGGCCCGATGGCGTCCTGGTCCGTGCAGAAGCACCTGGAGGACATGGAGGCCGCGGGCGTCACGCGCTCGCTGCTGTCTATCACCACGCCGGGCGTCCCGGACACCGGCGAGCGCGCCCGCTCGCTGGCCCGCCGCATCAACGAGGACGCGGCGAAGCTGGCGTCCGATCATCCCGGACGGCTGGGCTACTTCCTGGCCCTGCCCATGGATGATCCGGACTCGGCGCTGAAGGAGATCGAGTACGGTTTCGACACGCTGAAGGCACCGGGCGTGGGCCTGTACACCAGCTACGGCACGGCCTGGCTGGGCGATCCGCGCTTCGATCCGGTGTTCGAGGAACTCAACCGCCGCAAGGCGGTGGTCTACATCCACCCGAACACGGCCGACTGCTGCACCAACCTGCTCAGCGGCATTGCCGACACGTTGATCGAGTACGGCACCGACACCACCCGGGCGATCACCAACTACATCTACAAGGGCGCCGCCCGTCGTTTCCCCGGCGTGCGCATGATCTGGAGCCACTCCGGCGGCACCATGCCCTTCCTGATGGAGCGCTTCGAGGGCGCCGACCGCAACCCGGCCATGCGCAACCAGGCGCCGGACGGCTACCGCGCCGCCGCGTCACGCTTCTTCTATGACATCGCACAATCCACCCACGCCATACCTTCACGCGCCCTGAAGTCACTGGTGCCGGTGGACCACATCGTGTTCGGTTCCGACTATCCCTTCCGCACCACGCTGGAACACGTGCAGGGCCTGCAGGCGGCCGGGGTCTATTCGGCGGACGAACGGGCAGGAATCTACGCCGGCAATGTGCGCCGGCACCTGCCGGAACTTCTCGGGCGGGCGGGCTGACCCGCCTGCATGTTTTCAAGGACTGGAGAGATCTCATGGGGATGGGAATGAGTCGCGTGAAACCGGCACTGGCCTTCGCGGCAGGAATCCTGGCAATGGCCTGCATCAAGCAGGCACCGGCCAAGGAAGTGATGTTGATGAACCGCATCGGGCCCTCGAAGCTGGTGCTGTACGTTGCCAATGCCGACGGCAGCAACGAGCGGCCGCTGCTGGGTCCTTCCAACGTGCGTGACTACGACGCAACCTTCTCCCCCGACGGCCAGTGGATCGTGTTCACCTCCGAGCGAGATGGCGAGGGTGACGGCCAGTCCGACCTGTATCGCATCCGCCCGGACGGCACCGGCCTGGAGCGCCTGACCTCCGACACCTCCGTGGAGGACGCCGGCGTGCTCTCCCCCGACGGCAGCCAGCTCGCCTATGTGTCCACCAAGGGCGGCGCCCGCACCGCCAACATCTGGGTGATGGACATGCGCACCCGCCAGGCGAAGAACCTCACCGGCGACGGCAGCACCGCCCCGCCACCGACCATGAACGGCTACTTCCGTCCCTCCTGGTCGCCGGACGGCCAGTGGATCGCGTTCAGCTCCGATCGAGGTGAGAAGTGGCAGGGCGCCGAGGGCGGCGCCGGCGCCGGCCACTGGCATCCGACCTCGCTGTACGTGATGCGCGCGGACGGCAGCGGCCTGCGTCGCATCACCCGCAAGCCGGACATGGCCTACGGCACGCCCAAGTGGTCCGCCGACGGCCGCAAGCTGGTTGCCTACACCATTCCGACGCGCGAGACCTTTGCCGCGCGCATGCATGGCGCCGGCATTGCCGCGCTGAACTCCACCTCGCAGATCGTGGAGATCGACGTGGCCACCGGCGAGGAGAAGGTGGTCACCTCCGGCCCGGGCCTGAAGACCAACCCGCAGTACCTGCCCGACGGCCGCATCGGCTACCTGGTCAAGAACGCCCCGCGCGACGGCGGCGTGGAGGCCGGCATCGCCTACTCCGACGGCAGCCGCGGCCCGAAGGGCGACGTGCGCAGCCCGTCGTGGTCGCCGGACGGCAAGACCGTCGTGTATTACCGCATCGACGTCACCAACCGTCCCCAGAACACGCTGCTGTACACCTGGGACCGAACCCGCGAATACCGCTACACCGACGTGTTCCCGGCGGTCTGTCCGAAGAACAACCGGCTGGTGCTCACCGACCTGGATTTCCCCTTCGGCAATCCGACCGCCTCGGTCAGCGTGATGAACATCGACGGCACGGACCGCAAGAAGATCTTCCAGCGCCAGGACGGCGCCTCGCTGATGCCGACCTGGTCGCCTGACTGCGAGTGGGTGGCCTTCGGCGTGGGCACCTTCTTCGGCGGCCGCGGCTTTGGTCCCGCCAATGTGTTCATGGTGAAGGCCGACGGTTCCGAGGTCCGCCAGGTCACCAACAGCCCCGTCAATGCCGGCTTCCCCGCCTGGCATCCGGACGGACGCACCATGATCTACCGCGTGTGGAGCCGCGACGACAACCCGGAGACGCGCGGCCTGCGCTCGCTGGACCTGCAGACCAACACCGTGAAGGTGCTGACCACGGAGTGGGACAACTTCCCCTTCATCGCCTCCACCGGTGACCGGGTGGTGTTCACCCGCCGCATGCCCGATGCCGACTTCGAGGTCTTCACCATGAACGTGGATGGCAGCGACGTGAAGCGCCTGACCACCACCGCCGGCGCCGACGCGCATGCCACCTGGAGCGCCGACGGCAAGGAGATCTTCTTCGGCAGCTCGCGCACGGGCTTCAAGGACGAGGCGGCAATGTACGACGTCTCGCCGCAGCCCTATGCGCAGATCTTCGTGATGGACAGGAACGGCGGCAATGTGCGCCAGCTCACCGACAGCAAGTGGGAAGACTCCCTGGGGACCTGGGTGAACATGCCGTGAGGCGGCATGCCGGCCGCCCTCAGGCGGCGGCCGGCCCCTTCACCGACCAGGGTTCCACCTTCGACCGCACGCCGTCCAGCACCAGGCTCACGATGAAGTCCTTGTACCGCTCCGCCAGGTCCTTCCCGCCGGCGCCCTCGGGCACCAGCGGCATGATCATGTTCTGTGCGGCGGCGAAGAACTCGCACATGCCGATGACGGCGACGTGCATGAACAGCGGATCCGTGGGCTTGATGCTGCCCGGGTGCTCGTTGTGAAGCAGCAGTGCCCAGCGGCTGATCACGCCGGCATTGAGCTCGCGGACGCGGCGCCGCACCTCGGGCGACTTCGCGTTGGCGCACTCCTCCACCAGCAGGCGCTGCATGGAACGCACCTTCAGCGCGAAGTCGGCGATGTCGCGGATGACGGCCGACAGCTTGGCCACTGGCTGGGCCGCTGGCGAGGGATGGTTGAACCGCCACGTGGCCAGGATGTCCTCGATGACAGCCATCAGCAGCTCTTCGCGGCTGTTGAAGTAATAGCGCACCAGCGCCGGATCGACACCGGCGACGCGGGCGATGGAGGAGATCGTGGCCTCGTGCGGCGGTGCCTTGTCCAGCAGCCGGCGCGCGGCGGCGATGATGGACTCGCGCCCCACCGAGCCTTCGCGGGTGCGCGGCCGGCCGCGGCTGCGGCGCGGACGGCTGGCGGCGGCCCTGGCAGGCGCCTTCTTCCCGGCAGCTGCCTTGGACTTGCTCCTGCCCTTTCCGCTCGCCCTGCTGCCCCTGGCCGCGGGGCTTTTCTTCGTTTTCATGGGCTACTGCTTAGCATAAATCACAGCATGAGGTCAGCGATGCGCGCACCTGCCCTGGCAAAGCACCTGGCGGCCCTGATGGGCCTTGCCGCCATGGCCACGATCACCCAGGCCGCCACACCCATGAAGGATCCGCTGTACGGCGATCCTGCCCATCCGAACATCTCGGGGATGTGGAACCCCGAGTTCGCCTATTTCGGGCCGCCGGTCGGCGCACCAACCTCCGCGAGCACCGCTTTCCCCCAGGGAGGTGCGCCGGCCGGTGTCCCTCCGCAAGGGGGGGCGCCTGCGGGGGCCATGCCGCGGTTCACGCGGCCCGCACCGCCGAAGCTGACGCCTGAATACGCGCAGAAATACGCGGAATGGCGCCGCCGCTTCGAGGCCGGCGACCCCGAGCCCGACATCGTCACCCGCTGCCTGGCCTTCGGCATCGTGCGCTTCGGCACCATGCCGGTGGAGATCATCCAGACGCCGGGCCAGGTCACCATGAACCTGGGGGTGCTGCATGACATCCGCCGCATCTACCTGGACGGCATCGGCCACACCGTCGGCGCCGATCCCAGCTACAACGGTGATTCGGTGGGCCGCTGGGAAGGCGATACGCTGGTGGTGGAGACCAACAACATCCGCGCCTCCACCATGGACCGCGACGGCGTGCCCTACTCCGACAAGCTCACGGTGGTGGAGAAGATCCGCCGCGTGGCGCCCGACCGGCTCGAGATCGAGATGACGCTCACCGACCCGGAGGCGTTGCTCGAGCCCTACACCATCCGGCGCGCCTACGTGCCCATGCCGCCCGGCAGCCGCTTCGAGGAATACCTGTGCGAAAACAACCGCGACCTGTGACCGGAGGAATCATGCTGAGGAAAACCGCATTGGCCGTCGCGGCCATGCTGGCGCTGCCGGCAACCGCCCTTGCGCACCACTCCTTTGCCATGTTCGACATGACGAAGACCACCAGGCATACCGGCAAGGTCAAGGAGGTGCAGTGGACCAACCCGCACGTGTGGCTGGAGGTCGAGGTGGACGTCGACGGCAAGCCGACGGTGCTGAGCTTCGAGGGCGCCGCCATCGCGGTGCTCAAGCGCGTGGGCTGGACCCGCGACACGGTGAAGGCCGGTGACGAGGTGACCGTGGTCGGGCATCCCTTCCGCGACGGCCGCCCCGGCGGCGCCATCGACCACCTGATCCTTTCCGACGGTCGCAAGATCGGCACCGGCGACGCCATTCCGCCGGCGCTGGTGGTGCCGGGCGTCGCCGCTCCCACGGGAAACAACCAGTGAGATCCATGAAGCACAAGAACCTGTCCGCAGGGACGCTCCTTCCGGTGGCGGCCGTCGTGGCCGTGCTCGCGGGCGCCCCGTCCCCGGCCGCCCAGCCCTCTTCCACGCCGTTCAAGCTGGGCACTTTCGAGGCGCAGGGCCGCGACTACATCGGGCTGGTGCTGCGCGACGAGGTCATCGTCGACATCGCCGCCGCCAACGAGCAGTACGAGCGGGCCAACCCGACGGCCCCGAAGGTGCAGTTCCCGGCGGACCTCAAGGAGGTCATTGCGCGCTACGACGCCGAGTTCGCGCCGCGCCTGAGGGCGCTGGCCGCCGCCAACGCCAATGCGCGGCCCGGCGGCACCGTCCGTGCCATCGGCGAGGTGAAGATCCTGCCGCCGGTCCGGCCCACGCTGATGCTCAATGCGGGCGCCAACTATCCCGAGCATGCCGCCGGCATCGTGCAGCAGGCCGCGCGCACCGCCGGGGCCGGCGCGCCTGGTGCAGGCGGCCCGCCCGCGGGCGCTCCGCCACGTGCCCCCGCGCAGTCCGCGCCGGGTATCTGGGAGCGCGCGCCCGGCGATACCCGCGGCGATAATCCCTACCTGTTCCTGAAGTCCCCCACCACCATCGTGGGCGCCAACGACGACATCATCATCCCGCGCGGCCGCGACCAGATCGACTGGGAGTGCGAGTTCTCGGTGGTGGTCGGCCGGACGTCGAAGAACGTGCCGGTGGCCGCGGCGGCCGACTACATCTTCGGCTACACCGTGCACATGGACGTATCGGACCGCGGCGGGCGCGGCGACCGCAAGATGGGCGGCGGACCGGACTGGCTGATCCAGAAGAACCACGACACCTTCGGGCCCATCGGCCCGTTCATCGTGCCCAAGGAGTTCGTGCCGGACCCGCTGAACATCCGCCACTATTTCACGCACAATGGCGAGATCAAGCAGGATTCGAACACCGGCCGGGCCGAGTACAACCTGTGGGACATGCTCTCGTACGCCTCCAACATCCTCACCCTGCGTCCCGGCGACATGATCGCGCTGGGCAGCCCCTCGGGCACCAACATCGAGCGCGACAACCCGGTGTGGATCAAGCCCGGCGACATCGGCACCTGCGTGGTCGAGGGCATCGGCGAGCAGAGGCATCGTTTCGTCGCGCAGCCCTGAATGAGCACCCCTTGAATGAGCAGCATCTCTGACACCGTGGCCGCCCCGGCGGCGGCCACGCAGGACCCTGCGCGCGGCTGGCCGAGGAGCCTGGCCGGCGCCGTCGTCGGCAGCGCCACCGGCGTATCGGCACTGCTGCTTTACACCAACGGCCTGTTCGTCGCCGGCCTGAGCGAGGACTTCGGGTTGACGCGCGCGCAGTTCGGCTTCGGTGTGCTGCTGGTGACCATGGCGCTGGCCGTCGCCAACCCGCTGGTGGGCTGGCTGGTGGATCGCCTCGGCTCCAAGTGGCCCTCGGTGGCCGGCCTGCTGCTGCTGTCGGCGGGTTTCGCCTCGCTGGGCAAGTACATCGAGTCGGTCAACAGCTACTTCCTGCTGCAGTCGATGATGGCCTTCGCAGGCGCCGCCTCCGGCCCGATCGCCTTCAGCAAGGTGGTCAACGAGACCTTCGACCGCCATCGCGGCATCGCGCTCGGCCTGACCATGACCGGCATCGGCATTGCCGCCGCGGCGGTGCCGCCGGTGCTGGCCGGCATCATTGCCGACCACGGCTGGCGCTCCGGCTACTACAACCTGGCGCTGGTGCCGCTGGCCGGCGCCGTGCTCACCGCCCTGCTGCTGCCCTCGCGCCATGCGCGCGGCTCGCAGCAGCGGCGCCAGGATGCCGCCGCGCGCGCGGCCGCCGGTCCGGCCGACAACGCCTGGCTGCGCACGCCGGTGTTCTGGATGCTGGCCGGTACCTTCGCGCTGATGTCGCTGGCCTTCGCCGGCCTGCTGCCGCACTTCGTGCCGCTGATGACCGACGGCGGCATCGACGCGCGCACCGCCGGCAAGATCTCCGGCCAGCTGGGCCTGGCGGTGATCTTCAGCCGCCTGCTGGTGGGTTTCCTGCTCGACCGCGTGTTCGCGCCGCGCATCGCCATCGGCATCTGCGTGGTCGCCGCAGGCGGCCTGCTGGTGCTGCTGTTCAACGGCGTGTCGGCGGCGTCGGTGACCGCCATCGCGCTGGGCCTGGCGCTGGGCGCGGAACTGGACCTGATGGGCTTCCTGGTCGCGCGCTACTTCGGCCTGGCGCAGTTCGGCCGCATCTACGGCTGGCTGTACTTCGCCTTCGTGTTCGCCTCGGGCATCGGCCCGCTGTGGGTGGGCGCACTGCGCGATGCCACCGGCAGCTACTCGATCACGCTGGCGATCAGCGCCGCCGGACTGTTGCTGAGCTGCGTGGGCTTCCTGCTGATGCCCCGCTATCCGGCGCGCGCGCCGGCCTGAGGCGCGCGCACCGGCAACCGGATCAGTCCAGGCCGCGGGTCTTCAGCGTCCACTCCGGGTCGCGGCAAATCACGCAGTCCGGGCCCTTGAACCAGCGCCCGGCCTGCTCATCGCCACGCAGCCGCCAGTCCAGCCACTTCACCACCACCTGCGCGGCCTTGCCGCCATTGGGCTCCCAGTAGGTGCCTCCATGGCCCTTGTCGATGCTGGCCACGGCCGCCGGCACATGGGTCAGCTTCTCGTAGTCGTCCATGCCGGCCGCATAGGCGATGTCGGTCTCGCCGCCCAGCACGTACAGGATGGGCGTGTGCACGGTCTTCAGCAGCGACTTGTCCTCGCTCATGCCCGCCATCGAGGTCGGCCCGTCGACGAACAGGCCGGCGTTCATGATCACCACCGTGGCCACGCGCGGGTCGCGGGCATTGACCAGCGCCTGCAGGCCGCCGCAGCTGAAGCCCGACACCGCGATGGCCTTCGGATCGATCTTGCCATAGTAGCGGCTGCCCGGACGCTGGTTCTCCTTCAGCGCCCAGGTGATGGCCTGCTCGAGCTGCTGGGGCCGGGTCAGCGCCGTGTCCAGGGTGGTCAGCCGCGGCAGGTTCGCAGGCCGCTCGATGGCACCGGGACCGGTGTAGAAGGAACCGGGCACGATGACCAGGTAGCCATGGGAGGCCACCTCCAGCAGGTGCAGGCGGGTATGGCCGGCGTCATCCGTGCAGGCGCCGTTGCCGAAGGCATAGATCCCCAGCTTCGTGTTGCCCAGCTTGTCCAGGTCCGCGGGCCGGAAGATGGCCTGCCCCGGCAGGCCGGGATCGGTTTCCTTCAGCGCCGGGAACCGGCCGGTCCCCGGCGTGTCCGGGATCTGGTTGCGCACCTCGTCGGTGATCTCTGCGGCGGGTTCTGCCGCCCGGACAGGCAGCGCCACGGCCATTGCCGCCAGCGCCAGGGAAGTCAGCAGTCGAGATGCGCTCATGGAACCCTCCTTGCTATTGCCTGTTCTTCTCCCGCTCGCCCCAGGTATCGGGCGAAGCCGGGCCGACGATGGCCATCGCGTAATCCACGCGGCCACCGCTCATCTTGAACACGTGCACGTCGGCCAGGTTGCCGGCGAACTGGATGAAGGCCGCCACCAGCCCGGCTTCCACGTCGGCCAACGGCACGCGCGGCGCCGGGTGCTTGATCACCAGGCCCTTGGGCGAGCAGTCGTGCGTGGGAGTGGTCATGATGCCGTTCTCCCAGCGGTCACAGCGGTCCGCGAACGGCGTGTTGACCATGGGCTGGTCGGAGAACATGGCGAAGTAGTCGGTGGCGGCGGCCGCCATCAGCGCGCGCGACTGGCGCTTGTCCGGCGGCAGGATGTTCTCCCAGTCCAGGTAGCTGGTGGCCAGCACCACTTCCGGCTTGTACATGAACTCCTTCTCGCGACCGAGGATGTGCTCGATCTCGGTGATCGGCCCGCCGTCGCGGGTCTGCAGGCGGATGGCGGCATGGATCAGCCGGCCGTTCTCGTTGATCACGCCGAAGGTCACCGCACCGCAGCGCTCGGTGTCGATCAGGTAGTTCTGCTCGCCCCAGGTGCCGGCGCCCTTCCACAGCTCGCTCTCGCCGGGCCTGGACACATGGCCGTTCTCGGTGAAGAACACGTCCGGCGCGATGCTCACCTTGGAGGGATCGTGCGCGGCCAGCGCGGCCGAGTAGTCATCGACGATCTGGCGCATCGTGGCGCGCGGGCACTTCGTGCCCGGCATCTCCACCGGGTAGTTGCGGCGTGCCTGCCCGGGGGCGCCGCCCGCCAGCGGCCCCACGCCACCTCCCGGCCCGGCGCCCGCTCCCGGCGCTGCGCCCGGGCTGGCTGCCGGCCCGGGCGCGGCCGCATGCGCGGCGGAGCCCAGCGCGATGGCCGCGGCAATGGCGATGGCGATGGAATGAATGCGGTTCTTCATGGATCCCCCCGGGGTGAACGATGGGCCGCACGCTAATGTGCGGCCCACCCCCGGTCAAGGCCGCGTTCAGTCGCGGAACAGCAGCGGCGCGAATTCACGCAGGCTGCGACGCCAGCTCTGGAATTCGTGCGCAGTGTTCTCCGACACATAGAACACGCTGTTGATACCGATCTTCTTCAGCTCCTCGGTCACCGCCCGTGGATCGACGCCGCCGCGCGGATTGGCCAGCTCGCGGCTGCCGAAGCTGACGAACACCAGCTTGACCTTGTCGGCAAACCCCGGGGTCTTCTCCACGTCCTCCTTGCTGATGGTGCCGCCGCTGAACAGGCCGATGTGCGAGAACTTGTCCAGGTGCTTCAGCGTGATCGTCCTGGTCTCCATGCCGCCCATGGACAGTCCGGCCATGGCGCGGTGCTTCTGGTCACTGAGCGTGCGGAAGTTGGCGTCGATGTAGGGAATCAGCTCCTCGACCAGCACGGTCTCGAAGGGCTTGATGTCGAAGCTGGCCAGCCCGCCAATGCGCACGTCATTGGTCATGCCGTAGGTCATCACGATGATGAACGGCCTGGCCTTCCCGGCCGCGATCAGGTTGTCCATGATCAGGTTGGCGCGGCCCTGGTTGCTCCAGGCGGTCTCGTCCTCACCCCAGCCATGCTGCAGGTACAGCACCGGGTAACGCGTGGTGTTGTCCTTGTCGTAGTCCGGCGGCGTGTACACGAAGGCACGGCGCGGCGTGCCCGTGCTCGGCGAGGGGAACAGCACCTGCTGCACCCGGCCATGGGGCACATTGGCCAGCGCATAGAAGTCCTGGTCGTGCGCGGGAATCTCGATGCCGCTCTCCCAGCGCACCGAGCCGTAGAAGTTCAGCGTGCCCGGGTCGTTGAAGGTTCCGCCGTCCACCGTCAGGTGGTAATAATGGAAGCCCTCATCGAGGGGACCGGCGGTGGTGCCCGTCCAGGCACCATCCTCGCCCTTGGTGAGCGCAGTGCCGCCGCTGCCGCCCAGCCCGAGGCTGACGCTGACCGACTTTGCCTCGGGCGCGACGATGCGGAAGCGGGCGTAACCCTGCGAGTTGACCTGGGGATACTCCTGGCCGGGCTGGTTCAGCACCGACGGCTTGAAGTCTTCCTTGATCGGGGCGGCATTCTGGGCAAGGCAGGCACTCCCGAAGAAGGTGCCGGCGGCTATAAGGACAATGGCCTTGATGGACATCCTCTATCCCCCTGTGTTGCTCGATGACGATGACATCCGCCGGCAGCGCACGGCCGGACAGATGATGCGGGAAGGCCCGGCATGAGCGCCCCCGAATGCGTGTGGCCAGCCGGCGCCGTGCTGGGCGAAGGCCCGGTATGGCACGCCGGGCGCGGCGAGCTGTGGTTCGTGGACATCAAGGGCCGCCGCATCCATTGCTTCGGCGAAGATGGCACGCGGCGCAGCTTTGAAACGCCGGACATGGGTGCGTTCATCTTCCCGACCACGGCCGGCGGCTTCCTCTGCGGCCTGAAGACGGGCCTGCATGCCTTCGATCCGGAATCGGGCCGCTTCACCCTGCTGCAGGCCGTCGATGCGGAATTCCCTTGCAACCGTCTCAACGATGGCTGCGTGGACGCCGCCGGCAGGCTCTGGTTCGGCACCATGGACAACGAGGAGCGCAATGCCAGCGGCTCGCTGTACCGCTACGACGGGCACACCCTCGAGCGCATGGACAGCGGCTACGTCATCACCAACGGCCCGGCCCTGAGCCCCGACGGTCGCACGCTGTACCACGTGGACACCTTCAACCAGCAGGTGCTGGCCTTCGACGTGGATGGATCCGGGGCGATCGGCAACCGCCGCCTGTTCGTGCAGATCGAGGACGAGGGCGTGTATCCCGATGGCCCGGTGGTCGATGCGCAGGGCCGGATCTGGCTCGGCCTGTTCGGCGGCTGGGGCGCGGCCTGTTACTCGCCCGAAGGACGCCTGCTGCACACCGTCAGGCTGCCGGTGTCCCGATGCACCAAGGTCGCCTTCGGCGGCGCGGACTCCAGGACGCTGTACATCACCACTGCGCGCGTCGGGCTGACGGAAGCGGAGCTGGCGCAGCAGCCGCTGGCCGGCGGCCTGTTCCGCGTGCGCGTGGATGTGCCCGGCCTGCCGCAGCACCTGTTCCACGCGCGCTGACATCAGCGCCTCCCCCGGCGCGCTTCCAGCAGGCGCTGCAGCAGGCAGAAGGCCAGCAGCAGCACGCCGATGACAATGCGCGTCCACCAGGAACTGAGCGAGCCGTCGAAGGCGATCAGGGTCTGGATCAGGCCCAGGATCAACACGCCCACGAAGGTGCCGAACACGTAGCCGATGCCGCCGCTGAGCAGCGTGCCGCCGATCACCACCGCGGCGATGGCGTCCAGCTCCAGGCCCATGCCGTGCAGGCTGTAGCCGGACAGCATGTACAGCGACATGACCACCCCGCCCAGCGCCGACAACGTCCCGCTGAGCACGTACACGCCCACCACCGTGCGGTCCACCGGCAGGCCCATCAGCCGCGCCGAAGCCTCATCGCCGCCCGCGGCATACACCGTCCTGCCAAAGGGCGTGGCGTGCGCCACCCAGATGCCCGCGGCCACCACCAGCAGCGCCAGCACCGCCCCCAGTGACAGCGAGCCCACCCCCACCGGCAGGCGGATCATGGCCAGCTCCATGGCCGCGCGATCGCCGATGCGGATGGAATCCGTGCTGATCAGGTAGGACAGGCCGCGCGCCAGGAACATGCCGGCCAGCGTCACGATGAAGGGCTGCAGACGGAAGCGCTGGATCAGCACGCCATGCAGCAGGCCGAAGGCCGCGCCCACCAGCAGCACCAGCGGAACCGCCAGCCACAGGCTGGCACCCTTCTGCAGCAACGACGCCAGCAGCATGGTGGTCAGCGCCACCAGTGCCCCCACCGACAGGTCGATGCCACCGGTGAGGATGACGAAGGTCATGCCCACCGCGACGATGAGCAGGAAGGCGTTGTCCACCAGCAGGTTCAGGAACACCTGCGGTGCCAGGAAGCCCGGGTACAGGATGGCGCCGAACGCCGCCATGGCGATGAACAGCAGGCCGGTGATGACCAGCGGCGCCCGGCGGGCATCCAGCCGCCAGCGCTTGCCTGCGGGCGCGGGCGCCATCCCGATGGTGGCGGTGTTCATGCCCTGCCCGCCTTCACGAAGGCCAGTCCCGCGATGAAGCCGCGGAACTCCTTCGACTGCAGCAGCATGGCCGCGAACACCAGCACGGCCTTGACTGCCAGGTTCACCTGCGGCGGCAGGCCCGAGGCATGGATCACCGCGGTGAGGGTCTGGATGATCAGCGCCGCCAGCAGCGTGCCGCCCACGGTGAAACGCCCGCCCTGCAGCGGGGTGCCACCCAGCGCCACGGCCAGGATGGCGTCCAGTTCCATCAGCTGGCCGGCATTGTTGCCGTCGGCGCTGCGCACATTGGCGCTGATCACCAGTCCCGCCAGCCCGGCACATGCGCCGCAGAACACGTACATCAGGAATGCCAGCCACCGCGAGCGGATGCCCGTCACCCAAGCCGCCAGGGGGTTGAAGCCCACCGCACGCACGAACAGGCCCAGTGCGGTGCGCGCCAGCGCAGCATGCAGCAATGCCGCCACTCCCAGTGCCAGCACCAGCGCGAAGGGCAGGCCCAGCACATGGCCGCTGCCCAGGAAGGCATACGGCTCGTAGTAGATGGTGATGATCTGGCCGTCCGTGATGAGCTGCGCGATGCCGCGACCGGCGATCATCAGGATCAGCGTGGCCACGATGGGCTGCATGCCGGCCTTCACCACCAGCAGGCCGTTCCACGCGCCGCACAGCGCAGCCACCGCAAGGCCGCCGCCGATCGCCGCGAACAATGTGCCGATGCCGGCCTCATCACCCGCGCCGCTGATGATCCGCGCGGCCACCGCGGCGCAGATGGCCACCACGGCGCCCACCGAGATGTCGATGCCGCGGATGGCCACTACCATCATCATGCCCAGCGACACCAGCATCAGCGGCGCGGCGCGATTGAGGATGTCGACCAGGAAGCCGCCCAGGTGCCCGTCCTGCCAGGTCACCTGCAGGAAGCCGGGGATCATCACCGTGCCCACCGCCAGCAGCAGCAGCCAGGCCAGCAGCGGTCCGGCCAGGTGATGCGCCTTCAGGCGCCGCAGCAGCCCCGGGGTCGTGCTCATGCCGCGGCGTGCTCCGCGATCAGGGCATAGACCGACTGCTCCGCGGCGCCCCCCGGCAGCTCGCCGACCTTGCGCCGCTCCCGCAGCACCACGATGCGCGCGGACTCGCGCAGCACCTCGGCGATCTCGGCGGAGATGAACAGCACCGCCATGCCCTCCTGCGCCAGCGTGGCGATGCGGCGCAGGATCTCCTCGCGCGCCGCCACGTCGATGCCGCGGGTAGGCTCATCCAGCAGCAGCACGCGCGGCGAGATGGCCAGCCAGCGCGCGATCAGCACCTTCTGCTGGTTGCCGCCGGAGAGCAGGCCCACCGGCATTTCCATGTCGGCGGCGCGGATCCCCAGCGACTCGATCAGCCGCGCCGCCAGCTGGCGCTGCTCCCGCGGCGACAGGCACAGCTTCAGCCCGGCACGCGCCTGCAGCGCCAGCATGATGTTCTCGCGCACGGACAGCTCGAGCACCAGCCCCTCGCTCTTGCGCTCCTCGGGACAGTAGGCCACCCCCAGCGCGATGGCATCGGCGGGCGATCGCAGCCGAACCTCCTTGCCCTCCACCAGCAGGGTGCCCTGGTCATGCCGGTCGATCCCGAACAGCAGGCGGGCCAGTTCGGTGCGGCCTGAGCCCAGCAGACCCGCCACGCCGAGGATCTCGCCCCTGCACAGCCGCAGGTCGAGCGGCTGCAGGCTGCCGCGACGTGCCACCTGCTTCAACTCCACCACCGGCGCGCGCGGCGCATCCGCGGGCGGCGCCACCGCCGCCGGGCGCGCGGCAGGATCGAACTCCCGCCCCACCATGGCAGCCAGCAGGCCGGCGCGGTCCAGCTCGCTGGTGAGGTACTCGCCGACACGACGGCCGTTGCGCAGCACCGTCATGCGCTCGCACAGCGCGTACACCTGGTCCAGGAAATGCGTGACGAACAGCACCGCCATGCCCTGCGCGCGCAGCCGGCGCACCAGTGCGAACAGCTGCGCCACCTCCTGCTCGTCGAGGCTGGAGGTGGGCTCGTCCAGGACCAGCACGCGCGCGTCGGTGCAGGTGGCGCGCGCGATGGCCACCATCTGGCGGATCGCCACCGGGAAAGCGGCCAGCTCGCGGCGCACATCGATGCGCAGCCCCAGCGATTCCACCTGCGCCTGGGCCTGCTCGTTGAGCCGTTTCCAGTCGATGCCTCCGCCCGCATGCCAGGGACGGCGCGGATAGCGGCCGGCATACATGTTCTCGGCCACGGTCAGGTTGGGGCAGAGGTTCACCTCCTGGAACACGGTGCTGATGCCCAGCTGCTGTGCCTCGGCAGGAGACTTCGGCCGCACCTCACGACCCACCAGCCCGAGGGTGCCGGCCAGCGGCCGGCAGGCTCCGGAGATCACCCGGATCAGCGTCGACTTGCCGGCGCCGTTCTGCCCCAGCAGGGCGTGCACCTCGCCCGCGCGCAGGAACAGGTCCACGCCGTCCAGTGCGCGCGTGGCGCCGAACTGCACCGAGATGCCGCGCGCTTCGAGGATGACCCCTCCTGCCCCTTCCATGGCCCGCGGCTTCAGTACTGCCGCGAGGGCAGCGCTTCGGCGGCGTTCTCCTGCGTGAACACCCCTTCCTCGGCGATCACGCGCCGCGGCACTGCCCGCCCCGCCACCACGTCCTTCACCGCCGCCATCAGCTGCGGGCCCAGCAGCGGATTGCATTCGATGGAGGCATTGAGCTTGCCGGCGACCATGGCCTCGAAGGCGCCGCGCACCGCATCGATCGACACGATCAGGATGTCCACGCCGGGCTTCAGGCCCGCCTCCTCGATGGCCTGGATGGCACCGATGGCCATGTCGTCGTTGTGTGCGTAGAGCACGTCGATGCGACGCCCCTCGGCCTTCAGGAAGGCTTCCATCACCTCCTTGCCCCTGGCGCGGGTGAAATCGCCAGTCTGCGAGCGCACGATCCTGTAGCGCGGATCGGATGAAATCACTTCCTGGAAGCCGCGCTTGCGATCGTTGGCGGGCGCCGAGCCCACGGTGCCCTGCAGCTCCACGATGCGGATCTCGCCGCTGCGGTCGCGGGTGGCGTCGAGCAGCCAGCGCGCCGCGCGGCGCCCCTCCTCGACGAAGTCCGAGCCGATCAGCGTCACGTACAGGGATTCATCCTCCACGTCGACCGCGCGGTCGGTGAGGATCACCGGGATGCCCGCCGCCCTGGCCTCGCGCAGCACCGGCTCCCAGCCGGTCTCCACCACCGGCGAGAACGAGATGACATCCACGCGCTGCGCAATGAAGGAGCGGATGGTCTTGATCTGGTTCTCCTGCTTCTGCTGCGCGTCGGAGAACTTCAACTCGATGCCGGCCTCCTCGGCGGCCTGCATGATGGATCGCGTATTGGCGGTGCGCCATTCGCTCTCGGCGCCGACCTGGGCGAAGCCCAGCACGATCCTGCCTTCCCCTGGCTGCTGGCGCGAACACCCGGCCAGTCCCGCCGCCGCGCCCAGCAGCAGCACGCCACATTGTCTCCGCGAGATCTTCATTCCTTTCATCCCCCGTTCCCTTGGTTCGTGGAGGCGCGCTCAGAGCATGGCCACGCCGTCGAGACTGAAGCCGGCCGGTTCGATGGCCAGCGGATTGACCAGCGGGCTGCCCAGTTCCGGCAGCTCGATCTGGAAGCGATCGCCCGGCTCCACCTTGATGCCGTCCGCGAAGCTCAGCGTGGCGGTGCCGAAGAAATGCAGGTGCACGTCGCCCGGGATGCGGTGCGCGGCGTACTTGAAGTGGTGGTATTCCAGGTTGGCCAGCGAATGGCTCATGTTCGCCTCGCCGGTGAAGAAGGGCTTCTCCCAGCGCACCTGGTTGCCCCGCAGGATACGGCTGCGGCCTTCCAGGTGATGCGGCAGCGGCCCGGTGCGCAGCTCCGGGCCCACCGCGCACTGGCGCAGCTTGGAATGCGCCAGGTAGAGGTAGTTCTGGCGCTCGGTGACATGGTCGGAGAACTCATTGCCGATGGCGAAACCCAGCCGCACCGGCCGCCCCTCGGGCGAGATGACGTAAAGGCCCACCACCTCCGGCTCTTCGCCGGCATCGAGGGCGAAGGCCGGCGACACGATGGGCCGGCCGCAGCCGACCACGATGCTGCCATTGCCCTTGTAGAACCACTCCGGCTGCACGCCCGGCTGCGGCCCCGTCGGGCGTCCGCCTTCCAGTCCCCACTGGAACATGCGCGCCGAATCAGTCAGCTGCGATTGCTCGCGGCTCTCACCAGCAGACTTGCGGTGCATGTCATCGCGGGCGCGGGCGCTGCCCAGGTGCGTGAGGCCCGTGCCGGACACCAGGCAGTGGTGCGGATCCGGATGCGTCAGCGGCGGCAGCATGCGACCGGATTCGAGTACCTCGGCATAGGGAATGCGGTGGGAGACTTCCGTGCCGGCCACCAGCGCCTCCAGCCCCGTGCCCGCCGCGAAGCAGTGCTGCGCGAGCTCGTAGGTGGACCCGGCGCCCGCCAGCACGGCCACCTGCGAGCCGTCCTCCTCCACCCGGCCCACGCAGGGGTGCTGCCCCTCGTCCATGAACTGGATCAGCCGCATCACGTCCACCCGTTGTCCACGATGTACTCCTGCGCCGTGCAGCCGCGTGCGTCGTCGGAGGCCAGGAACAGCACCATGGCCGCGATGTCCGGCGCCTGCAACGGGTCCGGTATGCACTGCATGCGCGCCAGCTCACCGGCCATGTCGGGCAGCGCGTGCAGGCGCAGCTGCCGCTCGGTCATCACCCAGCCGGGCGAGACCACGTTGATGCGGATGCGGTGCGCGCCCAGCTCCTTCGCCAGCCCGCGCGTGAGCCCCATGACCGAGGACTTGGCAGTGGCATAGGCGACGTAACCGCCTGTCTTTGCCCGCCAGCCGGTGGAGCCGATGTTGATGATGGAGCCACCGCCCAGGCGGCGCATGCCGGGAACCACGGCCTGGATGGCAAAGAACGCCGGGCGCTGGTTCACCGCCATGCGCTCGTCCCAGTATTCAGGCGTGACCGATTCGGTGGGGTGGCGGTCGTCGCTGGCCACGTTGTTCACCAGCACGCGGAAGTCGCCGAGTCCGGCGGCCGCTTCGCGGATCGCGGCCTGCAGGGCAGCAATGTCGCTGACGTCGCAGCGGCGGAACCAGGGCTCCGGCAGCCCCTGTCCGGCCAGGTCCTGCACCAGCCGGCGCGAGGGCTCCTCGGCGATGTCCACGAAGGCCACCCGGCAGCCCTGGCGTGCGAATCCCTCCACCAGGCTGGCGCCGATGCCGCTGCCGCCGCCGGTGATGAACACGCACCGGCCCGCGAGGCTCGGGAACCTCGCCGCAGCAGCAGAGAACCTCGGATCCGAGACCACGTCCGTCATCCCTTTCCCCTCGCATGGCGCGCGATCCCGCGCGCGCGTGCGCCCGTATTCTCGTTGACAGGAATTGTCCCCCACGCACAATAGCCGAACAACAAGAACAGGGGGAGCGGGTGTCAGGGGTTTCACTGACCGGCGTCAGCAAACGCTTCGGCGACACGCAGGTGTTCGACAACCTGTCCCTGCAGGTTCCCGCCGGGGAATTCGTCGTGTTCCTGGGCCCCTCCGGCTGCGGCAAATCCACCCTTCTGCGCATGATCGCCGGGCTGGAAACCCTCGACGCCGGCGAGATCCGCATCGGCAGCCGGCGGGTCGATCCGCTGCCGCCGGGCGCGCGCAACGTGGCCATGGTGTTCCAGCAGTACGCCCTGTACCCACACATGAGCGTACGCGAGAACCTGGCCTTCGGGCTGCGCAATGCGGGAAGGACTTCCGCGGAGATCAACTCCCGCATCGACGAGGCCGCCCAGCGCCTGAAGATCGCCGAACTGCTGGAGCGGCGCCCCGGGCAGCTCTCCGGCGGCCAGCGCCAGCGCGTGGCCATCGCCCGCGCCATCGTCAAGCAGCCGGCCCTGTTCCTGTTCGATGAACCCCTCTCCAACCTCGATGCCGCGCTGCGCGCGCACACGCGCATCGAGCTGGCGCAGCTGCACCAGCAGCTCGGCACCACCATGATCTTCGTCACCCACGACCAGGTGGAGGCCATGACGCTGGCCGACCGCATCGTGGTGCTCAATGCCGGACGCATCGAGCAGGTGGGCACGCCGATGGAGATCTACCGCCGCCCCGCCTCGCTGTTCGTGGCGGGCTTCGTCGGCACGCCGCGCATCAACCTGGTGCCGGTGGAAGTGGCCGAGTCCGCCGGCCGCGCACTGGCACGGCTGCCCGATGGCGCCACGGTGGCCACGCAGGTGGACTACGCGGCCCTGCCCCGCGGTCCCCGTCTCACCCTGGGCGTGCGGCCCGAGGCCATCCGCCTGGTGGATCCTGCGACCGCCGACCTGCGCGGCACGGTGCGCGTGGTCGAGCGCCTCGGCGACCGCACGCATGTCCACGTGGCGCTGTCGGACGGCACCCTGCTCACGGCCGAAGACCGCGGGGACTCCCCGGCGCGTCCCGGCCAACCCGCGGGCCTGTCGGTGAACGGACAGGAGGCCCACCTGTTCGCCGCCGACGGCACCGCCTACCACGGCGCGGCGGCGTGAGCATGGGCGCCCAGCCAGCAGGCCGGCCCGCGGGCTGGCAGCGATGGTCGGGACTGCTGTTCACTGCTCCTTATCTCCTCGTCTTCGTGCTGATGCTGGTGGTGCCCCTGCTGATCGGCATCCGCCTGTCACTGATGCATGGCGACCTGTTCGGCATGACAGCCTTCGTGGGGCTGGACAATTTCGCGCGCCTCGCGCGCGATCCGGTGTTCCGCCAGACGGTGTGGAACACCTTCTACTTCGTGCTGCTGACGGTGCCGGCGATGACGCTGCTGGGCCTCGCGCTGGCCCTGGTACTGAACCAGCAGACGCGCTGGGCCGCGGTGCTGCGCGCCATCTTCTTCGCCTCCACCGTGCTGTCGGTGACGGTGGTGACGCTGATCTGGCGGCTGGTGCTGATTCCCGAGGGCGGCCTGGCCGCGGTGATCGCCAGGGCACTGGGCCAGCAGCCCATCGCCTTCCTCAATGAGCAGGCGCTGGCCCTGCCCTCCATCGCGGCGACCACCCTCTGGTGGGGCATCGGCCTGCCCATGGTGCTGTTCCTGGCAGCGCTGCAGCAGGTGCCGCGCGAGCTGTACGAGGCCGCCGCGCTCGACAATGCCTCGCGCTGGCGCATGTTCACCTCCATCACCCTGCCCTCGATCCGCCGCACCCTGGTGCTGGTGGTGATCGTGGAGATCATCCTGCAGTTCCAGCTGTTCGGGCAGCCGCACCTGATGACCGGCGGCGGGCCCAACAACTCCACCCGGCCGGTGGTGCTGTTCATCTACGAGACCGGCTGGAAGCAGTGGCAGCTGGGCTATGCCGCCGCGGCCTCGCAGGTGCTGTTCGCCATGATCGCGGTGGCCGCCATGGTGCAGTACTACTTCTCCTCGCGGCGGGAGGCCGCATGAGCACGCTGGCCTTCCAGCGGCCGCCGCGCCTGGCCGTGGTGCTGGTGGTAGTCGCCGCCATCATGATGCTCACGCCCATGCTGTGGGTGCTGGTGCTGAGCTTCAAGGACAATGCGGCGCTGATGGCCGACACCAGCTCGGCCTTCCGCCCGCCGTGGACGCTGGCCAACTTCCGCAACATCCTCGGCGAGGGCCAGGTGTTCACCTGGCTGGGCAACAGCGTGATCGTGTCGCTCAGCATGACCGCCGGCGTGCTGGTGCTGTCCTCGCTGGCCGGCTACGCCTTCGCGCGCCTGGATTTCCCCGGCCGCAAGGTGCTGTTCGTGCTGGTGCTGCTGGGACTGGCCATCCCGGAGCAGGCGGTGATCATCGGCCGCCACCAGATGTTCAGCGCCGTGTCCATGCACAACACCTACACGGCGCTGGTGCTGCCGGGCCTGTCCATGCCCTTTGGCGTGTTCCTGATGACGCAGTACTTCCGCGCCATGCCGAAGGAGCTGGACGAGGCGGCGCGGCTGGATGGCGCCTCGCGCCTGGCCATCTTCTGGCGCATCCTGCTGCCGCTGAGCATCCCGGCGCAGGCCACGCTGGGCATCTTCACCTTCCTGCACGCCTGGAACGACTACTGGTGGCCGCTGATCAGCGCTACCGACAAGGACATGCTGACGCTGACCGTGGGCATCGCGGCCACGCAGATGAACTTCGCCCAGGCCGAGGGACTGGGCTTCCTGATGGCGCAGGCCGTGTTCGCGGGCCTGCCCACGCTGCTGGTGTACCTGGTGTTCCAGAAATACATCGTGCGTGCGGTGGCGGGGGCCGCGGGGCAATGAGGCGCTGGCTTTTCCCCGTGGCGCTGGCCCTGCTCGCCGCCGGCTGCGGCCACAAGGATGATCGCACCCGGCTGGTGGTGCAGCGCTTCTTCGGCGCCTGCCAGGCCGAGTACGGCCATGTGGCCGATCCCGGCAAGGCCGAGGGCGAGTGCGGGATCATCACCGCGATGATCAACCAGTTCGAGGCGGCCAACCCGGGCCTGCGCGTGGTCGAGAACACCGTGTTCTGGCCGGGCTACGACCAGCTCACCGCACAGCTCGCCGCCAATGGCGCGCCCGACCTGGTCACCATGCACAGCTCGGCCATTCCCGACTACGAGGCGCGCGGGCTGCTCGAGCCGCTGGATGACCTGCTGGCCGCCGTGGGCATCCATCCCGACCAGTTCACCGAGGCGGCGCGTGCCGGCGTGACCGTGGACGGCCGCATCATGGGCCTGCCCATCGACGTGTGGGCGCCGCTGTGGCACGTGAACATGAACCTGTTCCGCCAGGCCGGGCTGGTGCAGGACGGCAAACCGGTGCTGCCCACCAGCACCGCGGAGTTCCACGCCCATGCCGCGCAGTTCCGCGAGCGCACCGGCAAGCCCTACTTCATCCAGGTCACGAGCAAGGACTTCGCCGGTCCCATGCGCCTGTTCTACGCCTGGATGATGCAGCAGGGCGTGCTGCCCTTCCGCGACGCGCACCATGCCAACTTCGACAGCCCGGAGGCCCGGCGCGCGCTGGAGTTCATGACCGAGCTGTACCGGCGCGGCCACAGCGCCCGGAACCTCGACTACGCCGGCGCCGTGTCGGCGTTCCTGAAGGGCGAGGGCGGCATCCTGGTCGATGGTACCTGGATGGTGGGGCAGTTCGATGCCGCCGCGAAGGACGCCAGCAGCCCCCTGTACCAGGGCTACGCCGTGCGTCCCTTCCCCTTCCTCTTCCAGGGCCGGCAGGTGTCGCTGGTCGACGGCCACAACTGGGTGATGCCACGCAATCCGCGCCGCACCGAGGCACAGCGCGAGGCCGCGCAGCGATTCCTGGCGTACTTCGCCGCCAACGACTTCCAGTGGGCGCGCACCGGACACTTCCCGGCCTACCGCGCCATCATCGACAGCCCCGAGTGGCAGGCGCTGCCGCATCGCGAGGACATCGCCATCATCACCCGGATCGGCGAGCCCCTGCCCCGCTTCGTGCGGCGGCAGTCGCCCATCGAGTTCATCGTCGGCGAGGAGGCCGCCGCGGCCTTCACCGGCGTGAAGCCCATCGAGCGCGCGCTGGCCGACATGCAGCGCCGTGCCAACGAGATCCTGCAGAGTTTCTGACAGCAAGGGAGCATTCGTGCAAAAGGCCCGCGTCATCGCCGACCGCGATTTCCTCATCGACACCCTGGACCGGCGCGTGTTCGGCGCCTTCATCGAGCACCTGGGGCGCTGCATCTATGGCGGGGTGTACGAGCCGGGCCATCCCACGGCCGACGAGCACGGCTTCCGCGGCGACGTGCTGGCACTGGCACGCGAGCTGGGCGTGACCATCATGCGCTGGCCCGGCGGCAACTTCGTCTCCGGCTACAACTGGCGCGACGGCGTGGGGCCGAAGGAGCAGCGCCCGGTGCGCCTGGACCTCGCCTGGTTCTCGAAGGAGACCAACCAGTTCGGCACCAACGAGTTCATCACCTGGTGCCGCAAGGCCGGCGTGGAGCCGATGCTGGCGGTGAACCTGGGCACGGCCGGGCCCGAGGAGGCGCGGCAGCTGGTGGAGTACTGCAACCACCCCGGCGGCACCGGGTACTCGGACCTGCGCATCGCGCACGGCTATCCCGAGCCCCATGATGTGCGCTTCTGGTGCCTGGGCAACGAGATGGACGGCCCCTGGCAGATCTGCCACAAGAACGCCACCGAGTATGGCCGCACCGCGCAGGAGGCGGCCAAGGTGATGCGCTGGACCTCCGGCGGCATCACGCTGGCGGCCTGCGGCTCCTCCTACCGCGAGATGCCCACCTACGGCGCCTGGGAGTACGAGGTGCTGGACCACTGCTTCGAGTCGGTGGACTTCATCTCCATGCACCAGTACTTCCACAACCGCGACGACGACATCGCGAAGTTCTTCACCCACGTCGACAAGCTCGACCGCTACATCACCGAGGTGGCGGCCATCGCCGACGCGGTGGCGGCGAAGCGCCGCAGCAGCAAGCGCATCATGCTGTCGGTGGACGAGTGGAATGTCTGGTACAAGGCGCGCACGCCCGAGGACCTGGCCCGGCCGGGCTGGCCGGTGGCGCCTGAGCTGCTGGAAGAGGTCTACAACTTCGAGGACGCGCTGGTGGTGGGCGGCGCGCTGATCACGCTGGTGAACCACGCTGACCGGGTCAAGACGGCCTGCCTCGCGCAGCTGGTCAACGCCATCGGTGCCATCCGCACCGAGACCGGCGGGCCGGCGTGGCGGCAGACCATCTTCCACCCCTTCGCGCTGACCGCGCGCCTGGCCCGCGGCAATGTGCTGCGGCTGGCCACCGACTGCGACACCTTCAGCGCCGGCGACTACCCGGACGCGCCCAACCTGCTGGCCGCGGCCACCCACGACCCGGCCACGGGGGCAGTGACGGTGCTGGCCCTGAACCGCTCACGGGAGACGATGCAACTGTCGGCCGACCTGCGCGGGTTCGGCGGGCTGGAGATCGCGCAGAGCTTCCAGCTGCACCACGTTGACCTGAAGGCCGTGAACACCAGGGCAGCACCGGACACGGTGCAGCCCGTGCCGCACCGCCACTGCCGTTGCCTCCAGGGACGGCTCGAGGCCAGCCTCGAGCCGCTGTCCTGGAACCTGTTCTCGCTGCGCGCGGCGCGCTAGCGGAAGTTCTTCGACACGGTCGCGAACCACTCCCGCGGCCGTCCCGGCGCGCCCACGCGCCCGGTGGTCGGCGCGCCGGTGCGCAGCGTGGCCGAACCCTTCTGGTGCCAGTACAGCTTGTCGAAGGCGTTCAGCGCGCCCACTGCCAGGCGCCAGTCGCTGTCGGCGGGCTCGAAGGTCAGGCGCAGGTTCACCAGGCCGTAGCCGCCATTGCGGTCATCCGGATTGCGCTGGGGCAGGCTCGGCGTGCCGTTGGTGCGGTAGGACTGGAACGCCCAGTCCACGCGCGGCGTCACGGCGGCACCGTTGCCCAGCCTGAAGGCGTACTGCATGCCGGCGTTGAAGTTCCACCTGGGCTGCAGCACCGAGGAGGGATGGCGGTAGTTGATCGCCGTCGGGTCGTCCTGGTCCCCCTTGAACTTGTTGTAGCCGATGGCGGCATTGATCATCCACGCGCGCACCGGCACCAGCGAGATCTCGGTCTCGAAGCCCCTGACTTCGCCGGGCGACTGCATGTAGTAGAACCAGGTCGTGCCATTGCGCGCGTTGCCGGCCTCCGGCGGCAGGTCGCCGGCCGGCGTGCCGGGCGGGCACGGATCGGTGCCACCCAGGCCGAACACCGGTTCGCCTGGATCGATGCCGTTGTTGACGATGGTGCACTGGCGCGCGCCGACCTGCGTCAGGCGCTTGGCGTAGTCCATCAGGAACACCGCCGAGTTGATGCGCAGGCGGCGGTCGAACAGCTCCAGCTTGGCGCCGAGCTCGTAGCTGGTGACCTCCTCGCCATCCAGCGGCTGCAGCTGCTCCGGCGTGAAGATGCGTGGCGTGATGCCGGCAGAGGTGAAGCCGTCGGCCACCGACACGTACAGGAACAGGTCATCCGTGGCCTGGAAGTCGAAGCCGGCCTTGAAGCTCACGTGGTCGCTGCCGAACTTCACCGGCTCTGGCGCCACGTACTGGCCCACGCCGTAGTGGCGGAACCAGTTGCTCTTCTTCTCGTCCGAGTAGCGCAGGCCGCCGGAGATCGCCAGCCGGTCGGTGAGCTTGTAGTTCAGGTGGCCGAACACCGAGGTGTTCTCGGTGGTGTACAGGTCATCCGCGGTGAAGCGCAGGTTGAAGGTGACGAAATTGGCCACGTTGTAGGCCCGGCTGCGCGAGTCGTAGTAGAACGCGCCCAGCGTCCAGTCCAGCCGGTCATCGAACGCCAGGCCGGAGAGCTGCATCTCCGCCTGGAACTGCCGGTGCTCCTGCTCGGCGGGCGTCTGTTGCAGCTCGAACGGCGTCAGGTCACTGTCGTTGATCCAGGTGGTGTCGTAGGTGCGGTAGCCGGTGATGAACTTCAGGTGCACCCGGTCGCTGACGTCGTAGTCCGCCGTTCCGGAAACACCCCAGGCACGCAGCCGCGAGTCCGCGTCCCACGAAGTGCCGTCGACCGCATTGCCGAAGGTCGCGAAGTTGGTGTACGGATCAGGCGAGACCATGGCCTGCTCCATCTGCGTGATGCTCAGGCCGTACCGGTTCAGGATGGTGGCGGCATAGCCCGTGTCGTTGCGGGCGGTGAGCTGGGTCTCCACGCCCGGGTCGGCAATCTGCGAAGAGATGTCGGCCGCGAGGTTCAGCTCCAGCCGGTCGCTGGCCAGGAAGCGCAGCTGGCCGCGCGCACCGATCGACTCCGAGCCGCCCAGCTTGCCGAGCTCACAGCCGCCGCGCGGATCGAGCGCCTGCGGGAAGTAGACATCCTGCGGGCTGTTGGGCGCCACCGCCACGCCACCGGCGCCGATGCCATCGCCGATGCCGGCCAGTTCCGGCGTACCGCGACGAACCATCTCGCAGGTGAAATCCAGCCGCCTGCCGTAGCCATCCTGGCGGCGCGCGATGCCCGAGACGCGCGCGAACAGCCTGTCGGGCACCAGCGTGAAGTTGGCCACGCCCTTCACGTCGATGCGATCGCGCGAACCATAGGTGGCCTCCAGCGTGCCGCCGCCCTGGCCGTCCGGCTTGCGCGAGATCAGCCGCACCGCGCCGCCCATGGTATTGATGCCGAACAGCGTGCCCTGCGGGCCGCGCAGCACTTCCACGCGCTCCAGGTCGAGCAGGTCCATGGTCGAGCCGGTGAGCGTGCCGTGGTAGATGTCGTCGATGTAGATGCCCACGGCCGGCTCGAAGGCATAGCTCGAGTCGCCCTGGATCACGCCGCGCATGCCGATGGTCTGCGTGGGGCCGTAGTTGCTGGCCGACTGGCGGATGAAGGCATTGGGCACCGTCGTGCCCAGGTCGCTGACGTTGGTCGCGCTGCGGGCCTCCAGGTCCTCTGCCGTCAGCGCGGAGATGGCGATCGGCGTGGACTGCAGGCGCTCCTCGCGGAAGCGGGCGGTGACCACCACTTCGTCCAGCTCCTCGTCTGCCGACGGCGAGGCGGCGAAAAGGCTGGCTGGCGGATTCAGCGCGCAGGCAACTGCAGCGGCGACCAAGGACAGACGGAAACGCGCATCACGAGAACGCGGCATGACTACCCCCCGGCATGGTTCTTGTTGTGCGGAGTCCCTGCGTGGGGACCCCTGTCCCGCCGAAGATCGCACGCAGGGGCCGGGAGAGGCAAGCGCGGGCCGGCGCGCCGCAGCGCCGGCCGGAAACAAGGCGGGCTCAGGCGCCCGGCTTGTTGTCGTGCAAACGACCCAGGTCGTGCTCGATGAGACGGTACAGCTTGCCGGTGGCGCCGGTCAGCGCCTGGCGCATGGTCGCCGCGTATTCCGTGACCACGTAGGGCGGACGCCCCTCGATGCGGGCCTCGACCGTGCAGCGCTTGTCGTCGCCACCGCCCTTGACCGCGTTCTCGTCGCTCATGTGCACCTCGACCCGGGTGATCTGGTGCGCGAACCGGGCCAGCTCCCGCTCGATGAACGCGGACACGCTGGTGCCCAGCGCCTCGGTGGCCGTCACGTGTTCGCCGCCATTGACCCTGATCTGCATTCGATGCCTCCTGGTCACACCAGTACCGTGGGCTGGCCAGTATAGGTGCGGGCAGCCTGCCGCGCGTATCCGGAGCACTCCGGATACCCAGGCCACAGCAAGACCACCGAGGCCCCCTTGGGCGCCTCCCCCGACGGCGCCTCAGCGCGCGGCCGCAAGGCCCGCGGCCTTACTGCCCGCCCTGTTCCGGATACCAGAACCGGCCGTGGCAGGAGGCACAGGCCTCGTTGAGCTGCCCGGACAGCGTGTCCAGCGCATTGGCATCGCGCGCGTCGACGGCGGCGAGGATGGCGTCGGACACCTCCACCAGCCTGGCGGCTTCGGCCTTGAAGGCCTCGGGTGCGGCATCGACCAGGGCCTGCACCTTCGCGGCGTCGGCGGCGCCGGGCGCCTCCTCGCCCTGCAGCTTCACGCCGGGCGCGGCGACTTTCAGGCCGGAGGTATCCTGCAGGCCCGCGGCGGCCGCGCGCATGTCGCTGGCGAGCTGCCGCAGCGTGCCCCACTCCTCGTCACTGAGCAGCGCGGCGTCGAGGTTGCCCTCGTCGTCGTAGAGCTTGCCGGACAGCTCCCAGATCTGGTTGGACTGCGGCGTGAAGGCATTCGCCATCACTTCCTGCAGCGTCGGCGACGAAGTGGCGGTGGCCGCAGCAGGCGCGGCGACGTCGGATGCCTCGCGGCTGCAGGCGGCCAGCCCGGCCGCGCAGCCCGCCAGGATCAGCACAGGTGCAAGACGGATCATGTTCTGCCTCCCGGTAAACGGGCCGATTCTAGCGGCGAAACTCCCTGGCGGCATTGCGGGGAATACCGAGGCGCCTCACCCGAACCGCTCCTCCAGCAGGTCGATCTCGCGCACCAGCCGGCGCGTGTCGGCATCGGAGAGCTGGTTCGCGCGCGCCAGCGCGAAGATGGTGTCGCGCTCGGCCCGCAAGGCCGCCAGGCGGATCTCGCGCTCGTAGGCCTCGCCGCGGCGGAACCGCTGCGCGGACTCGTCATCCTGCTGGTGGCCGTGGATGCGGCGCTCGTAGCTCTCCAGCACCCGGGCCGCCACCTCGGCGTAAAGGTCCGCGTCGGCCGCGGCCGGATCATGCGTGGCGACCTGCTGCTGGACCGCGGCGATGGCCGCCTCCGCCGCCTTCACCCGCGCGCGGTCGACCTCCGGGTCCTCGCCGTGGCCCGGCATGTGCAGCCCCCGCAGCAGGTGCGGCAGGAAGAAGTTCGAGGCCAGCAGCGACATCACGATCACGCCGGCGGCAAGGAAGATGGCCAGGTCGCGCGCCGGGAACGGCGAGCCGTCGGCCAGCAGCAGCGGCAGCGTGAGCACACCCGCCAGGGTGATGGCGCCGCGCACGCCCGCCACCGACATGGCCGCGACGATGCGGAAGCTCGGCTGCGCGCGCGCCTGCGCCGGTTCGCCCCGCCACCGGCCGATGACCGTGTCGATGCGCAGCGAGCACCACACCCACAGGAAGCGCATCACCGCCAGGCCGAAGTTGATCACCAGCACGTAGACCGCCAGCCACAGCGGATTGTCGTGCTGGGTCTCCTGCACCACCATCACGGCGCGGTCGAAGATGCCTGGCAGCTGCTCGCCCAGCAGCACGAACATCACGCCGTTGAGCGCGAACTGCACCGTGTCCCACACGGCGGTGCGCTGGGTACGGGTGGAGCCGCGCGCCTTGCCCGTCATCTCCATGTAGCTCATGGTGATGCCGGCGGCCACCGCCGCCAGGATGCCCGAGCAGTGCAGGTGCTCGGCACCGATGTAGGACAGGAACGGCAGCAGCAGGCTGATCAGCACCTGGCTGCCCGACTCCTCGCCGAAGCGCACATTGAGCCGGCCCTTCAGCTGCATCACCGCCCAGGTGATGCCCACGCCGATGGCCACGCCGCCGACGAACAGCCACAGGAAGGTCAGGCTGGCATCGGCCAGCGAGAAGACACCGGTCAGCGCCGCCGCCACCGCGAAGCGGAAGCACACCAGGCCCGACGCGTCGTTCAGCAGCGACTCGCCCTCGAGGATGTGCTGCAGCCGCGGCGGCACCGGGATGCGCTTGGTGATCGCCGACACCGCCACCGGGTCCGTGGGCGAGAGGATGGCCGCCAGCGCGAACGCCACCGGCATGGGCATGGCCGGGATCAGCCAGTGGATGAACCAGCCCATGCCCAGCACGGTGATGAACACCAGGCCCAGCGCCAGCGCCAGGATCATGCGGTGGTCGTGCAGCAGGCCTTCCTTGGGGATGCGCCAGCCGTCCAGGAACAGCAGCGGCGGCAGGAACAACAGGAAGAACAGGTCCGGGTCGAGGCGCACCGCGTCGTCGGTGAAGATGGCGATCAGCGCGCCCAGGCCGATCTGCACCAGCGGCGTGGGGATGGCGACCGGCAGCACGCGGACCACCACGCCGCTGACCACCACGGCCGCAAGCATCACCAGGACCAGCTCGATCGCTCCCATTCGCTCTCCTCGATTGCGTCTTGTGTCTCAGCCCGCCGCCGGTGCCGTCTGCTGCTCCAGCCAGGAAAGGCCCCGGAGGGCCTCCTCGCGGTCCGTGCCGCACATGGCCGGCGTGGGGCGCAAAGATACGCACACGGCCGGCCGCTCCGGGGACCCGAACAGCCGGCAGCGCAGCTGGTCATCCAGCTGCACGCAGGGCACGCCGGCGGGCTTGCCATGCGGCATGCCCGGGATCGGCGTGGAGATCGAAGGCGCTATGCAGCAGGCGCCGCAGCCGGCCCGGCAGGTCGTGGTGGTGGCGGACATGGACTGCCATCTTTCGACACCGGCGGCCGTTGCGCCACGGATTTGTAGGCGCTGGCGGCCCCGGGGCTCACGGCGGACCGGACAGCGGCTGCGCCGCGCGCGGGACCACCGTGTCCCGGTGGATCAGGTACAGCCCGCTGCCCACGATGATGGCCGCGCCCAGCCACGTCATGCCATCCGGCAGCGCGTGCCAGACGAAGACGTCGAACAGCACCACCCAGACCAGGGCCAGGTACTCCAGCGGCGCGAGCTGGCTGGCCTCGCCCAGGCGGAAGGCATGCGTAAAGGCGATCTGCGCCAACGTGCCCGTGAGGCCGATGATCGCAACCACCGGGTAGTGCTCGCGCGGCACGGGGCGCCAGTCGAAGGCGGCCACGGTCCCCGCCAGGATGCCCATCAGCACCAGGAACCAGAACACCAGCGCTTCCGGGCTGTCGCGCAGCGCCAGCTTGCGAACCGTGATGGCGGCAAAGGCGTAGAACAGCGCCGAAGCAAGCAAGGCCAGGCCCGGGAGCACGGCCACCCCGGACATGCCCGGGCGCAGCACCACCAGCACGCCCGACAGGCCGACCACGATGGCTGCCCAGCGCCGCAGCCCCACCCTCTCCCCCAGCAGCGGAACCGCCAGCGCGGTGATCATCAGCGGCGCCACGAACACGATCGTGTAGGCGGTCGACAGCGGCACCCTCGCCACGCCGTAGATGAAGCAGACCATCATGCCCAGCGCGATGACGCCGCGGAACAGGTGCAGCGGCCAGTGGATGCGCAGCAGCGTGTGCTGCCTGCCGCGAAGGAAGATCCACAGCAGCACCGGTGGCACGGCCGCGATGGTGCGCAGGGCCGCGACCTGGAAGGGGGAGTAGTCGGCGGCGATCCACTTGATGGAAGCGTCCATCGTGGCGAAGAGGAGGCCGGCGAGGAGCATCCAGGCGGAGGCGGT
>CAYVZE010000002.1:0-3990 GCA_964455685.1 uncultured Steroidobacteraceae bacterium
TCGATCACCGTCATCTCCGGCCACACCGGGCAGTTCTCCGGCAGGTAGCCGATGCGCGCCCGCAGCGCCGTGGCCTCCGGCCGCATCAGCTCTCCATCGATGCGCACCGAGCCGGAGGTCGGCTCCAGGTAGCCGGTGAGCATCTTCATGATCGAGGTCTTGCCGGCGCCGTTATGGCCGAGCAGTCCCACGACCTCGCCACGGCCGATGCGGAAGCTCACGTCATCCACGGCCGTGAAGTCGCCATAGCGGCGGATCAGGTTCTGCACCTGGATCATCGCAGGGTTTCCTCCAAGCAATGGGAAGGCGCCGGCGGGAACCGGGACGGATCCGGCGCGGCAGCTTCATGAAGAAATCGAAAGAAAGCGCGTCAGCGCTCGTGCCGGAACGGTGGTGGTCTGGTGCGTCGCATGGTCAGCACGTCTTGTCGGTCACAGAACGACTGGCATGTTGGCGTGCCGCGAAGGCGGCAGGTCCCGCCGCGCAGCGGCAGAAAAATAGCGACGGATGTCGCCTGATTCAATGCCCGGCCGGGACGCCTTCCGCGGGTTCCGGAACGGTCCAGAGGTAGACCACGGCGCCGCCGGCGCGGCGCGTGTCGTCCGGTTTCCACTCGCCCATGTCCCAGGCGTGGCTGACCACCCGCGCGCCCGGTCGCAGCTCGGCCAGCAGGCGGGGCCGCAGGCGCAGGTTCACCTGCGGCAGCAGGTACATGGTGACCACGCTGGCCTGGTCCAGCGCAGTCTCGAACAGGTCGCGCACCTCGAAGGTCACCCGGTCGTCCACCCCGGCGCGACGGGCATTGGCCCGGGCGCGACGGATCATCACCGGGTCGATGTCCACGCCAAGCCCGCGGGCGCCGCGGTCTCGCGCGGCGGCGATGAGGATGCGGCCGTCGCCGGTGCCGAGGTCGACCACGAAATCATCCGGCCCGACGCCGGCCATCTCCAGCATCAGCGCGATCGTCTCGGGACGGGTGGTGATGTAGGGCACGTCGAGCTTCGCTTCCTCGCCGAACAGCGTGGAGATCGAGCAGCTCGCCCGCGCGGGGGAGGCACAGCGCAGCGTCGCGCCGATGGCACCGAGCGCCAGCAGCGCGCCGAGCGCGGCGGCAATGCGGATGCGGATTGCAGTGGTGCGCGAGCCGGCCATTGGCCGTGACACTAGCACGGGGCGGCCGTCGGGAGCGCCGGTCCAGGGTCCGGCCTGCCGGTTTAGACTGCCTGCATCCACACCACGCCGCAGCTGGCGCCGGAGGATGCGCGATGAATTCCCACGTGGGCCGCCACGGTGGCAGCGAGTACGCCATTGATCCCGTCTGCGGGATGAAGGTCGATCCGGGCAAGGCCCTGGGCCTCGAGCACGACGGCCGGACCTATCACTTCTGCAATCCCCGTTGCCGGGAGCGCTTCGCGGCGGATCCGGGGCGATACCTCCACCGCTCCCCGCAGGGGCACGGCCATGGGGAGGGGCATGGCCATGAGAGCGGGCCTGTCGGTGGCCATGATCCTGCGCCAGGTTCCCCTGCGGTGCCCGCGGGCGCGATCTGGACCTGCCCCATGCACCCGGAGATCCGCCAGCCGGCACCCGGCCCCTGTCCGCTGTGCGGCATGGCGCTGGAACCGCTGGTTCCCGTTGCGGAAGAAGGTCCCGCCGAGGAACTCGCCGACATGACGCGGCGGCTGGTGATCAGCGCGCTGCTGACCGTGCCCATCCTGTGGGCCATGGCGGGCGAGATGATGCCCGCAATCGATCCCATGCGCCTGTTCGGCCACGGGGCGGTGGCATGGGCGCAGCTGCTGCTGGCGACGCCGGTGGTGCTGTGGGCCGGATGGCCGTTCATCCAGCGCGGCTGGCAGTCCCTCCGCAACCGCAGCCTCAACATGTTCACGTTGATCGCGCTGGGCACGGGCTCGGCGTACCTCTACTCGCTGCTGGCCACGGTGGCGCCGGGCCTGCTGCCGGTGTCCTTCCGGCATGGCGCCAGCGGTGCGCCGCCACTTTACTTCGAGGCGGCGGCGGTGATCGTCACGCTGGTGCTGCTGGGTCAGGTGCTGGAGCTGCGCGCCCGTGCGCGCACCTCAGGTGCGATCCGCGCACTGTTGAAGCTTGCGCCGAAGATTGCGCACCGGGTGGATCGTTCCGGTGCCGAGCAGGATGTGCCGCTGGAGGCCGTGGACACCGGCGAGCTGCTGCGCGTGCGGCCCGGCGAGGGCGTGCCGGTGGATGGCGTGGTGGTGGAGGGCGGCAGCTACGTGGATGAATCGATGATCACCGGCGAGCCGCATCCGGTGCGCAAGGCCGCTGGTGACCGCGTGACCGGCGGCACGCTCAATGGCAACGGCAGCTTCATGATGCGCGCGGAGCGCGTGGGTGTCGCCACGCTGCTGGCGCAGATCGTGGCGCTGGTGGCGCAGGCGCAGCGCTCGAAGGCCCCGGTGCAGCGAGTGGCCGACCGCGTTGCCGCATGGTTCGTGCCCGCGGTGGTGGCCATTGCCATCATCGCAGCCGTCATCTGGGCCGTCGCGGGCCCGCCGCCGCAGCTGGCCCATGCGTTGCTTGTGGCCGTCTCGGTGCTCATCATCGCCTGCCCCTGCGCGCTGGGGCTGGCCACGCCCATGTCCATCATGGTGGGCATCGGTCGCGGCGCGCGCGAGGGCGTGCTGGTCCGCGACGCGGGCGCGCTGGAGCGTCTCGAGAAGGTCGGCATCGTGGTGGTGGACAAGACGGGGACGCTGACCGAGGGGCGGCCGACCGTGCGCCAGGTGAGGCCCGCTCCGGGCTTCGATGAAGCCGCCGTGTTGCGCCTCGCGGCAGGCGTGGAGTCGGCGAGTGAGCATCCGCTGGCCCGCTCCATCGTGGAGGGGGCGCGTTCGCGCGGCATGGTGGTGCCGGAAGTGAAGTCCTTCGATTCGGATCCCGGTCTGGGCGTGCAGGGCGTGGTGGATGGCCGGTCGCTGCTGGCCGGCAATGCCAGGCTGATGCAGCAGCACGGCATCGACGTCTCCGGCTTGCAGTCGTTTGCGGACGAGGCGCGTGCGCAGGGCGCCACGGTGGTATTCCTCGCCGTCGATGACCGGCTGGCCGGTGCCGTCTCGGTGGCCGATGCGATCCGCGATTCGGCCCGCGAGGCCGTCGCGTCGCTGGCCCATTCGGGCGTGCGGCTGATCATGCTCACCGGCGATGATGAGCGCACTGCACGCGCCGTCGCCGCCGAGCTGGGCATCGACGATGTGATGGCCGGTGTGCAGCCGCAGGACAAGGCCGCCGTGGTCGCGGAGCTGAGGAAGCGCGGCGAGGTGGTGGCCATGGCCGGCGACGGCATCAATGATGCACCTGCGCTCGCGGCAGCCGATGTCGGCATCGCCATGGGCACGGGCACGGACGTGGCGATGGAAACCGCCGGCGTTACCCTGGTGAAAGGCGACCTGCGCGGCATTGCCCGGGCCGTGCGGCTGTCGAAGCTGACCATGCGCAACATCCGCCAGAACCTTTGGTTCGCGTTCGGTTACAACGCGCTCGGCGTGCCGATAGCAGCCGGCGTCCTGTATCCGGCGTCCGGGCTGTTGCTGTCGCCGATGCTCGCCAGCCTTGCGATGAGCGTTTCGTCCGTGTCGGTGATCGCAAATGCGCTGAGACTGCACTCGGTGCGCACGGATTGATCCTGGATATCGAGGCGTTGATGCCCTAGAACACCCAAGCTGAATGGAAGCTGAATATTCAGCTTCAGCATCATGACTCATCCATGCTGTGGATCATCGCGCATTCACCGTGCTAGCGTTGCGCGATGAATTCCAGAGTCAGCTTCATTTCTTGCGCGAGCATCGCGCTCGCAGGGTCCCTCCTCGTTGCAGGATGTGGTGGTGGGGATGACGACGGGCTCGAGCCGCCGCTGAACCTGGTCATTCCGAGTGATGCCGATGCCGGTGCCGACCAGCGCCCGCAGGTCACGCTGACTGTCAGCAATGGCGCCGGCGTCGACGGCACCAT
>CAYVZE010000002.1:4090-65180 GCA_964455685.1 uncultured Steroidobacteraceae bacterium
AGCGCCCGCAGGTCACGCTGACTGTCAGCAATGGCGCCGGCGTCGACGGCACCATCGTCATCACGCTGGTGCCGGAGCACGCGCCGCAGACGGTGGCGAACTTCCTCAACTACGTGAACAGCGGCTTCTACGACGGCACCATATTCCATCGCAAGGATGCCGGCTTCGTGTTCCAGGGCGGCGGCTTCCAGGGACCGGTGGCGCCGACCGACAACCCCGTGCCCAAGCAGACCAATCCGCCCATTCCGCTGGAGATCAAGGTCTCCAATGTGCAAGGTACCGTGGCCATGGCTCGTACCAGCGCGCTGAACTCGGCCACCTCCCAGTTCTTCATCAACCTGGGCAACAACACCTTCCTCGACTACAACAACGGCGGCTATGCAGCCTTCGGCTACATCACCGACATGACATTCGTAGCCGGGATGGCGCAGGCGCCTTGCGTGAGCGCGGTGGTGACTGGCGGCGGTTCGCTGGGCTGCCTGCCGGTGCCGAACCTCGTCATCGTCTCGGCGGAACAGACCCGCGGCGCCACGCCCTGAGCGGTGCCGGCAGCCGCGACTGGACCAGTTGCTGGTCCGGTCGTGGTTTAGGCCACCTGTTCCACCCATCCGGCGCCGCATTGCGAACGGCCGGCGCCGGACCCGCATGCGGTCCACCCTGCCGGTGGCACCCCGGGCAGCGGCGCTGCTACGCTTGCACGAACGCCCAGACATTCGTTCCCCGGGGGGAGATCAATGCGTCGCCTGATATCCGGCCTCCTGGCCACTGCCAGCCTGCTGGCCTCGACTTCGTCGATGACCGCTGCGCCCGAGCGCATTCCGGACCTGGAATGGAGCGCGCACGGCCGCACCGCCGATGAGCAGCGTTACGTTCCGCTGGCCCAGATCAATGCCGACAACATCAGCCAGCTCGGCCTGGCCTGGTATGCCGACATCCCGGACAAGGGCGGCTACCAGAGCACCCCGCTGGTGGTGGACGGCGTGCTCTACATGACCGGTCCGTGGAGCAAGGTGTTCGCCTTCGATGCGGTCACCGGCAAGCAGCTGTGGAAGTTCGATCCGCAGGTTCCGCGTGAGCTCGCTGCCACCAGCATCTGCTGCAACATCTCCAACCGCGGCGCCGCCTTCTGGAACGGCAAGATCATCCTGGGCACCATCGATGGCCGCCTCGTGGCGCTGGATGCGAAGAGCGGTGAGAAGGTGTGGGACGTGCAGGTCACCGATCCAGAGCTGCCGTACTCGATCACCGGCGCGCCGCGCATCAGCAAGAAGGGCATCGTCTACATCGGCCAGGGCGGCGGCGAGTTCTACACCCGCGGCTTCCTGGCTGCGCACGATGCCGAGACCGGCCGGAAGCTGTGGCGCTTCTGGACCGTGCCGGGCGACCCGTCGAAGATGCCCGAAGGCGACGTGTCCGACGACGTAATGCCCATGGCTGCCGGGACCTGGAAGGGCAGCGAGTGGTGGAAGCAGGGTGGCGGCGGCACGGTATGGGACGGCATCGTCTATGACGAAGTCACCGACACGGTGATCTTCGGCACTGGCAACGGCCTGCCGTGGCCGCATTCGATCCGCTCGCCGGGTGGCGGCGACAACCTGTTCATCGCCTCCATCGTGGCGCTGGACGGGACCACCGGCAAGTACAAGTGGCACTACCAGACCGTGCCGAAGGACAGCTTCGACTTCGACAACACCTCGCCGCTGACCATCGCGGACCTCGATATCGGCGGACAGAAGAAGCGCGTGGTGATGCAGGCGCCGAAGAATGGCGTCTTCTACGTGATCGAGGTGGCCACCGGCAAGGTGGTCTCCGCCGACACCTACGTGCCGCAGATCAACTGGGCGCTGGGTTTCGACAAGGAGAAGAACTGGGCACCCATCATGAACCCGGCCGCCATCTACGGCACCGAGGGCTTCTACGTGATTCCCTCGCAGTCGCACGTGTGGCACCCGCAGTCGTTCAACCCGGGCACCGGCCTGTTCTACTTCCCGATGCGCTTCGGCGTCAGCTCCTTCGTGGCCGAGAAGGGCGCCACCATCCTCGGCAACCAGCTCGTGGACGTGAACATGGGCAAGCAGCCCCAGGGGCAGACGCGCCCCGTGCTCGAGGACACCGGCGCCGCGCTGATGGCCTGGGATCCCGTGAACCGCAAGGTGGCGTGGAAGAACCGCGAGGGCAACGGCAGCGCCGGCACCCTCACCACCGCCGGCAACCTGGTGTTCCAGGGCACGGCTGGCCAGACCTTCAGCGCATTCCGCGCCGACACTGGCGAGAAGATCTGGTCGGTGCCCACCTACGGCAACGTGGTGCCGGGACCGATCAGCTATTCCATCGGCGGGGTGCAGTATGTGGCGGCGATCTCCTCCGCCAGCACCGGCTTTGCCGCTGCCAATGGCGTGAACCGCCTGCTGGTGTACAAGCTGGGCGGCACGGTGGAACTGCCGGTGCCGCCGCCGCCCGCGCCGCAGGTGCTCAACCCGCCGCCGGACTTCGGTGACGAGGCCATGCATGCGCGCGGCAAGGACCTCTACGAGCGCAGCTGCACGGGCTGCCACGAGGGCGGGCGCATGTTCTCCGGCTTCCCGGACCTCAACTACAGCGTGGCGCTGAACAGCGCGCCGCTGTTCAAGGCCATCGTGATCGATGGCGCGCTGTCGGAGGGCGGCATGATCTCGTTCCGCAACTCGCTGAACGAGTCCGACGTGGAGGCGATCCGCTCCTACCTCACGCTGCGCGCCAATGAGCTCAAGCGCAATCCGCCGCGGCCGGGCTTCGGCCCGCCGGGCGCCGGCGGGCCGCCCCCGCCGCCTGCTGCTCCGGCGGCCGCACCCGCGCAGCCTGCCGCGCACCAGTCGGTACGCGACGGCGCCAGGCAGGGTTGGACTGCCTGGCGCACGCCAGGGATGAGCAGGGCCGTCACAGGGTGACGGCCCTTCTTTTTCGGGAGCGCTTGATCGGTGTTCGCCGGGTCGCAGGAAACCGTCCGGGTTCCAGTCGCTTCCGCGACGCGTGCTCCCAAGGTGGAACGGGCTCGAACGCAGCCGCCAGGAACGCGACGAAGGCACGCACGCGAGGCAGCACCTGCCTGCGCCCGGGCATGACGGCATAGATGCCACTGTCCGGAAGCGACCATCCCGGCAGGACCTGCTGCAGCCGGCCGCTGCGCAGGTCGTCGCAGGCGTGCCAGGCGGACAGCAGGGCAATGCCTTCGCCGGCCAGCGCGGCTTCGTGGATCACGTCGCCGGAGTTGCTGCGGATGCGGCCCCGGACGCGCATCGAGACCTGCTGGCCCTTCGGGCCGCGCAGCGTCCACCTGTCGATGGGGCCGCTGCGGCCGACCAGCACCAGGCAGGAATGCCGCGCCAGCGCGTCGGGTGTTCCCGGCGGGCCGAGGCGGCGCAGGTAGCCGGGCGAAGCGCAGAGCAGGCGGCGGTTGGAAGCGATGCGGCGCGACACCAGGCTCGAGTCCTCCAGCGCCCCTATGCGGATGGCGAGGTCCAGGCCCTCTCGGGTGAGATCGAGCATCTCGTCCGCCACGACCACGTGCATGTCCACGTCGGGATGGCGCGCGAGGAAGCGCGGCAGCAGCGGCGAGATGTATCGCCGGCCGAATGCCGCCGGCATGGTGATCCGCAGCGTGCCGGTGACGTCCCGGCCTGAGCGTCCCAGGCCCGAGGTGAGGGCGTCGAGGTCCTCGAGCAGCGACGCCCCCTGTCCGAACAGGGTGGCGCCTTCGATGGTGAGCTTCAGGTGCCGGGTGGTGCGCTCCACCAGCCGGACGCCCAGTCGCTGTTCCAGCGCCTTCAGACGCTGGCTGGCCACGGACAAGGACAGGTCGAGGTCGCGGGCGGCGGCGGTGATGGACCCGAGCTCCGCTACGCGCACGAACAGTCGCAGCGCATCCAGCGTGTCCATGGAGTGTTCTGTTTTCCAGAAGAATGTTTGCGGATTCTGCCGGTTCATGCCGGCGCTCGTCGAGCGTAGGTTGCCGCCAGGTCCTGCACATGGAGATCGCGCATGGAATACAGGCTGCTCGGTACATCGGGCATCAGGGTCCCTGCCCTGGGCTTCGGCACGGGAACGTTCGGTGGCAAGGGCCCCTTCTTCTCGGCCTGGGGCAACATCGGCGCGGGGGAGGCCCGGCGCATGGTCGACATCTGCATCGAGGCGGGCGCCACGCTGTTCGACTCTGCCGATGTCTACTCCGGCGGCGCGGCGGAAACCATCCTCGGTGAGGCGCTGCAGGGACGGCGTCACCGGGTCATTGTCTCGACCAAGGTGGGGCTGCGGTCGGGCGATGCCCCGAACGCCGTGGGCGCGTCGCGCGGACACCTCCTGCAGTCCGTGCACGAGGCGCTCAAGCGCCTGCGCACCGACTACATCGACCTGCTGCAGCTGCACCAGTTCGATGCGCTGACCCCGGTGGAGGACGCAATGGCCACGCTGGATGACCTCGTGCGCGCCGGCAAGGTGCGCCACGTGGGCGTGTCCAATTTCTCGGGCTGGCAGTTGATGAAGGCGCTCGCGGTGGCGGACCACCGGGGCTTCGCCCGTCCTGTCGCGCACCAGGTGTACTACTCGCTGGCGGGCCGTGACTACGAGTGGGAGCTGATGCCACTGGGGCTGGCCGAGAACGTGGGAGCCATCGTCTGGAGCCCGCTGGGCTGGGGGCGGCTGACGGGCCGCATCCGGCGCGGCCATGCCGGGCCTCCTTCGCCGCGGCTGCGCGAGACGGGCGCGTTCGGTCCGCCCGTGGAGGGCGAGCGCCTGTTCCGCGTGGTGGATGCCCTCGATGCCGTGGCCGCGGAGACAGGCCGGTCCATCCCGCAGGTCGCCATCCGCTGGCTGCTGCAGCGTCCCACCGTCGCCACCGTGCTGGTCGGTGCCCGCGACGAACAGCAGCTGCGCGATAACCTGGGTGCGGCGGGATGGAGCCTCACGGCCGCGCAGGTCGAACGCCTCGATGCTGCCAGCGCCGTGACGCCACCGTATCCCTACTATCCCTACTGGAACGGCCAGTTCAGCGAGCGCTGTCCGCCGCCGGTGCCGCGGGTCACGCCGCCGGCGTGACCGCGCCGTTCGGCATGCCCTCGGGGCGGAGCAGCGGGGCGCAGGCCATGTCCAGCGACATCCAGCACGTGCGCTGAAGGGGAAGGACTGCTGCCGGGCAGGATTGCCGGCTCAGTCGCAGTCCAGCGCGGTGCGCAGGTTCATGCCGTTCCAGTTCAGCGGCGGCGAGAGCTTCAGGTCGAGCAGTGCCACCAGCGCCTTCACCGTGAACCCGGACTGGCGGCACAGCTCCGCCGCGGCCACCATCGTGCCGCAGGTGGCCACCACGTCATCCACCACCACCACCCGCCCGCTGCCCGGCTGCATTTCCAGCGTGGAGGTGCCGTACTCCAGCTTGTAGTCCAGGCTGGCCACCGGGGGCGGCAGCTTGCCGCGCTTGCGAACCGGGATGAATCCCTTGCCGCGCTGCAGGGCCAGCGCGGAACCCAGGATGAAGCCGCGCGATTCGATGCCGACCACTGCGTCCACGCCGGCCCATTCCTCGACCGACAGCAGTGCGTCCAGCGCATCGACGGTGGCGGCGAGGTGGTTGCGCAGCAGCGGCATGATGTCGCGGAAGACGACACCCGGCTGGGGGAAATCGGGTACCGCGACGATGTGGGATTTCAGGTCCGCCATCGCCGGATGATAGCCGCCCTTCACGCGTCGCACGCGCGCACTGTTTCCTTCATTCATGTCCGAAGTGAAGCACGATGTGGTTGGTGTAGGCATCGCCCGGCAGCAATCGCGTGCCGGGAAACGCGGGTTGGTTCGGCGCGTCGGGATAGCCCTGGGGTTCCAGGCACAGGCCGGCGTGCCGATGGTAGGCGACGCCACCCTTGCCGGTGACGCTGCCGTCGAGGAAGTTGCCTGAATAGAACTGCAGGCCGGGCGCGGTGGAGTGCAGTTCCAGCACTCGGCCCGAGGCCGGGTCCGCCAGCTTCGCTGCCGGCCGCAGCCGGCCGGGTTCGCCATCGACCACGAAGTGGTGGTCGTATCCGCCGGCGATGCGAAGCTGTTCGTGCGGGGCGTGCAGGCGGCTGCCGACCAGCTCGCCGGCACGGAAGTCGAACGGCGTGCCGGCGACTTCGGGCAGCCCGCCGTCGGGGATCAGTCCGCCATCAATGGACGCGAAGCGGGAGGCATGCAGGGTGAGCCTGTGGCCGGTTACGTCGCCCCGGCTGGCCAGGTTGAAGTAACCATGGTGGGTGAGGTTGATGATGGTGGGCGCGTCGGTGACGGCGCGGTACTCGATGCCCAGCCTTCCCTGGTCATCCAGCGTGAAGGTGGCCGTCACCTCGACCTGGCCAGGATAACCCCCGGCGCCGTCCTCGCTGCATAGCGCCAGCACCGCCTGGCCACCGGCCGCGCGCTCGATGCGCCACAGCTGCCGGTGGAAGGCCGCCGTGATGCCACCATGGAGGTGGTTCTCGCCGTCATTGCACTCCAGCTGGTACTGCCGCCCGTCGAGGCTGAAGCGCCCTCGCGCGATGCGGTTGGCATGCCGGCCCACCGTGCACCCGAAGTAGTGGCCGTTCGAGAGGTAATCCGCGGCCCTGTCGAAGCCGAGCACCACGTCGGCGCGATCGCCGTGCGCATCCGGAACCAGCAGCGACTGCACCGTCGCGCCCAGCGTCAGCAGGGTGGCCTCGATGCCGCGGGAACTGGCCAGCGTGAGGGCGTCGACCTCGCGGCCATCCTCGAGCCTGCCAAAGGGGCGGATGGTCGTCGTTGCCATGTTCAGCGTCGGCGTCGCCGGTGTCGGGGCCTGTCCACGATGACTTGTTCAGGCCCCCCGCGGGATCACCGGCACCAGCAGGTGCGAGTCGTACTGTCCGCCGGCATGGATCACGTGCTCGCCCTGGTTGCGCGTGTCCTCGTGCAGGGCCAGCGGCAGCCCGGGCGCACGATCCGGGTAGGGATAGATATCCGAGCCCTTCACCACCACGCGCAACCGCTCGCCGGCACGGAAGAAGGTGGAGGAGGGCCAGATCTCGATGTCCAGCGGCACGATCTCGCCCGGCTGCAGCATCAGCTCGCGACGATGCGTGTGGATGGGGCGCTCGGGCCGCGACTTCAGGGTGTCCAGCTCGCGGTGGCTGGCGCGCAGCCAGCCCAGCGCCACCGGCCCGGTGTCGTAACTGGCGTAGTAGTGGAAACCCACCACCTCGCCGTTGCGGTCCACCTTCTGGATGGCCACGAACAGGTCCATGTCGTCGTGGCTGGCCGCGGAGGCCCAGAGCCGCAGCTTCATGTAGCCGGTGATCTCGGTGTCCTCGGGAAACACGTAGTCGAAGCTGGCCGACTGCGCCTTGTCCGTGGACAGGTAGCGGCGTTCCGAGGCAGTGGCCGGCTTCTCGGCGACCAGGGTGCCGGCGGCGGCATCCAGGTACAGCGGCACCAGCCGCTGGCGCTGCAGCGGCCATTCCTGTTCGGCGCGGGGCGGCGACTGCACGTAGGCGCGCTCGCGTACCTCCAGGCGCACGCGCGGCCAGTCCAGCACCGAATCATCGGTACCTTTCAGGAAGTGGTCGAAGAAGGTCTGCAGCTGGCGCACGTTGCGCGGGTGGTAGAAGTGGCCCCATTTCTTCTGCCCGTGCACCAGCAGCCATTTCTGCGGCGAGCGGATGCGCTGGAACACGTCCAGCGTGCCGCGGGTGTGGAAGCCCTGGTCGCTCCAGCTCGCCACCACGAATGCCGGCACCTCGATCTCCTCGAGGTAGTTCTCGCGGCTCTCCCAGAATTCGTCGTAGAGGGGGTGCGCCAGCACATTGGCCAGGGTGTCGTCGGTGCGACCCAGCGACCAGTTGATGTTGCCGGTGGCGTAGGGCAGGAAGCCTGTCTCGCGGATGCCGCCGTGGTAGGCGAACTCGCGGTACCAGTCGTTGAAGGCTTCCCAGGGGTTGATCGCGGCCAGGTGCGGCGGCTTCAGCGGCGCCACCTGGTACTGGATCGCGGCCAGGTACGACACGCCGCTCATGCCCACCTTGCCGTTGCACCAGGGCTGCGTGCCGGCCCACTCGATCAGGTCGTAGCAGTCCTGGCTCTCGGTGATGCCCCCGTGGTGCATGTCGCCCTCGGAGTACCAGGTGCCGCGCGGGTTCGGGTAAAGCACGGCATAGCCGCGCGGGCACCAGTAGCCGGGATCCACGGCCTCGAAGCCGCAGTGGCGCGAGAGCCAGGCGGGATTCACGCCCGATTCGGGCGCATAGCTGCGATTGACCGTGTGCTTGCCGTAGGGCCCCCAGCCGATGATGGTCGGGACGGGAATCTCGCCGAGGGGGCCGTCGGGACGGTAGACGTCGACGTAGATGGTGATGCCGTCGCGCATCTTCACGCCGACGTCACGCTCGATGAACAGGCCGTCGACGCGCTCGACGCGGTAGCGCGGCGGGGGCGGGTTGGTGGGGGATTCCGAAGGGTGCCGTCCCTGGCGCGTGATGCCCTGGTAGGGCGGCGGCGCGTTGGCCGCCCCGGCGTGTCCCGCCCATCCCGCGGCGGCTGCGGCCGTCATCGCGGCCTTCAGGAATACACGCCGGTCGTGGCCCATGGTTCAGTCCTCCGGCTGGGCCACCGCTATCGGCCAGCCACCCAGTTCCTGCTCGGGCGGGAACAGGCGGATCCAGGCTTCGACCGCGTGGATCTGCCCGTCATAGACCTTGAACATCTCGAACGCGGTGAGCTTGTCCGACCCGGGGCCGCGCGCGTTCCACGACAGCCGCATCATCACGATGCCCATGCGCTCGTCCACGTAGATGTCGCGCAGCGTGACGCGGCCCAGGCGCTTGAACACCGCCAGCGACTGGTTGGCAATGTCATTGCAGCCCGGCGCGAAGGTGCAGCCGGGACCGGCCATCAGCGAGCCGTTCTCGAACCGGAAGGCGTCCTTCGAGAACGGCGTGCCCACCGCAGCGAAGCTCTCGGCACTGTTCAGGCCGCGTGGGTAGTGCATGGCGATGCGGATGGCCTCTTCGCGGGAGTGCAGCTGCGAGGGCTTCGGCGCGATGTTCATCGCCCTGGTGGGCGCGTTCATGTTGTCGACCACGAACAGCATGCCGTCGGCCCGGCCACGGGTGGTGACCAGCTCCAGCTCGGAGATGCGGTCGCCGTCGGTCTTCAGGCGCACCACCAGGATCACGGGGGCGCCGCCTTCCTCCACCATTGCGCCGGTGACCACCTGCCCGGCGCGCTCGTCGATCACGTCCTGGCGGTAGCCGCGCAGCTTCGTCACCGAGCGCACCAGCCCCACCTGCGCCAGCGGCTTCTCGACCGCGTCCTCGGTGACGCGCAGGCTGCCGGTCACCGGCAGCTGGCCGACGTCGTGCTCGACCAGGGCATGCAGCACCTGGGTGGCAAGGCCGCGCAGGCATTCGCGGTCGCAGCTGCTGGAGGCGGGAGCGCCGGCCAGTGCGGATGAAGCGAACAGCAGCAGGCCGAGCACGAGCGGTGGTCTCATCAGCAATTCCCCGTTTGGAGTTCTTGTTCGGAATGCGAGGGTACACCTGAATGGGCGAATAGAGACCCAGTTCAGGTCGCCACGACATCCCTCCCGGTAGGATCAGTTGACTGGTCAAGCATACCAACCGGGCGGATGTTGCTTCACTCCCACGATCAGGATCCCCGACCCCGGGGCCTGCGTTTCGTCAGCCGCATACACCGTATGCGCACCCTGGGCACGGCGTTGTGCACGCTGCCCATTGCCTCGGTGCTGCTGGAGCAGTCGGCGCCGGGCTGGGTGTGGGCGCTGCTGGCCCTCAACGCCCTGCTGTGGCCGCATTTCGCCCTGTGGATGGGGCGGCGCTCGAAGGAGCCGGTGGCCACGGAGCACCGCTCCCTGATGATGGATTCGGCCTTCGGCGGGGCGTGGGTCGCGGCCATGGGAGTGAGCGCCGGCCCGGCGGCGGTCTTCGCCACCCTGCTCACGGCCGACAAGGTCGCCGCCGGCGGCTGGCGGCTGATGCTGCGGGCCACGGTGACGCTGCTGGCCGGTTTCGGCATGGCCTGGGCGGTGCTGGGGTTCCCGTTCCAGCCCGTGTCCTCGCCGCGCACCCTGCTGGCCTGCGTGCCCTTCATGTTCATCTATACCGTGACACTGTGCACGCTGACCTACGAGCTGCGCGAGCAGGTGGTGAAGAAGAACCGGGAGCTCAAGCGCCTGACACGCATGGACCCGGTGATGCAGGTGGCCAACCGTCCGCACTTCGAGACCGTGGCTGCGCTGGAGCTGTCACGCTTCCACCGCTCCGGGCGGCGCGCGGCCCTGCTGCTGATCGACGTGGACCGCTTCAAGGTGGTGAACGACCGCCACGGCCATGGCATGGGCGATGCCGTGCTCAGGAGCGTGGCGGCCATCCTGCGCGAGGAGGTCCGCGAGGTGGACCTGGCCGCGCGCTACGGCGGCGATGAGTTCGCGCTGCTGCTGGTGGATACGGACACCACCCGGGCAGTGGTGGTGGCCGAGCGGATCCGCGCGCGGGTGGCCGGGCAACGCTTCGGCGATGCGCCGCTGACCGTCTCGCTGAGCATCGGCGTGGCGGAGACCAGCCACGACTACGCCACGCTGGACACCTGGGTGCAGGCCGCCGACACCTCCCTGTACCGGGCCAAGGCCGCCGGCCGCAACCAGGTCTGCATCACCCCGCCGCCGCGCGGGCCCTCCGACGCCGAGATCCTGGCCGCCTGAAACGACAAAGGCCGGGGTTTGCGGCCCCGGCCTTTGCGTGACGGCGGATGCGCCGCGGGTCAGTCCGCCAGCGGCGAGCGCATCCCCAGGGCGGGCAGCGGCGCATCCTGGCGGCCGCGCGTGCGACCTTCCTCCAGCACCTTCTGCGGCACCGGCTGCAGCTTCCACACGATGCCCAGCCACGACAGCACCTTCAGCACGTAGTAGGTGACGTCGTACTCCCACCAGTAGAAGCCCTGGCGGGTGGACACGCAGTAGTGGTGGTGGTTGTTGTGCCAGCCCTCACCCAGCGTGATGATGGCCAGCAACCAGTTGTTGCGGCTGTTGTCGGTGGTGGCGAAGCGGCGCTTGCCGAATACGTGCGACAGCGAGTTGATCGTGAAGGTGCCGTGCCACAGCAGCACGGTGCTGAAGAAGAAGCCGAAGAACAGCCCCGAGGCGCCCAGCCACAGGAAGATGGCCGTGCCCAGCAGGATGGGCGGCAGCAGGTAGTACTTGTCCAGGAAGCGCAGCTCGGGATAGCGCGCCAGGTCCGGGATGTACTTCATCTCGGTCTTCTGGTGGTCCCTGTCGAAGATCCACAGCACATGCGAGTACCAGAAGCCGTCCTGCGCCACGGAATGGGCGTCATTGGCCTGGTCGGAGTAGCGGTGGTGGTGGCGGTGGTGGGCAGCCCACCACAGCGCGCCGCGCTGGGCGCTGGTCTGGGCCAGGAAGGCCAGGATGAACTGGAACACCCGGCTGGTGCGGTAAGTGCGGTGGGAGAAGTAGCGGTGGTAGCCGGCGGTCACGCCGAACATCCGCACCACGTAGAGAACGGCGCAGCAGATGGCGGCTGCGGGCGTCACGCCGGTCCAGAGCCAGCCGAAGGCAAGGAAATGGACCGCGATGAAGGGTGTCATGCCCAACCAGTCGATCCGCCGGGCCTTTTTCGCCTCGGTCGCCCGGACCACAGAAGATTCCATCACTGCCGACATGCACTGCTCCATCAGGGGCCGGTTGGCCCGTGGATCAATGCTCTCCGATGCCGGCAGGGCCTTGGGTCAGGCTTGCGTCAACGAATGTAAAAGTTTTGTCACGGCCGTGCGCCGCGTCACTTCGAGGGCTTGCCTTCCGGCACGAAGCGGTATCCGGCCCCGCGGTGCGAGACGAAGTGCACCGGCTTGTCTGGCTCGCGCTCGAACAGCTTGCGCAGCCGGGCTATGAAGTTGTCCACGCTGCGCGTGTTGGGCGCATTGCGAAGTTTCCATACCCGCTCCAGCAGCTCCTCGCGCGACAGGACCCGGCCCGGATGCTGGGAGAAGTAGCGCACCAGGTCCAGCTCCAGCTGGGTGAGCTTCAAGGGCTTGCCGAAGGCAGTTGCTTCATGGGTGTCGAAGTCGATCACCGCCTCCCCGAAGCGCAGGGTGCCCAGCCGGCGTTCCCCGGGAGCGGTGTCGGCGGCCTGCCGCCAGCCGCTGCGGCGCAGGGCCGAGCGCACCCGCGCCAGCAGCTCCGGCAGCTCGAAGGGCTTGGGCATGTAGTCGTCGGCGCCGGAGTCCAGCCCCAGCACCCGGTCCTCCGCGGCGCTGCGCGCGGTCAGCATGATCACCGGCATGAAGTGGCCGGATTCGCGCAGCTGCTTGCAGAAGCTGTAGCCGTCCCCGTCGGGCAGCATCACGTCCAGCAGCACCAGGTCGATGGGTGCCGACTGCAGCAACTGTGCGCCCGCTTCGCGTATCGAACGCGCCAGCACGACGCGGTACCCGTCCAGCTCGAGGTTGAGCTTCAGTCCCGCAGCAAGATGCGCCTCGTCCTCGACCACCAGCACCGTGGCGCCCGTGGGGGCGCCCGGCGTCGACCCTTCAGCCATCAGGCATGTTCCTCGTCATGGCCTGCCGCGCCCAGCGGCAGCTCGATGTGCATCGTCGTGCCCTGGTCGCGGCCCGCGGACCGTGCGCGGATGCGGCCGCCCAGGTTCAGCACCAGCCGGTGCACCACGTACAGGCCCAGCCCGGAGCCGCTGCGCTCGTTGACGCGCGGATCGGGCGCCCGGTGGAAGCGCTGGAAGATGCGCCGCAGCTGGCTGCGCTCGATGCCGATGCCATTATCGCGCACGGTGATGGACAGCGTGCCGGTGGTGGCCTGGACGTCCACCTCCACCTGCGGCGCGGGGCTGGAGTACTTCACCGCATTGTCCAGCACGTTCTTGACGATGATTTCCAGCGCCGTGGGGTCGCTGAAGGTGGCCAGCCGCTCCGGCGCCCGCAGCGTGATCGCATCCGGCGGCAGGTCGTGGCGGGTGCGGATGCCGTCGATGCAGGACTGCACCAGCGGCACCACGTCCACCACGGTCCAGGTCTGCGAGCGGCGGCCGTAGGCGATGCGGCTGGCCTGCAGGATGTCATCGACGAACACCGACAGGCGCTCCACGTCGTGCAACATCATCTTGCGCAGCTCGCTGCGCTGGTTCTCGGAGATGCCCTCTCGCCCGAGGGTCTCCAGGCACAGCTTGATCGAAGCCAGCGGGCTGCGCAGCTCGTGGGTGACCGAGTCGATGAACATCTGCTGGCGGCGGCCCTCCAGGATCTCGCGCACCAGCGATACGCTGAACATCACCAGCACGCAGATGATCAGCGCCAGAGAGATGGTTCCGGCGGCCAGCAGCCAGTAATTGTTCCAGATCTCACGAGTGACCAGCTGGTACTCGCGGATCACCAGGATCCAGCCCACCAGCACCGCGAAGGTGAGCAGCACCGCCAGCACGCTGATGACGATGGGCAGGGAGATGGATCGGCGGAGTACGGGCACGGCGCAAGCATACGGCACCGCTGCGCGGGCGTGGCGGCGACGCGCCGGCCCGGGGCACCTACAATGCCCCGCCGGCATCCGCCGGCGCCCGCCATGGCGAGGAGATGGACGAGAAGATCGGGCCGCTGCTGACCCGCCAGACCTGCGACGCGCTGCTGGAGGCGGCGCGAGCGGGCGGGGCGCGCGTGGAATGTTCGCTGGACCTCGGCCGCTCGCAGGTCACCGTGTCCGCCCGCGAGGACGGCTGGGAGGTGACAGGGCGCCACTATCCTTACCCCGCGAAGTGCCGGGACCGCACCATCTACTGCTGGAACGCGGCCACGGGCGCGTTCCAGCAGCTCGCACGCTACACCTCGTCGCTGGTCAAGCTGGTGCCCACGCCCTGGGGGCCTCCTACCTTCGAGATCGACGGCATCAAGATGCTGCCCACCGCGCAGGTCTCGCCGTTCGAGGATGCCGCCGCCAAGGTGCGGCTGGTGGAGCCGCGGGGCAGGGTGGTGCTGGATACCTGCGGCGGGCTGGGCTACTTCGCGCACTGGTGCCTTGCGGAAGGCGCGGCGCGGGTGCTGTCTTTCGAGAAGAGCGCCGACGTGCTGTGGCTGCGTGCGCACAACCCCTGGTCGCCGCGCGAGGACATGCGGCTGGAGCTGCGGCATGCCGACATCGCCGTGGAGATCACCCGGCTGCCGGCGCGCTCGGTCGATGCCTGCCTGCATGACCCGCCGCGCTTCGGCATTGCAGGCGAGCTGTACTCACAGGCCTTCTATGACGAGCTGGCGCGGGTCATGCGCCGCGGCGGGCGGCTGTTCCATTACACGGGAGCGCCCAACCGGCTGACCTCGGGCCGCGACGTGCCGCGCGAGGTGGCAACGCGCCTGGGCCGCGCCGGCTTCGAAACGCGGCTGCACGGCGACGGGGTGCTGGCACGGCTGAAGTGACCGCCGCGCCGCGCGCTCAGGCCTGCAGCCTGAATTCGCGGATGGCGTTGAGGCCGCGCACGGCATCCCGCTGCGCCGGCGGCAGCGCATCGACGCGCGCGAGGATGCCCTTCATGTCGCCCAGCCGGAACGGGTAGTCCGAGCCGAACAGCACGCGGTCCGTGCCCACGGTGGCCAGCAGGTATTCCATCGTGCGCTGGTCATAGACGATGGAGTCGAAGTAGATGCGCCGCAGGTAGCTGCTCGGCGGCTTCTGGATGTCGCGTCGGGCGGTGGAAATCTCCCACATGCGGTCGAAGCGCCCGACCAGGAAGGGCAGGGTGCCGCCGCCGTGGCTGGCGATGGGCCGCACCCGCGGGTACTTCTCGAAGAAGCCCGACAGCAGGAACTTGGCGAAGCAGGTGGTGGTGTCGGTGGTGAAGCCGATGGTGTTGGCCATGCCGTACTCGCCCAGGCCGAAGCCGTCGACGAAGGGCGTGGTCGGGTGGATGAACACCGGCACGTCGATGCGGTCGATCTCGGTCCACACCGGCGCGAACTTCGGGTCGATGAGCTCCTTGCCCTTGATGTTGGTGAGCATGCACACGCCCACGGCGCCGGCCGCAATCGAACGATGCAGCTCGGCGATCGCGAGGTCGGCATCCTCCCAGGGCAGGGAAGCGAACCAGCGGATGCGGTCCGGCCAGCGCGCCTGCGCCTCGGCGTACTCCTCGTTGACGATGCGCGCCGCCTCGGCGCTCTGCTCCACGGTGCCCCAGTAGACATTGGGCGCGGTCAGGCTGATCACCGCGATGTCGACCCCGGCCTCATCCATGCGGCCGATGCGCTCCTGCCAGTCGAACATGTTGGGGGTGAGGATGGCGTAGTTCACGCCGCGGTAGGCGATGGACTCGGGATTGCCCGGCACCACCACCGTGTCGACATCACCCGAGGCTTTCAGCGCGTCGAGCCAGCGCCGCGTGTACATGTGCGTGTGCACGTCGACGACGGGCACGCGGGCAGTGGTGGTGGCCATGGCCTCCGCAGCCACCGCCGGCAGGCCGACGGCCGCGGTGGCGCCGGCCGCCGCGATCAGCTGCCTGCGATTCATCGCTTGCCCCTGGAGGTGCGCAGCTCTTCAAGGTGGTCCAGCCAGAACGGCTCCACGCAGTTGTAGTCGAGCATGCGGCCATTGACGATCTCGGTGTACTCACGCTCCAGCGTCACCGGGCCGGTGTAGAAGCGCGGGTCCTCGATGGTGACTTCCACCTTCAGGCGCCGTAGGCCGTCGCGCTCGAAGGGCGTGTAGCGCTCGATGACGCGCGCTTCCTCGCTGACGACGGTGGGGACGTCGATGGATTCGGCCAGCCCGGTGGTCTCCACCACCAGCGTGTTGCCTTCCCAGTGGCCCCAGGAGGTGCCGCCGCGGCTGGGCAGGATGTCGGCCGGATCGATGTGGCGGCCGTCGAGGAACACGCGCCGCACCTCGTTGTGCGTCTCGTAGATGATGGTGAGCTGCTCGGGCCGCTGGATGAACTCCACCGGGTAGCCACCGCCCAGGAACACGGCCAGCGGCACGCCATGCGGCACGCAATAGCCGCCCGGGGTGTCGCCGGTGCCATCGACCAGCGCCTGGTACTCCGCGATCTTCGCGCGCGCCTCCTCGGTGAACGGGGCCGTTTCCTGGAAATTGCCCACGCCGTTCAGCGCGGCGCCGGCCCGGCCGTTCGGGTCCATGGTCCAGATGCCCGTGAGGTCGGGCACCGACGGGCCCGGGTTGCTGCAGGCCGCGAGGATCAAGGGCGCGGCCAGGGCCGCAAGGCGCGATCGAAGCATGTATCCCCTCCGTTGGCTCGCCGGCCCCGTGCCGGCGGCTGATCGTTGTGAGGGGATGTTACGACGGATGCGCTATTGCGGTGTGGCCAGCCGGCCCTCGCCGTGCACCACGTGGCCATCCACCGAATCGCAATGCTTGCCGGGCTGCGGTGGCTTGTTGCCGGGACAGCGGATGATGGGGCCGACTCGAGCCCCCTTGCGGTCGCCGTTCATCATCGGATGGAGCGCGACGCTCACCAGTGTCCCCTTCCTGAACGTGCCGTCGGTGATCCTGTCATCCCTGGCCGCCAGTGCCGCGCCGTACTCGAGCTCCACCTGCCAGGCCAGGGGGTTGCCCTGCGCGTCCTGCTGCAGCCCGGTGTGGTCCGGGTTCAGCGGAACGAAAGCGAACTCCGCATGGTTCGGATGCGGTTTGTATGAAGTGACCATGCCCGTGAGGACGAGCACGCGCGACTTGTCGAAGCCCGCGAAGGAATGGTGGCCGTGCGCCAGCGCGCCGGTGCCCAGCAGCAACGCGCCAGCGAGGATGGGCTTGAGAGTCGTGAAGTGGATGCGATCCCTCATTGTTCACTCCCGGTTTCCAGCCTGAGGACTTCCTCGTCCTTCGGGCGTTCCATGTGCTGTTCGAAGTACTTCTCCCACATCCGCGCCCACGGCCGGTCGAAGAGGTCGGGCATCTCGTAGGTTACGACCTGGCCGGCGGAGACGGGCGCCTGCCGGCCCTCCACGGGCAGCAGCGTGGGTACGCATTCCACGTAGTGGAAACGCTGCTCTGGTGCCAGCAGTCGCATGACCCCGCTCAGCTTGTGGAGCCTGCGGACGATCCGGATGGGTTGAACCAGGGCTTCCGCGTCGTAGAGGACCGCCTCGTGGTGGAGGCCGGCGATCTTTCCCGATGCATCGCGCCACGGCGTGTAGATCTCGATGCTCTGCATCTGCCGCGAGAACTCGAAGGCTCCATGCACCGTCCAGGGCTGGACATTGGACGTCCAGGTGACCAGCACGTCGCCGTCCCAGAAGCCGATGGTGTCGCCGTACCAGCGCGGCACGGGCTGGTCGAGGTGGGGTACATCGCCCGAAAGGTTGAATTCCGCGCCCACGTGCACCTGGGTGATGAAGTTGCGCGCCGCGCCGGTGAGGATCTGCACCATGTCCGGCGTGGCCATCACCTGATGCAGTGCGGCGACCGCAGCGCCATGCCAGCGGCGCAGGAATCCCTCCGGCCAGCAGTAGGCGGCCGTCCAGTGCGAGACCCCGGTATTGCCCTGGTGGTAGAGGTCCTGCACCATGCGCTGCTGGTATTCCGGCGTCAGCAGCGACAGTACGGTGGGCACCTGCACGTCCAGGCGCAGGCTGAACCAGTCCTCGAACAGATCGGGCGGAAGGTACTGTCCGGTCCAGTCGGCAGGCAGCGTGGCGGTGGAGTGCTGCGTGGGACCGCCGCGTTGGCGGGCTTCCTCGAGCAAGGCCTGGTAGTGGTGGCGTGCGGACGTGAAGGGATAGGGGCTGACCAGGGACTCCCGCGGCCTGCCGCGATCACACATGCCCCATGCCGCGGTGCGCGACGGGTCGTCACCGATGAAGGCCGGTGCCGTGCCGCCATTGTCATAGTTCCCGCGTTGCATCTCGACGCCCGCCGGGCTGTTGCAGCGCCAGTAGCGAGGATCACTCCACAGCTCGCGGTCCTTGTAGAAATCCTTCGAGGTGAACAGGTCGACCGGCAGTGGTTCGATTCCCGCCGGGGTGTCGCCGTTCCATGCCGAGCCGATGCCGACGGGAGGATCGCCCGGGGGGGTGATCACGACGGGTCCCACGACCAGGTCGCGGGACAGCTCCGTCCTGACCCGCGTGAAGATCTTCCCCACCTGTCGTCGCAACTCCTCAAGGGGCAGGCTGGATGCCTCTATCTCTTCGATGATGGGATCGAGCGTCGAAGGCTGCTTCAACGGGGCGCCGCGCCACCTGGTGGCGGTCACGTTCCCCGCGCCTTCACCGGAAACCGACGGTCCTGACAGGGCCGCGGCCAGGAAGCCCACTGCCAGCCGGATCCATCCGGCACGAAGCCTGGATTCCATTGCACCTCCATGTGCTGTCTACTTGGTGCATCCAGCAATGCCTGTGCCAGCCGGAGGCGCCTTGCAGCGGGCTTCCAGCGATGCCTTTCGTGTCCGCCCGATGTCCGCGGACACGTGCGGACATCTCTACTTCAGCGTCGGGACTTCCACGACCGCCACCACGTGGTCACGCACCGTGATGCTTCCGGCAAGGAAACTGCCAGGGCCGATTTCAAGTGCGTACAGCAGCACGCGCTCCGGATCCTGCCCGCGCGTGGAGGTCGGAGGTCCGAGTCCGCCGATCACCTCCAGTTCGCTCATGCCGGGGCGGATCGCCCGCCAGCGGGCAGCATCGACCCAGCGCGGCGGGGCCTCGCCATCGGTGCGGGCCGGCCGCGAGGAGGGCGGCGTGACGGGTGGAGATGCCAACGGTACCTGAGGCGGTGGCGCCGTATCGGCGCGCACGCGCAACTGGTTCACCAGCTGTGTGAGCGTCTGCACTTCGCGCTGCAACTGGCGGACCTCCTGTTCGAGCCTCGCCACCTGGAAGTTGTCCTGGGCGGAAGCCGCCAGCGGTCCCGCCAGCAGCAGCAACAGGAGGATTCTTGCCATGGCATCTCCTTCCGCATGGGGAAGCCCGGCCGGGGCCGGGCAGGAGCAGCAACCCGCTTGCAGCCGATTATGACGCTGCGCGAGAAGCGTGCCAGCAATGCGGGTGGCGGGAACGCCGGCGAAGTCCTCACCAGTCATCAAAGACCCGGTTCGCAATCCGGACCGGTACGATGGCGCGATGGAAAAGCACGCCGGCCGTGACTATCCTCGCGGCTCACCATTGCGCCGCAACGCGCGGCCGACACGAACCAGGATCCAGACGGGGAAGTAAAGATGCGTCCAATGCGTTTGCCGATGCACCGGTACGAGTACACCAGGCTCACCAGGCAGCAGATTGGCGAGAAGCTGCGTGCCACCGAGGCCGGTCCTGCCTGTGCGTCAGGCTTCACCAACGTGCTGGCGGGCAGGACGCTGAAGATCGTCACCCGGGACGGCGGACCGGTGCTCGAGTACCGCTTCGGCAATGACCGCCGGCTGACGCTGCGCGAGAACGGCCGGCAGGTGAGCGTGGGCTACGGCGAGCTGGCGCTGAACAACATCGTGTTCTTCTCGCACATGATCCCGGCCGAGCAGAAGGGCTACAACGTGTTCATCGACCAGGGTACCAGCCTGGCCACGGTGTTCGAGGTGTGGTTCTCCAGCGGCATCAAGCAGAATGCCGGCCGGCCCAACGAGTTCACGCTGGATGACCGCGAGGTGCAGCGGCAGATCTGGTTCGGTTACGTGGACAACGGCCAGCCTGCGCCGGAGAGCCTGCACCACTACACCAATCGCATCTGCGGCAAGGGCGTGCACTGGAAGCAGGACACGGGCATCGAGACGCTCGAGCTGTATGCTTCGGTGGCCAACACCAACTTCGTCGAGCTCACCCGCCATGCCGACCAGCTGAGCTGGGTGGCGCCCTCGGACTATGTGCTGGTGGACGACCGGCACTTCCTCTACAACCGCACCGAGTGCGAATTCTCGGGCATCCACACCTGCTTTGCCGCAGACCTCTACAACGTGCGCCAGGTGGGCGTGCGGCTGGGCTTCAACGAGCGCGACGAACTCGAGTACTACATGTTCCGCGGGGACGGCAAGGTGGTGGGCCAGCTGGCCTACCTGGAGCCTTTCGACGAGCACGGCAAGGTGCCGCTGTTCGCCGCCAGCGCCGGCGACCAGCCGCCGCCCAAGGGCGCGCGCCTGGCCTACCGCCCGGTGCGCACGTTCCGCAAGATGACCGACGAGGAGGTGCACGAGGCGGCCGAGCGCCGCACCGTGACCTTCGGCGTGGCCGGTTCCGAGGACGTGGCGCCGCAGGTGGCGATGTCGGCCAACAACATGCCGTTCTCGGACATCCTGGTGGGCAAGACCTTCACCGTGCGCCTGGACAACGGCCCGGTGCGCGACTACCGCGTCAGCAGCAGGACCAGGCTGCAGTTCCGCGACCACCGGGACAATGCCTGGCACGAGGTCGAGTACCGCTGCTACGAGGGCGACACCAACCTCGCCTGGTTCAGCCACATCATTCCCGGCAGCAAGCCACGCGCCAGCGTGCAGGTGGCCGTGGACTTCAGCAACGGCCTGGCGACCAGCATCGAATCGCACATGGGCACGCCGTATTACGGCAACGAGACCACGTACAAGGCCCTGTTCGGCGTGATCGAGATGGAGGGCATCGAGGCGCCGCTGTACCTGCGCCACCATTTCACCGACGAGCTGGTCGGCCACGCCTGGTCCTGGTCGTACTCCGACCAGATGACCTCGATGCACCTGTACACCTCGCCGCATTCGATGTCGTGGACCATCTTCACGGCCAACCAGACCATGGGTTCGCAGTGGTGCTCGCCCTGCATCTACGTGAAGCTCAGGCCGGGTGTGTACCTGTTTTGCCAGTGTGAGGAGGCCTGCAACGGCGCGCAGATGGTGGAGCTGATCAACACCAACATCTCGCACGACTGCGGCTTCAGCTTCAACGGCGGCGAGCGCGGTGTGACGCTGGGCCTGGTGGGCGCCATCGGACGCCACATCGGCAAGTTCGACATCGCCCACCTGTTCGGGCCCCGCAAGCGGGAGGATGCGTGATGAAGACCACGCGCAAAGACAGCCGCGCCGACCAGGCCGATGCCGGCCGGCGCTCGTTCATCCGCCGCATGGGCGCGGGCATGTCGGTAGCGGCCGCGCCAGCCGTGGTGGCGGCCCGGCCCGCCGACGGTGATGATGCGGTCCTGCGCGCAGCGCTGCTGCAGGAGGAGAAGCTGCTGCGCCAGCTGCACCAGCGGTTCCAGGATGCTGTCGACAAGGGGCATCACGACCAGGTGACCGCGCTGTTCTTCGATGGCGCCGAGGTGCGCTTCAATGGTGGCGTGTTCCGCGGCCCCCAGGGCATTGCCCGGTTCTTCCGTGAGTTCCTGCCGGCGCGCAAGGCCGGCGTGCGACTGCCGGTCGCCCCCGGCTTCGAACTGCCGGCGGAGCAGCTGCGCGAGGAGCTGCAGGTGGCTGCAGACCGTTGCTCGGCCACGGCGGTGTTCCCGTATTCCCTGCAGGCCGGCGAGCCGCTGGACACCGGCTCCTCGCTGGCCAGCATGGCGCGCCTGCACGGCGAGGGCGTGCGCACGTGGTGGGAAGGAGGGCACCACCGCGTGGCCTACGTGAAGGATGCGGAAGGGCGCTGGAAGATCGCGCGGCTGGAGTACGACACGGCCGTGCGCGCCGACTGGCGGCCGGGTCGTTCGTACGCGGTTGCCATGGATGCGCCGCGGCTGGCAGTCACCTTTCCCCGCGATGCGCAGGGGCCGGACGCGCTGGCTTAAGTGCTCGAACTTGCCCCGGGGCTGGGTGACGGGCCGGCACTGGCGCTGGTCGCACTGAGCTTCTTCACTTCGCTGATCACCGCCACCTTCTCGCTGGGTGGCGGGTCCCTGATGATCGCCGCGATGACGCTGGTGCTGCCGCCCGTGGTGGTGGTGCCGGTGCATGGCTGCGTGCAGCTCGGCAGCAATGCCGGCCGCGCGTGGATCATGCGCCGCTTCATCCAGTGGCCCTTCATCCTGTGGCTGACGCTGGGCGCCGTGGCGGGATCGGTGATCGGCGGCGGCTTCGCGCAGTGGCTGCCGGAACGCTGGTTCACCGGCGCCATCGGGCTGTTCGTGCTGGTGACCACCTGGCTGCCGCAGCCGAAGTTCATCGTCGGCAGCCGCGCGGTCCAGTTCATCGGCGGCATGGTGACCTCTGCCGTCGGCATGGTGGTGGGGGCGGCCGGTCCGCTGGTGGCGGCCTTCGTGCGCGGCATCCCGGACCGGCGCGAGCTGGTAGCGACGCACGCCATGCTCAATGCCGCGCAGCACCTGTTCAAGGTCATCGTGTTCGTGGTGCTGGGCTTTGCCTTTGCCGCGTACCTGCCGCTGATCCTGTTGATGGTCGCGGCAGGCTATGCCGGCACCAGCGTGGGCAGCCGCATCCTCACGAGGATCCCGGAGCGGGTGTTCCGGCTGGTGTTCCGGGTGCTGCTGAGCGCGGTGGCGCTGGAGCTGATCCGGCGGGCGGTGCTGCGGGCGGATTGAAGCCGCGCTGGCCAGGCCGCTGCGCAGGCGTTAGCCTCGGGAAAACAGCGGGAAGGACTGCATGGTCACTCGTCGCGATTTCCACCGGCTTTCCGTTGCCGCCGCCGTCTCCGCGCTGCCCGCGGCGGGTTTCGGCCAGTCCTCGGCACCCCTGCCAGCGGGCGTGCGCCGCATCGAGGAAGTGCTCACCCTCAAGTCCGAGGTGCATGGCACGCACGGCATCGTCGCGGCCGGCACGCAGTACACCGTCGATGCCGGCCTGCGCATCCTGGCCGCCGGAGGCAATGCCGTCGATGCCGGCGTGGCGGCAGTGTTCGCCGCCGCGGTCAACGAGTTCTCCCATTTCGGCCTGGGTGGCGAGGCGCCCGCCATGGTGTACCACGCGGCCAACCGCAAGGTCAGCGTCGTTTCGGGACAGGGCGTGGCGCCGAGGGCGGCGCGGCCCGAGCGCTTCCCGCGGGGCGTGATCCCGGGCAACGGCCCCAGCGCCGGCACCGTGCCAGCCGTGGTCGATGCCATGGCGCTGACGCTGCAGCGCTTCGGCACCCTGTCGCTGGGCGAGGTGCTCGAGCCCGCGATCCGCCTGGCCGACGGATTCCCCATGTACACCGGATTGCGCATGGCGCTGCTGGTGTACCGGGAGGCCACCTCGCGCTGGGAGGCCGCGCGTCGTACGTATTACCCTGAAGGACGGGTGGCCGAGGACGGCGAGATCTTCCGCCAGCCCAACCTCGCAGCCACGCTGCGTGCCCTGGTCGAGGCCGAGCGCGCGGCGCTGGCGGCCGGGGCCGACCGGACCAGGGCCATCGAGGCAGCGCGCGACGCTTTCTACAAGGGCGGGATCGCGCGCCGCATCGCCGCCGCCGTGCAGGCCGATGGCGGATTGCTCGACTACGACGACCTGGCCGGCTACCGCGGCAGGGTGGAGACGCCGGTCAGCGTGCGCTTCCACGGCTGCGAGATCCACAAGCCCGGTTTCTGGAGCCAGGGCCCGACGCTGCTGATGACGCTGAACATCCTCGAGGCCGCGGGCATCGAGAGGATGCGGCCGGGCAGCGAGACCTACCTGCACACGCTGGCCGAGGCGATCAAGCTGGCCTTCGACGACCGCAATGCCTGGTTCGGCGACCCGCTGTTCGCGCAGGTGCCGGCCGAGGGCCTGCTGTCGAAGTCCTATGCCGCCGCGCGCGCCGCGCAGATCGGCGAGCAGGCGTCGCTGGAACATCGCTACGGCAATCCCTGGGTCCACCAGAAGGGCGGCCGGCGCCCCGCGAATCCCTTCGTGCCGCGGCGGCTCGGGCGTCCCGGCGACCCGGTGGCCGACACCACCGCCATCGAGGTGGTGGATGCGGAGGGCAACCTGTTCAGCTGCACGCCCAGCTCGGGCTGGCTGATCGGCGGCGCCTACATCGCCGGCGACACCGGCGTGCCGCTGTCGAACCGCCTGACGGTGTTCGACCTCGATCCGGCCAGCCCCAATGCGCTGGTCGGCGGCAAGCGGCCGCGCACCACGCTCTCGCCCACCATCGTCACGCGGGATGGCCAGCCCTTCATGGCAGTGGGCACTCCCGGCGGTGATGGCCAGGACCAGCACATCGCGCAGACCCTGCTCAACGTGCTGCTCGGGCGGTACAACCTGCAGCAGGCGCTGGAGGCGCCGCGCATCGAGTCCTCGCATTTCCACGGCTCGTTCGGCGAGAAGCGCGATACGCCGGGCGGACTGGACGTGGAGGCGCGCTTCCCTGCCGAGGTGATCACGGGGCTGATGCGGCGCGGGCATCGCGTGCGTGTGCTGGGCGACTTCGACATCGCCACCGCTGGCGTGGCGGTGGGCATCGACCCGCGCCACGGCACGCTGCGCGGCGGCGCCGACGTGCGTGGCGAGCGGCTGGCCTTCGGCTGGTAGGGGAGGCTGCGCCGGGCGCGCGCCTCCTTTATATTCCGCGCTTTCGCGAAGGAGCCCGGAAAGTGTCCGATACGTTGCCAGACCGCCTGTGCGTCGATCCCTCCAGTCCGTGGTATGACGAGAAGATCCTCGCCCGCAACGTGGGTATCCGCCTGAACGGCATCGAGCGCACCAACGTCGAGGAATACTGCGTGTCCGAGGGCTGGATCCGCTCGGCCGTGGGCAAGACCCTGGATCGCCGCGGCAAGCCGCTGACCATCATGCTCCGCGGCAAGGTCGAGCCCTTCTTCAAGGACTGAAGCAGGGAAGGTGGCGGGCCCGGGACCGCGCCCGGGCCATCCTTACCAGGTGCCGGTGTTCGGCATCTCGCTCCAGGGGGAGCGCGGCGGCAGCGCTTCGCCCTTCTGCAGCAGCTCGATGGAGATCTGGTCCGGCGAGCGCACGAAGGCCATGCGGCCGTCGCGTGGCGGGCGCAGGATGGTGACGCCATGTTTCTGCAGCCGCTCGCAGGCGGCGTAGATGTCGTCCACCTCGTAGGCGAGGTGCCCGAAGTTCCTGCCGCCGGTGTACTGCTCCGGATCCCAGTTGTACGTCAGTTCCACCTGCGCCTCGTGCTGGCCGGGCGCGGCCAGGAATACCAGCGTGAAGCGCCCCTGCGGGACTTCCTTCCGGCTGACCTCCTCGAGGCCCAGCGCGTCGCAGTAGAAACGCAGCGACTCCTCGAGGTCCGTGACGCGGACCATGGTGTGCAGGTATTTCATGGACCGATTGTACGGCCGGATCAGCGCTCGTCCGCAAGCGCCCGGCGCAGCCCGTCGCGGAACTGCGTGGCGCCGCCCATGGAGGGATGGCGCAGCGGCGTGGCCTCGATGCCCAGCTCGGCCAGCGAGGCGGCCGCGTTGCGGCCCACGGCAAAGCAGCGCACCCCGGGAATGGCCGCAAGCAGCGCCTCGAGCACCGGCAGGCCGGCGCGGCGCTCCGACGGCAGCGGGCTGCGGTTCGACTGCAGCAGGCCCGGCTTGTGCGGGTGGAAGGGACAGGCATTCCACAGCCAGGTGTCCCCGGCGCGGCCGAGGGCATGCAGGGTGCCCCACACCGTGGTGGCCGAGGGTTCGCTCCAGGGGCGCTCGCGCGTGGAGAGCCGGCGGCCGCCGATATCCACGCGGGGGATGGCGCCTTCAAGCATCAGCCGCTCGCTGGTGAAGGGGATGCCACTGACATGCGCGCCCTGGTAGCCGGCGGCCTCTCCCAGCAGCAGCCAGCGCGGACGCACCGAGAAGAAGGCCTTCAGGCGTTCGCGCCGGCCCGCCGCTGCATCCGGCACGGCATCGGTGCCGGGATCCTGGTCCAGCCAGGGATTGAAAGTATGGGGGCCGGCCGGCACCAGCAGCCGCTTGAAGAACAGGTGGAGGGCGGGCGCATCCGCCGCCATGTCGCCTGCCCGGCGGCTCACTTGCCCAGGGCCCGGCGCAGCGCTTCCGCCATCATGCCGTTGCCCTGCGGCGCCTCGCGCCGGGGGGCATCGCGCCGCCCGCCGGACGGCCGCTGGCCGGCGGCATCACGCGGGCCGCGCTCGCGCGGCACGGACTCCTCCAGCCGCATGGTCAGCGCGATGCGGCGGCGCTGCACGTCCACTTCCAGCACCTTCACCGTCACCACGTCGCCGGCCTTCACCACCTCGTGCGGATCCTTCACGAAGCGGTTCGACAGCATCGAGATGTGCACCAGGCCATCCTGGTGCACGCCGATGTCGACGAATGCGCCGAAGTTGGTGACGTTGGTGACCACGCCTTCCAGCAGCATGCCGGGCTGGAGGTCCTTCAGGTCCTCCACGCCTTCCTTGAAGGCCGCGGTCCTGAACTCCGGGCGCGGGTCGCGGCCGGGCTTCTCCAGCTCCTTCAGGATATCGCGTACCGTGGGCAGGCCGAACTGCTCGTCAGTGTAGCGGTTCGCGTCCAGCCGCACGATCAGGCTGCTGTTGCCCATCACTTCCTTCAGCGGGCGCTTCAGGTCCACCAGGATGCGCTCCACCACGCGGTAGGACTCGGGATGCACGGCCGAGGCATCCAGCGGGTTGTCACCCTCGATGATGCGCAGGAAGCCGGCCGCCTGCTCGAAGGCCTTGGGACCCAGCCGCGGCACATCCAGCAGCTGGCGCCGGTCGCGGAAGGCGCCGTGCTGGTTGCGGTGCGCGACGATGTTCTCGGCCAGCGATGCCGACAGGCCCGACACCCGCGCCAGCAAGGCCGGGGAGGCGGTGTTCACGTCCACGCCCACGGCGTTCACGCAGTCCTCGACCACGGCATCCAGCGAGCGCGCCAGCTGGGTCTGGTTGACGTCGTGCTGGTACTGGCCCACGCCGATGGACTTGGGATCGATCTTCACCAGCTCGGCCAGCGGGTCCTGCAGGCGGCGGGCGATGGACACCGCACCGCGCAGGCTCACGTCCAGCGTGGGCAGTTCCTTCGAGGCCAGCTCAGAGGCCGAGTACACCGAGGCGCCGGCCTCGGACACCACCACCTTGGTCAGGCGCTGCTTCGGGCAGCGCTTCAGCAGTTCTCCCGCCAGGCGGTCGGTTTCGCGCGACGCGGTGCCATTGCCGATGCCGATCAGCTCCACGCCGTGCTTCTCGACCAGTGCCTTGAGGGTCGAGAGCGTGCCTTCCAGGTCGTTGCGCGGCGGGAAGGGGTACACCGTGGCGGTGTCGACCACCTTGCCGGTGCGGTCTACCACCGCCACCTTCACGCCGGTGCGGATGCCCGGGTCCAGGCCCATGGTCACCCGCGCGCCGGCCGGTGCAGCCAGCAGCAGGTCGCGCAGGTTGCGGCCGAACACGCGGATGGCTTCCTCTTCGGCGCGCTCGCGCAGCGCCACGAACATCTCGGCCTCCAGCTGAAGCGCCAGCTTGAACTGCCAGGCCCAGCGCACGGTGTCGCGCAGCCAGGCATCGGCCGGGCGGCCCCGGTCGGCGATGCCGAAGCGGGTGGCGATCTTCATCTCGCAGGAGTTGGGCACGTGCTGGCCCGGGGCGGCGGTGGCCTCGAGCTCCTCGGGCAGTTTCATCGACACGCGCAGCACCTCCTCGGTGCGGCCGCGGAACAGCGCCAGCGCGCGGTGCGAGGGCACCCGCGAGAGCGGCTCGGAGTAGTCGAACCAGTCGCGGAACTTGGCGCCGCTCTCCTCCTTGCCCTCGACCACCTTCGATACCACCAGCGCATTCTCCTGCACGTGTGCGCGCAGCTGGCCGAGCAGTTCGGCGTCCTCGGCGAACTGCTCGATCAGGATCTGGCGGGCGCCGTCCAGGGCGGCCTTCACGTCGGGCACGCCGGGGTTGTCGCCCTCCTCGCTGGTGAAGGGTTCTCGCAGGTAGCGGGCCGCCTCGGTGGCCGGGTCGAGGTTGGGGTCGGCCAGCAGCGACTCGGCCAGCGGCGCCAGGCCCGCCTGGCGCGCGATCTGCGCGCGCGTGCGGCGCTTGGGCTTGTAAGGCAGGTACAGGTCCTCGAGCCGCTGCTTGCTGTCGGCCGACTCGATGGCGGCTTTCAGCTCGGGCGTGAGCTTGCCCTGGTCCTCGATGCTCTTGAGCACCGCGGCGCGCCGTTCCTCCAGCGCGCGCAGGTAGACCACGCGGTCGGCCAGGGTGCGCAGCTGCGCGTCGTCGAGCCCGCCGGTGGCTTCCTTCCGGTAGCGCGCGATGAACGGCACCGTGGCGCCGCCGTCGAGCAGCGCGATGGCCGCGGCAACCTGCGCGGGCTTGATGGCCAGTTCCTGGGCAATGCGGGATTCGATCGGTGGCAGCACGTCCGGTGGCTCGGCAGAAAGGGAGCCGAACTATGCAGAATGCGCCTGCACCCAACAAGACTTGAAATTGGTGCGCCTGCTGCCGCAGGCGCGGGCGGCACTCAGGTGGATTCGCGCGCCGCCCACTCGCGGTTCAGGGCCAGCGCCGTCAGCGTGCAGATCACGCCCGACAGCAGGTACAGGCCCACCGACCACAGCCCGAGGTTCGAGGCCAGCAGCAGCGCGACCAGCGGCGCGAAGCCGGCGCCGATGAACCACGCCGAATTGGACACGATGGCCGCGCCGGTGTAGCGGTGCACCGCCGGCAGCTTGTTGTTGATCACGCCCGAGGACTGGCCGAATGACAGTCCCAGCAGCACGAAGCCGCCGATCATGTACAGCGCCTCGCCGAGCTGGCCGGCATCGAGCAGCTGCGGCGCGAAGCCGCTGTAGGCGCCGATCAGTCCCGCCGACACGCCGAGCACGGCGCGGCGACCGACCCGGTCGGCCAGGAAGCCGGAGAACACGATGGCGCCCACGCACACCAGCGCGCCGATGCCCTCGAGGATCAGGAAGCGGACCGGTTGGTCAGGGTAGTGCAGCTGCACCCACGACAGCGGGAACACCGACACCAGGTGGAACAGCGCGAAGCTGGCCAGTGGCGCGAAGGCCCCCAGCGCGATGATGCGCCACTCGCTGAACAGCGTACGGAAGGGCGGTGAGGGCGTGAGCTCGCGCGAGGCGAAGGCGCGCTCGAACTCGGGCGTGGCCACCAGGCGAAGCCTTGCGAACAGCGCCACCGTGTTGATGGCCAGCGCGACGAAGAAGGGATAGCGCCAGCCCCAGCTGATGAAGTCGTGCTGTTCCAGCAGCGCGAGGAAATAGGCGAACAGCGCGCAGGCCAGCGCCAGGCCCAGCGGCGCGCCGAGCTGCGGCACCATGGCGTACCAGCCGCGGCGCTCCCGGGGTGCATTCAGCGCCAGCAGCGAGGGCAGGCCGTCCCATGCGCCGCCCCAGGCAATGCCCTGGCAGAGCCGGAACAGCGCCAGCAGCCAGGCGCTGAGCGCGCCCACCTGCGCGTGTCCCGGCAGCAGCGAGATCACCATCGTCGAGCCGCCGAGCAGGAACAATGCGATGGTCAGCTTCACGCCGCGGCCGTAGCGACGGTCGATGGCGGTGAACAGCAGCGTGCCGATGGGACGGCCGACGAAGGCCAGCGAGAAGATCGCGAACGAATAAAGCGTGCCGGTCAGCGCATCGACATAGGGGAACACCACCGACGGGAACACCAGCACCGAGGCGATGGCGTAGACGAAGAAGTCGAAGAACTCGCTGGTGCGGCCGATGATGACCCCGACCACGATGTCGCCGGGCGATACCGTGCCGTGGCGCGCGTTGACTTGTCGCGCGTCGCGCTCGAGTTCGGAAGAGTTTGCCGGGGACGCGGTGATAGCCATGCCGGTTCCTGCAGTCGCGAGCCCTTATCGCACGGGCCACGAGGTCATTGCAATACGGGAAATCCTACTTGCAGACGCGCCGCTTCAGGAGCAATGTCCGCGTATCCGCGACAGCACGCCTGAGAGTCGACTTGCTGCAGCAGATCACACATATGCTGAAACGCCACAAGGCTATCGCCTTGGTGCCGCTGGCCTGCTTCCTGGTTTCATGCGGCGGTGCAGTACTCGATCCCGCGGGTGATATCGCCCGCCAGCAGCGCGACCTCATCTACATCTCCACCGGCCTGATGCTGCTGATCATCGTGCCGGTGATGATCCTGACGGTGATCTTCGCCTGGCATTACCGCAAGGGCGGCAAGGGTACCTATGACCCCCACTTCGACCACTCCACCACGCTGGAGCTGGCCATCTGGTCGGCCCCGCTGCTGATCATCATCGCGCTGGGCGCGCTGACCTGGGCCAGTACCCACCTGCTGGACCCCTTCCGGCCGCTGCCGGCGAAGGAAGGGCGCGAACCGCTGGTGGTACAGGTGGTATCGCTCGACTGGAAGTGGCTGTTCATCTACCCCGGGGAGGGCGTGGCCACGGTGAACGAGCTGGTGCTGCCGGTGGACCGCCCGGTGCGCTTCGACATCACCTCCTCGAACATGATGAACACCTTCTACGTGCCCACGCTGGCCGGCATGATCTATGCCATGCCCGGCATGCGCAGCCAGCTGCATGCCGTGCTCGACCGCGAAGTGGAGTCGCACGGGTACTCGGCCAACTACAGCGGCGCGGGATTCACGCACATGCGTTTCCGCTTCGAAGGCGTCGACGACGCGGGCTTCGATGACTGGGTGCAGCGCGTGCGCTCCAGCGGCAATGCCTTCGACCTGCCGGCCTACCGCGAGCTGCTCAAGCCCTCCGAAAGGGTGCCCGTGATGCACTTCGGCAGCATCGATCCGGACCTGTTCCGCCGCACCGTGGAGCGCTGCATCGAGCCGGGCACGCAGTGCATGAGCGAATGGATGCAACACCATGATCATCGGGCCGGCGGCGCCGCGCCCGGGGATGCTTCGCCGTGAACGATACTTCGCTGACCAGAATGATCTTCGGGCGCCTGTCGTGGGAATCCTTCCCCGTCCATGAGCCCATCCTCGTCTGGACCTTCGTCGTGGTGGCCCTGCTGGGCATCGGGCTGGTCGCGGTGGTCAGCAAGTACCGGCTGTGGGGCTGGCTGTGGCGCGAGTGGCTGACGTCGGTCGACCACAAGAAGATCGGCATCATGTACATCATCCTGGGCATCGTGATGCTGCTGCGCGGCTTCGCGGATGCCATCATGATGAGGCTGCAGCAGGCCTGGGCCTTCGGTGGCAGCGAGGGCTACCTCGACGCCCACCACTACGACCAGATCTTCAGTGCCCACGGCACGATCATGATCTTCTTCGTCGCGATCCCGCTCATCGTGGGCATCGTGAACTACGTGATGCCGCTGCAGATCGGCGCGCGCGACGTGGCCTTCCCGTACCTGAACAGCCTGAGCCTGTGGCTGACCGTGGCCGGGGCCCTGCTGGTGATGATCTCGCTGTTCGTGGGCGAATTCAGCCGCGGCGGCTGGCTCAACTACGTGCCGGTGACCAACATCGAGAACAGTCCGGACACGGGGCCGGACTACTATCTATGGGCGCTGCAGATCGCCGGCGTGGGTACCACGCTGTCGGCGATCAACATGGTCACAACCATCATCAAGATGCGCGCCCCCGGCATGACGCTGATGAAGATGCCGGTGTTCACGTGGACTGCACTGTGCAGCAACGTACTGGCCATCGCCATCTTCCCGGCGCTGACCGCGGCCTTCGCGATGCTGTTGCTGGACCGCTACATCGGCACCAACTTCTTCACCAACGACCTCGGCGGCAACCCGATGATGTACTGGAACCTCGTGTGGGTGTGGGGGCACCCGGAGGTCTACGTGCTCATCCTGCCGGTGTTCGGCATCTTCTCCGAGGTGACCTCCACCTTCTGCGGCAAGCGGCTGTTCGGCTACTCGTCCATGGTGTACGCCACGGTGGTGATCACCATCCTGTCGTACCTGGTGTGGCTGCACCACTTCTTCACCATGGGTTCTGGCGCCAGCGTCAACAGCTTCTTCGGCATCGCCACGATGGTGATCTCCATCCCCACCGGCGCGAAGATCTTCAACTGGCTGTTCACCATGTACCGCGGCCAGATCCGCTACGAGCTGCCGATGATGTGGACGGTGGCCTTCATCCTCACCTTCGTGGTGGGCGGCATGACGGGCGTGATGCTGGCCATCCCGCCGGCGGACTTCGTGCTGCACAACACGCTGTTCCTGGTGGCGCACTTCCACAACGTGATCATCGGCGGCGTGGTGTTCGGCCTGTTTGCCGGCATGTACTACTGGTTCCCGAAGGCCTTCGGGTTCCGCATGGATCCCTTCTGGGGCAAGGTGACCTTCTGGGGCTGGGTGATCGGTTACTGGCTGGCGTGGACGCCGATCTACGTGGCCGGCCTGATGGGTACCACCCGCCGCGTGCGCATGTTCGACGACCCGGACCTGAAGATCTGGTTCGTGATCGCGATGATCGGCGCGCTGATCATCCTGGTGGGTATCGTGGCGTTCGTGATCCAGATCATCGTCAGCATCAGGAACCGCGACAAGCTGCGCGATACCACCGGCGATCCGTGGAACGGCCGCACGCTGGAGTGGGCCACCACCTCGCCGCCGCCGTTCTACAACTTCGCCTTCACGCCGGTGGTGCATGACCTCGACGCCTGGTACGACATGAAGAGCCGCGGCGCGCAGCGCCCGGCCGGCCCGTACCGCCCCATCCACATGCCGCGCAACACCGGCACGGGCGTGATCGTCTCGGCGCTGGCGCTGGTGCTGGGCTTCGCGATGGTCTGGTACATGTGGTGGCTGGCCGCGGTCGCCTTCGTGGCGATGGCGGCCGTGGCGATCCGCCACTGGTTCGACTACAACCGCGACTACACGGTGCCGGCCGAGGAGGTGGCGCGCGTGGAGGGCGCGGCGATGGGAGGGGCGCAATGAGCCAGTCTCCGGGCGCCATGCCGGACGCTCCGGTCTTCTACCTCACGGAGGAAGAGGCCGTCGCCCACGACTCCGGCACCACGCTGGGGTTCTGGATCTACCTGATGAGCGATGCGCTGCTGTTCGCGGCGATCTTCGCCACCTTCGGCGTGCTCAGCGCCAGCTTTGCCGGCGGGCCCACCCCGCACGAACTGTTCGACCTGGGGCTGGTGGCCATCAACACGGCCATCCTGCTGGTTTCGGCGTTCACCTGCGGGCTGTCGATGATCTCGATGCAGGCCGGCAATGTCGGCGCCACCCGCCTGTGGCTGGCGGTGACGGGCCTGCTGGGCGCGGCCTTCGTCGCCATCGAGTTGCACGAGTTCTCGGCCATGATCGCCGAGGGCGCCACCCCGCAGACCAGCGCCTACCTTTCGGCCTTCTTCACGCTGGTGGGTACCCACGGCCTGCACGTGAGCTTCGGCGTGGTGTGGGTGCTGGTGATGCTGGTGCAGCTGGGCCAGCGCGGCCTGCATCACGAGAACCGCCGCAGGCTGCTGTGCCTGTCGATGTTCTGGCACTTCCTCGACGTGATCTGGATTGGCGTGTTCTCCTTCGTGTACCTGATGGGGGTCCTGTAATGAGCTCGCACGCCCACGCACACGCGGACGCCCTCGAGGTCGAAGGCTTCACGCTGAGGACCTACGTGACCGGCTTGGTGCTGTCGGCGCTGCTGACCGCGGTGCCCTTCTGGATCGTCATGACCGGCGCCATTTCCGCCAGTGGCCTGGCCAAGGCGGCGGTGATCGCCTTCGCGGTGGCGCAGATCATCGTGCAGACGGTCACGTTCCTGCACGTGAACGCCCGCGCCCAGGGCGGGTGGACGCTGATCGCCTACGTGTTCACGGCGGTGCTGCTGGTGATCACCATTGCCGGCTCCATCTGGATCATGTACCACCTGAACCTGAACATGATGCCGGGCGTCATGCAGACCCCGGTGCCGGACCAGATACCGTGACAGCGGGCAGGGGCAAGCGGCTCACACTGCTTGCGCTCTGCCTGTCCGGGATGCTGCTGTTCGGCGCGCTGGGGGTGTGGCAGCTGCAACGACTGGCATGGAAGCGCGACCTGATCACGCGGGTGGATGCACGCATCCACGCTGAAGCCGTGCCGGTTCCTGCCCGCGCCACATGGCCCACGCTGGACCTGCACGACGCGGAGTACCGCCGCGTGCGCGCTGAGGGCCGCTACCTGCACGATCTCGACACGCTGGTGGACGCGGTCACGGAGCTCGGCCCTGGCGCGTGGGTGCTGACCCCTCTGGCAACGTCCGACGGCATCATCCTGGTCAATCGCGGCTTCGTGCCGCCGGGGCAGCGGGATCCGGCCGCGCGCACTGCCGGAGAAGCGGGTGGCGAAGTGCAGGTGACCGGGCTGCTGCGCCGGAGCGAACCCGGTGGCCGTATCCTGCGCGCCAACCGTCCCGACGAGGATCGCTGGTTCTCGCGTGATGTGGCGGCGATTGCCGCAAGGCGCGGACTGGAAGGACCCGTCGCGCCCTTCTTCATCGACGCCGATGCCCTGCCCGGGGTGGCCGCGCCGCGCGGCGGCATGACCGTGGTGCGCTTCCGCAACGCGCACCTTTCCTATGCGCTGACCTGGTTTGCGCTGGCCGGCCTCTGTGTGGTCGGCCTGGTGCTGCTGGCGGGATCACCGGCCCGCCTGGAAGCGGCGGGCCGGGAGGCCTGAGTTACTTGCGCGGTGGCTGGAAGATGGGCTGCGAGCCATCGACCACGCGGCCGGTCTTCAGCGCCTCGATCTGTTCCGGCGTGCCCGGCGGCGCGAAGTAGGCGCCCACCTCGTCCCGGTCCGGCCTGAACACATTGCCGCTCACCGGGTTGGGGTAGTGGAACGGCACGATGTAGTAGGCCGGGTAGGTCAGGTAGATGGTCGAGGGCGGCAGGTCCGGCGGCGGATCGAACTTGTCCGGCCAGGTGTTGTTCAGGGCGTTCTTCGCCCAGCCTTCCCAGCTGGTGTACATGGTGAACGGACCGGTGAGGCGGCTGATCTTCCACACGCCGTTCTCCTTGCGGTACTCGTTCTCGTACAGCGGCAGGCCCCAGCCGCCGACGCTCATTACATAGGCGCGGGCGCGCATCCAGCCCCTGGTGCCATCGGCCGAGATGTCGGGGATGGTCTGGAACTGCATGTGGTTGGCCAGCGAGTTCTCCTTGGCGCCATCCGGGCCGAAGGCCACCTGCATGTATTCCAGCACCCGCTTCTTGCCGAGGAACAGACCCTTGCCGCCGATCTCGAGCGTGGCGTCCTCGGCGAACAGGTCTGCGAGCTGCGTCCACTGGCTCTTGTCCACGAAGTAGCCATAGGTGCGCTGCAGGCGCTCGATGGCATGCATGTCCTCAAGCACGGTGATGCGCTTGTCGAGCTCGTCGACGCGCTGCTCCAGCGTCTGCGCGGACAGTGGCGCCGCCGCGGTGAAAGCCGCCAGCGCGGCCAGCAGGGTGGTCTTCTTGATCATCGTACGGCTCCCGTGACGCTGTCGGCCGCCTGCGGCAGGTTGTCCAGCGGCTTGCCCGTGACCGGATGCGGATAGCTGAACGGCGGAATGTACTGCCCCGGCATGGTGCGGTAGACCACGGTGGGCGGCCGGTCGGGCGGGAACAGCGCGCTGGGGCCTTTCATCGGCAGCAGCGAGCGTGCCCAGCCGCGGTCGTAGTCGGTGAACGCGGTGGGATAGAAGTGCAGGCGCTTGATCTTCCACACGCCGCCTTCCTTCACGTATTCGTTCTCGTAGATGCCCACGCCCCAGATGCCGTTCTGGCCGGGCTCGGCCAGCTGCACAGGGCCCTGGAAACGTCCCCTGGCGGTGCGTCCGTCCGCCGCCACGGTGATCACCGGCTGCAGCATCATGTGGTTGTTGAGGTAGCCGGGGGCCAGTCCTTCCGGGCCGAACAGCAACATGGCCTTGCGGATGCGTTCAGGTCCCACGTATACGCCGCTCTGGCCGTACTCGAACTCGCCGTTGCGCGCGAACAGGCTGGCCGCCTCGGCCCACAGGCCCTTGTCAAAGTAGTAGCCGAAGGTGGCAGTGAGGTTCTCGACGGCGTCGATGTCTTCGAGGCGCGCCACGCGTTCACGGTATGCGGCGAGGCGCTCGGCGGCGGACTGGGCCGAGGCAGGCATGGCCATCGGCAGCGTGGCGCCCAGCGACAGCGCCAGGCACAGCAGGAGATGACGGGGGCGCATCACTTCAGGACTCCTTTCACGGGCTTGCCGGTCACCGGGTTCGGCGCCTGGAAGGGCGGCACCTGCACCTCCGGGAAGGGGCGGTAGCTGACCGTGGACGGACGGTCGGGCGGGAACTGCTTCGAGGTTTCGCTGGGAGCCAGTCCTTCGCCGGGCTTGAGCCGGGCCCAGCCCTTCTCGTAAGGCACCACGAAGTTCACGAACAGGTGCAGCGAGCGGATCTTCCACACGCCGTCTTCCTTCACGTAGACGTTCTCGTAGATGCCGTCGCGCCACTCGGCGTGCTGCTTGTACTGGCCAAGCATGCCCTGGTCGCGCCAGCGCGCGGTGGCGGTCCTGCCGTCGGCCGACACGAATACGGCCGGCTGCAGGGTGATCCACTCGTTGAGCTGGCCGTAGACCAGGCCCTCGCGGTTGCCGTGCAGGCGCTTGAGGTACTCGCGGATGCGCTCCCGGCCCACGTAGACGCCATCCAGGCCGATCTCGATGCTGCCGTCGCTGGCGAACAGGTCGGCGGCTTCTCCCCACAGGCCGCGGTCCACGTAGTAGCCGAAGGCGCGTTGCAGCTTCTTGACGGCGCGCGCGGCTTCCAGCTTCTCCACGCGTGCGGTCAGCGCGGCGAGCTCGGCCTCGACGTTCTGGGCCGGCAGCGCCGCGGGCGTGAGCAGCAGCGCGGCGAGCCCGGCGATCATCAGTTGTTTCATGGTTTCTCCGTTGCGGCGCATGTTCATTGCGGTCCAGCGCGGCGCTGGCGGATGAACTGCATCCATTCTTCTGCGGTCGGCATCACAGGATAGTCCACGCGGCGAAGGATCTTCCATTCCCCGTCCTCGCGGACCAGCTCATCCTCGTAGCGTCCGGCCAGCATGGGCACGGGCTCGCCATGGGGTCCGCGCATCACCAGCAGGTGGCGCGAGCGCGCGGTGGCGCGGTCGCCCTGCAGGTCGACCTGCGGGTTCGAGGTGATGTGGTAGCTCTCGTTGTTGGTGAAGCCCGGCGGCGTCGGGCCGTACAGGTCGATGAGCATCTGGTGGATGGCTTCGCGGCCCTTGAAGGTGCGGTTGCCGTTCACCCATTCGCCCTCGCGCGCGAACAGCGCGGCATAGGCCTCGTAGTCCCGCGCGTCCTGGCTGGCGGAGTAGTCCACCAGCAGGCGGTGGATGGCCAGTTCGTCCTCCACGCGCTGCAGGCGCTGCGCGAGGTCGGCCTGGCCGGGGCCGCCACCGCAGCCCGACAGCAGCGTGGCGAGCAGCAGCGGCACGGTCCTGCGGCATCCCGCGGCGAAACCGCTGTCAACGCGCCTGGTTCCCCGCGACCCCTGTTGTCGTTGCTGGCCTGATGCGCCGGCCATCGGACCTCCCCCACCCGCATCCTGGCCCGGAGTATGCCCGCGCCGGCCCGGCAGTGGCCACCCGGGGCGGGCGCAGGGCCGGATACCGAACCGGATCGCCCGGCTATACTGCGCCGCCCTTCGTGACCGTCTGCGCCATGTTCTTCAAGAATCTCTGCCTGTACCGCCTGCCGGCTTCCTGGGATATCAGCGCCGCCGACCTGGAAGCGCGCCTGGATGCCCGCCCGCTCAATCCCTGCGGGCACTTCGACATGCTGACCCGAGGCTGGGTGCCGGTGGGGCCCACGGCGCGGCGGCTGCACACCGTGGGCAACCACCAGATGATCGCGCTGGGCGTGGAGCAGAAGATCCTGCCGGCCTCGGTGATCCGCCAGGTGGCCGCTGACCGCGCGGTGGAGCTGGCGGCGGAGCAGGGTTTCCCCGTGGGACGCAAGCAGATGCGCGACCTGAAGCTGCGCGTGACCGAGGAGTTGCGCGCCCGCGCACTGGTGAAGCGCCGCGTGACGCATGCGTGGATCGACCGCGACAACGGCTGGCTGGTGGTGGACGCCGCCGGCGTGGCGCGGGCCGAGGAAGTGGTGGAGACGCTGCGCGACACGCTGGGCGGGTTCGCCGCCACGCTGGTCAATACGTCGCAGTCACCGCGGGCGGCCATGGGTCGCTGGGCGACCACCGGCGAGGTCGGCCACCACATCAGCGTCGATGACGAACTGGAGCTCCAGGCGGTGGACGGCTCCAAGGCCACCATCCGCCACGTGCGCCATGCCTTCGACCAGGCGCATGTCCGCCAGCACCTCTCCCGCGGCTTCATGGCCACCCGCCTGGGCCTGACCTGGAACGGCCGCATCTCCTTCGTGCTGACCGACAAGCTGCAGGTGAAGCGCCTGGACTTCATGGAGATGAAGGAAGCGGGCGCTTCGGAGGAAGGCCAGGACGTCGACCCGCTGGAGCAGTTCGACATCGACTTCGCGGTGATGAGCGGCGAGCTGGCGAAGCTGCTGGCCGACCTGCTGGAGGCGCTGGGCGGCGAGGCTTCCGCCGAGGCGCCGCCGCAGGTGTCCGCCGCCTGACCAGCGGCTATTCGAACAGCTTCATCACGTTCAGGTACTTCTCCACGTACCAGCGGTTCTCGTTGTTGTAGCGGGGCATGGACACCGGGCGCACGCCGGTGGCTGCCTGCCGCCACAGGCAGGGGCAGCGCACGGGCTTCGCCGGCTGCTGGCCCGGCCGGGCGAGCTCCTGGAGCGGGATGCCGGCCTTCTTCACCACGTTGTACAGCCGCGTCACGTTGCGCGGCCCGCCGTTGTAGGCGGCCACGGGGAAGATGCCGAGCAGCAGCGGGTCGTGGCGGAAATTCGCGCGAATGTCCTCGCGCATCTGCGCCAGCTCGATGTCCAGCAGGCAGATGGCGGCCTTCATGGCATTGAGCAGGTTGGTGGCGCCGCGCTGGAACACGGGGTCCAGCTTCGCCGCCGGGCAGCGGCGTACCACCATTGAATACGTGCCGTTGCCGCGCCGGTCGGTGAACTGCATCGGGCCGACCGCCGAGGCGGTGGAGACGCTGTAGCGGTACGCCTCGCCGCGCTTCAGGCCGTACTGGTTCAGCACCTGCTCGAAGGCTTCCAGGCCGCGGTTGGTATAGATGGTGTCGTCGGTCTGCTCGATCACCGCCAGCATGGCCACCAGCTCGGGCGGGATCACGTCCGAGAGCAGCTCGCCGGGATAGGCCAGGCTGGGCGCATAGGCCTCGCGCAGCTCCTGGCTGGCCTGGCGCGCGGTTTCCAGCAGGTACTGGCGGCCGCCCTCCACGAACATCGGGTCGAAGGTGTCCTCGGTGAAGGGCAGGTAGATGATGGGTTCGGCGGTCTCGGCCACCTTGCGCCACTGCCGCTTCGAGATCAGCGCACTGTCGAAGACCGGGAACTTGCGGCCATAGACCTTCAGCGGCTCGCCGTCGCGCGAGAAGGAGAGCATCAACCGCTCGGCGCCGGTGCCATTGACGTGCCGCCCCTGGATGCCGGGCGTGCGCACCAGGATCTTCAGCGGCTTGCCGCCGGGCCTCCACCGCACCGGCGGCCGCGGAATCTCCACGTGGGCAATGATCCAGTCCTTGTCGCGCTCGCTCCACAGCGCGAACAGCACCGGCCGGCCGCGCAGCACTTCCGAGCGGCCCCGGCCGGTGAAGAAGTACTCCAGCCCGGCTTCCTGCAACAGCTCCTGTGCCTGCACCACCAGGTCGCGGATGACCTCGTGGCGGCGCGGGGCGCGGCCGGAGACGATGATTTCCTCCAGCTCGTCCACCGCTTCATGGGATTCGGGCGTCTCGGATCCGGCCACGTCCAGCGAGACCTCACCCTCGACCTGCAGCGAATCCTCGATCTCGCCATGGGCCGAGGCGACTTCGAAGGCCAGTTCCTCGGACTCATCGAGCACGGGCGCGGTGCTGCAGGCCGCCGTGGCCAGCAAGGTTGCAAGGAAAAGGGAACGGAATGCGGAAAGCGGAGACGTGATGGTCATGCCGCAATCAGCTTAACCCGGCGGCGGCGGTTTTCCGTCGCGCTGTGTCACGGAACCGGCACGCGCGAGAGCGGCCCCGTAAGGGGTCAGCGCAGGGCCAGCGCTTCCTCCACCACGCTGCGGTCGATGAACTTGGCCAGTTCCTCGCGGCTGCGGGCCGGCCGGTTGCTCACCGAGGCCAGCCAGGCCTCCTCGGTCTCGAGCACGTCGAGCATGTCGGGGATGATGTGGACCGGGAACCCGGTCTCCGGCCACCCCCAGCGGATCTGCTCGACGGACATGGGAAGGATGCCGGCGAGATAGGGCAGCCATGCTTCCGGGTCCTTCTTCAGCGCCGCCGAGGCGTCGGCCACCGCGCGCACGAAGCGCACGATGGCGCGGCGCTTGTCCGGGTCGGCAAGGTCGGTGGCGCGGGCGTGCAGGTTGAAGGCCTCGCGGTACACGCGCCGGTCCTGCAGCACGATGGCATCATCGCCCAGCATGCGGACCGCGGCTTCCGGCTCCGGTTCGAAGGTGACGATGACGTCCACTTCGCCCCGGGCCAGTGCCTCGGCGCCCGTGAAGCGGCGCGGCGGACGCGGGCCCGGGGAAGCAGCGGCCGGGGCGGGCGCGCCCTGGCCGGCAGCCGGCGGCTGCGAGGCGGACGCAACGATGGTCACGTCGTCCTCGTCGAGGCCCACGCTCCTGAGCATGGCAACGAGGTAGTAGTGCGAGGAAGTCAGGCGCGGCACCAGCACGTGCTTGCCCTTGAGGTCGCGGAGGCTGCTGATGCCGGCAGAACGGCGCGCCACCAGACGGTAGAAGCTTTCCGACACCGTCATGATGATTCGCAGGTCGGGGTTGGTGACGGACTCGCGCAGCAGCTGGGTTTCCGCATTGGTGGCCACGTCGGTGTCACCGCGCGTGATGCTGGCCACGCCGCCGGAAGCGACTTCGAGCGGTTGTGGGTAGAACCCCTGGGTAGCGACCAGCACCGGCGAGAGCTCGATGAAGCGCGCGCCCGCGACGCGGATGGGCGCCAGCGGCGCGTCGTCCCCGGACAGCGGCCGCGGGGTCGAGGCACAGGACGCCAGCAGCAGCGCAGTTGCGGCAAGCAGGCCCTTGAGCAGGAGGGTGAGGCGATCGCGGACGGGAACCGGCTGGACGGTGCGCATGAAGCTGCTCCCTGGGCTTTTCGCCCGAGACTAGCCGCTGCATGGCCGGCCGTGTCCAGCAATCCGGGCATTGCTTCCCCGGTGGACAAGAAACTGCAGCCGCAGGGGAAAGTGCGGCACGCGCTATGCTTCGGGGCTTGATCCCGCATTGCCCAGGAGAAAGGTTCATCCATGTCCATCGTCCTGACCGAGTTCGCGCGGCCGCGCCTGTTCCCTGCCCAGCCCCGCCGCAACACCATCCAGGACATCACTGCCGAGGAGTTCGAGCGCTACCTGAACGAGCACGAGCCGCTGAAGGTCCTGCCCGGCTACGCGCCGTTCTGCGTGCTGCACGTCCACCGCAACTGGACCTCGACACGCTGCCTGACGGTGCCCATTACCGACGCGAACCGTCACCTGCTGCGCTCGGACTACGAGGCCCGCAACAGCCGCGAGCTGCCGGTGCTGGTGCGCTGGTTCGAAGGCGTGGAGCCGCCGGTGGCGAACTACCTGATCCCCATCCTCTACAGCCGTGAGCAACTGGCCAGGGAGGGTTCGCCCATCGACGCGGACTGGGGCGTGGTGGGCTGCATGTACACCAGCGAACCGGAGGAGATCCCGATGGCGCCGATCACGATGATGCGCAATGCGCTCGGCGTGGAGGAGGGCGGATCAGGCGTGCCGCTCGACCGCGATGCCTACCGGCGCAGCGTGGAGTTCTGGAGCCGCAATGCCAACTGGCGCTGATCCGTCCGGCCGGTCCTTGCTGCATCGCCGCGGTTATCGCTCAGGCGAGGGATGCTGGTACGGCAACCGGGCGCAGGTCCATACTTGCCGCGGTTCCACGCCCGAGGCGAATGCATGGGGTCCCGAAGCATCCTCGCGTTCCTGCTGCTTTGCATGGAGGCAACCGGCGCCGCTGCCCACCATGGCATCTCCAACTGGGACCTCAACCGCGACATCACCATCACCGGCACGCTGACGCGGGTCGACTTCATCAACCCGCATGCCTGGCTGCACCTGGATGTGCGCGGCGCTGGCGGCAAGGTGTCTGCATGGCAGTGCGAGATGCGCTCGGCGCATGCGCTGCGGCGCTCGGGCTGGACGAAGGAGATGTTCCGCCCGGGCAGCACCATCACCGTGACCGGATCGCCCGAGCGCAAGAAGCCCAACCAGTGCTATCTCGCCACCATCCAGTTCGACGACGGCAGCAGCATGGACCGTTATGGCCAGCGTCATGAGGCCAATGCCACCGCGCCTGCTGCCACGGCAAGGCGGGTGTCGCGCACGCCCGAGGGCCGCCCGGACCTGGCGGGCGACTGGGCCGCCGAACAGCGCGTGATGTCCGACCCGCGTGGCCAGCTGGGCACGCTTGTGCCGCTCAGCCAGGCGCGATCCATGCGTCCCGGCGAGCTGCCGCCGGGCCAGGCGCCGTTCCCCGGTGCGCGCGGCTCGGCGGCGGCGAACGCCGATGACCCCATTCGTGCTGCATGGGACCGGCCCATTCCCGTGCGGCCGACGGCGAAAGGGCGCCAGGCGCTGGACCGGTTCGATCCGGCCAGCACCGACAATCCGCGCCTGCGCTGCGAGCCGACTTCCATCATCTTCGACTGGACCTTCGACTCGGTGCCCAACCGCATCGAGCAGACGCCCGCGCGCATCACCCTGCGCTACGGCCACATGGACATGGCGCGGGTCATCCACCTGGATCGCAATGCGCCGCTGCCTGGCGCGCGTCCCTCGCGCGCCGGCCACTCGGTCGGCCGCTGGGAAGGCGATGTGCTGGTGGTGGAGACCACCGGCTTCCTGCCCGGCGTGCTCAACGCCGACTCGCGCATCCTGCACGGCGGCGGCCTGCGCATCGTGGAGCGTTTCGAGCTCGATGCATCCGGCACGGTCCTCACCCGCAGCTACGTGGCCGAGGACCCCGAGTACTTCGAAGGAAGCTGGAGCGGCCGGGACGTGGTGTATCCGTCCGATGTGCCCTACGAGCCTTACCAGTGCGTTGATCCCGGCGGAGCGCCCGCCGGCCGGTGAAGAGGGCAAGCCAGGGAGGCGAAGATGGACAGGAGGAAGTTCTTTGGCGCCGCGGCCGGTGTGGCAGGGGCGTGCCTGCTGCCGCGCCGCGTTGCCTGGGGGGCAGCGCCGGCGGACCTGCCGGCCATCGGCCTGGACGGCAGGGAAGTGGTGCTGCGCGGGCGCGACGTGGCCGATTTCCGGGCTGCGCTGCGTGGCCAGGTGCTGGCCGCGGGCGATGGTGGCTACGATGCGGCCCGCCGCATCTGGAACGGCATCTTCGACCAGCACCCGGCGCTGATCGCGCGCTGCGCCGACGCTGGCGACGTGGCGCGGGCCGTGGACTTTGCGCGCACCCACGGGCTGCTGCTGGCCGTGCGCGGCGGCGGCCACAGCCTCTCCGGGCAATCGGTGTGCGAGGACGGGCTGATGCTGGACCTGTCGGCCATGCGCGCTGTGCTCGTCGATGCCGCGAAGCGCGTGGCCCGTGGAAGGCGGGGCGCTGCTCGGCGAGCTCGACCGTGCGACGCAGCAGCACGGGCTGGCCACGCCCGCCGGGCGCATCTCGCATACCGGTGTGGCCGGACTCACGCTCGGCGGCGGTTTCGGCCGGCTGACACGGCGCTTCGGGCTGGCCTGCGACAACCTGCTGGCCGCCGAGGTGGTAACGGCCGATGGTTCGCTGGTGCTCGCCGGTGAATCCGGCAACCCGGAGCTGCTGTGGGGCCTGCAGGGCGGTGGCGGCAACTTCGGCGTGGTGACGAGGTTCCAGTTCCGGTTGCACCCCGTCGAGCCGGGGATGTACGGCGGCGCCATTGCTTGGCCGCTGCGCGAGGCGCGTCGCGTGCTGGGCTTCTACGCCGGGTTCCTCGAGGAGGTGCCTGACGAGCTGTTCATCGATGCGATGCTGGCCAGCCTGCCGGAGGCCGGACCCGTGGTGCTGTTCTCGGTGTGCTGCACGTGCCCGCCGTCCCGGGCCGAGGACTTGCTCAAGCCGCTGCGCCAGCAGGGCAAGCCGCTGCTGGATGCGCTGGGTCCTGCCACCTACGTGGCACTGCAGTCCGCGAACGATGCGGACTCGGCCCCGGGGCGCGGCAACTATGAGCGCTCCGGGTTTCTCACGAGCATCTCGCCGGCACTGCTCGATGCGGCCGTGGCCGCGATGCAGGCACCGCGTCCCCCGGGGGCGCGCATGATCTTCTCAGGCGAGTGTGGTGGCGCCTTCTCACGGGTGCCTGCCGGCGCCACGGCGTTCTACAACCGCGACGCGCGCTCCACCATCATCGTACAGGCACAGTGGCCTGATCCGCGCGATACGGCTGCCGCTGACGCCCACCTGCAGTGGGCGCGTTCAACCTGGGAGAGCATCGCGCCGCACACCAGGGGCTTCTACGTCAACACCGTGGCGGCCGACGATCCCGCGCAGCGGATCCGCGCGACCTATGGCGACAACCATCCTCGACTGGTGGCACTGAAGAGGCGCTACGATCCCGGCAACCTGTTCAGGCGCAATGCCAACATTCCGCCCGTGTAGGCGCGCCCTCGCGGCTCATCGCCGGGTCGTGCGCAGTTGCGGCCAGTGCAGCTCAAACCAGAACCCTGCGATCAGCGACTTTGCGTCATCGATGACGCCGTCGCGCACGCGGCGGATGTATTCCCCGGCCGGCAGCACCACGGCCTTCACGTCCTCGGCGGCATCGGCGCCATGGATGGTGCCATCCACGCCGGAGGAATCGACCAGGCCGAACACCAGCACGGTCTTCTCGCTGGTGCCGCCGGAGCTCACGTACACGCCGCGGTGGATCAGGCGCGGCTCGCGCAGCTCCAGGCCGGTCTCCTCGCGCACTTCGCGTGCGGCGGCGTCGAGCGGGGGTTCGTCCGCGGCAAGCCCGCCGGCAATGAGCTGGTCACGGAAGGGAAAGTCGCCGGCGACCAGGGCTCCGGGCCGGAACTCATTGCCCAGCACGACCGCGTCGCGCACGGGATCGTAGGGGAGCACGCCCACCGAATGGCCACGCTCCATCAGCTCCCAGTCGAAGGCGTGCAGGCTGCCGTCGTGCTTCTCGGCCTGGAAGCGGTAGCGATGGAGCTTCAGGAATCCGTCGTACAGCGTGGTCCTGGACTGGATGCGTGCAATTCGCCGGCGCTCGTCCATGCCGCAAGGGTAGCACCCGTGCCGCATGGACGAGCGCCGGCGATGCCGGTCACTGGATCGTCTTGGAGCGCACGTTGGAGTACGCGCTCTCCGTGCCGATGACGCTGAACGCGGTTACCGCGAAGTAGTGGCGACCCTTGTCCAGTTCGTTGACCTCGAGCGTGCTGGTGCGGGCGTCGACCTCGACCAGCTGCTCGAAGCTCACCCCGTCAGTGGCGTAGTAGACGCGGAATCCGGCGATCTGGTCGGCGGGCAGCGGCGCGCCGTCCACGTATTGCGTGGGCGCCTGCCAGCTCAGCGTGGCCCTGCCGTTGGGCACTGCCGGCTCCACGGTGATCGAGAAGGCCGGCAACGACGCGCGGCCACCGTTGGCGTCGACCACGCTGATCACGATGTTGGTCCACGTGCCGGCGGTGGAGGGCGTCCATTCCAGCACGCCCGTGGCCGGGCTGAACGTGGCGCCCTCGGGCTTGCGGCTGATGGTCCAGCTCAGCGCGTCGCCATCGGCGTCGGTGGCCTTGGGCGCAAACCTGTAGGCCTGGCCAACCTGCACCGTGGTGGCGGGAGTGCCGCTGATGACGGGCGGGGTGTTTGGCGGAGGCTCGGGCTGTGGCTCCGGCTGCGGTTCGGGCTGTGGCTCCGGCTGAGGCTCGGGCTGCTGTGGCTGCGGTTCTGGTGCAGGCGCCGGCGCCGGTTCCGGCGCGGGCTGCGGGGCGGGTTCGGGAGCGGGTTGCGGCTCCGGCTCCGGTTGCGGCACGGGCACGGGCACCGGGACAGGCACCGGATCAGGTGCCGGGGCGGGTGCGGGGGCGGGAACAGGTTCCGGTGCCGGACCAGGCTCGGTCGCCGGGGGAACAGGTGTCTCGGGCGATGGAGGTTCTTCGCTCGCCGGCGCATGCGGCGCCGGCGCTTCTTCGCCGGGTCCACAGGCAGCAAGCAGCATGCCCGCTGCGATCGCGATCAATGAACTGCGCAGAACCTGAATGCCCATGCCTTGCTCCTGGGTTGTCGCAAGGCTTCGGCCACGGGATGGATGCGGGGATGCGGGCGGACAGGTCGCGGTTCGACCGGTGTCGTTCGGCAACCCCGCTATCTCGATGTCGAAGGACACCCAGACCGGAAGCTTTGCGTCCCCGCCTCACGACGGGTTTGCCTTTGTCGTCGCCGGTTTATAGACGTGGCGGACGGAGCGGAGAATCAGGGGAAAACTGATCGCTCGCCGATGTGATGCAATCGACTCAGTCCTTGCGGGAATCCCTGAGCGGGACGCGCGGATCTGTCGCCAGACGGCGCCAGGTGTTCCAGTGCCGCAGGGCGCGGCGCATGTCGCCGGCTTCCTGGAACAGCCCGGCGAGATTGTGGTGGGCGTCGCCATGGCCGGCGTCCAGGGCGATGGCGCGGGTGTAGGCGTCGATCGCTTCCGGCGCATTGCCCAGATCTTCCAGCGCCACGCCCAGGTTGTAGAGGATGTCGGCATCGGGCTCGCGCACGGCGCGGTACAGCTCGACCGCCTCGCTGATGCGCCCGCGCAGGTGCAGCAGCCGGCCGAGATTGGCCACTGCGCCGAGGTGCGCATGCCGCGCCACGCAGGCGCGATAGGCTTCGATGGCCCCGTCCACGTCGCTGTCCTCCAGCGCCAGCGCGGCCTCGAACTGCCGGACGCAGTCGATGCTCCAGTCCTGCGCCTCCCCTCCGGTGGCGTCCCGTGGGCGGATGCCGGCATCGACGAGCCGGATGGCGCCGTCCTCGACACGAACCTCCAGCGCAAGCAGCAGCTGTCCGGAAAGCACGTCGCGCCTGGCACCGGCCTCGTGCACCACGATGCGGTCGCCGGCCGCGGTGACCGCCAGTCCGCGCGCCGGCATTTCGCCGGGCAACTGGGCCCGCAACGCGCGCAGCGCCGCACCCAGGCGTCGCCGCGGTACCTGCGCGGCGATGAGTTCGCGCGCCGTGCGCAGCAGCACCACATCCTGGAAGGAGAAGCGCAGCGAAGCGCGTGGGCCGCGCGCGGGCTTCACGTAGCCCGCCCGGGCCATGGCGCGCACGGCGCGCTCCGGCATGCCGGTCAGGCGGGCGACTTCACCGGTCCCGAAGTGCTGCAACTCAGGCACTCCGCGGTGCCGGAGCGGCGCGCTTCTTCCTGCCCGGTTCAGTTACCCGCCGCGGAGGCTTGCGGGCAGTGGCGCGGGAGCCCGGTGCATCGCCCTTGCCGCCTGCACTGCGGGAACTGCCGCCGCCGCCGCTGCGCTTGAGACTGCGCTGCAGGATCTCCATCAGGTCCACCACGTTGCCGCCGGCAGCCACGTCGGATTCTGCCTCCGCGAAGTGGGAGATCTCCTTGCCGCTGCGCACCTTCTTCTCTATGGCGGCCTCCACGCGCGCGCGGAACTCGTCGTGGAACTGGTCGGGATCGAAGCGCTTGCCGGTGGTCTGCTCGATCAGCGCCTTCGCCAGCTTCAGCTCGCCGGCAGCCAGCTGCGGCGTTTCTCCCATCGGCAGCTCGCTCATCGTGCGCACCTCATCCTTGAAATGCAGCTGGTGCATGGCCATGCCGCCTTCCACCGGGCGGACGATGACCACGTATTCCCTTCCGCGGGTGGCCCAGCGTCCCACCCCGCACAGGCCCGTCTGGCGCATGGCCTCGTTGAGCAACGCATAGGGCTTGGCGCCGTGCCTGGACGGGGCCAGCAGGTAGGTCCGGTCGAAGAACACCGGATCGACAGTGTCCAGGGGTACGAACCCGGTGATGTTGACCAGTTTCGTGCCTGCCTCCTCCAGGGCCTTGATCTCCTCGGGCTTGAACATCACGTAGCGGTCCTTCTCGTACTCGTAGCCCTTGACCATCTCGCTGCGCGGCACGACTTCGCCATCGAGCGCGCACACGTACTGCTGCTTGACCCGTGCGCCGTCACTGGCATGCAGCAGGTTGAAGGAGATGCGGTTCGACGCGACTTCGGCCGGGTACACATCCACCGGGATGTTGACGAGGCCGAAGGAGATGCTGACGGAAGCTGTTGAACGGGCGGCCATGGGCGTTACCTGCAGGGTATATCTCCCTCCAAGGCTCGGCCTGCCGGATGGCTGCCGCAATGGATGAAGTCCCGCACGCGCGTAGGACGGTTTCGCTGGCCGGCGGGTTTAAGGGCGAGATGCCCAGTGGACTGCTCAACGGTGTCGCCATCCGCGAACACTTCGCCATGTCAGAATCGTCCGGCTTCAGTGCAGGCAAACCGCCGCTGTATACTTTCGCGCCCTCCCACGCTCCGGGCGGGCTTCCCCCCGGTTCCATCAGGTCAGCCACTCATGTCAGTCCGCGTACCCGGAACGGTCCTGCTTTTTTCCCTGTTGCTCACCGCGTGCGGCCCGCAGGCTCCGCAGGAGGGGGCGCCGCCACCCATGGAGGTCAGCGTCGCCACCGTGATCGAGCGCGAGATCAGCGAGTGGGACGAGTACACCGGCCGCCTGGAGGCGGTCGAGACGGTGGAGATCCGCCCGCAGGTCTCCGGCTACCTGCAGCAGGTCAACTTCGAGGAGGGCCGTGAGGTCAGGAAAGGCGACGTGCTGTTCGTGATCGACCCGCGCCCCTACCAGGCCGAGTTCGACCGCGCCCAGGCCGAGGCCGAGCGGGCGCGCACCGCCGCGGAGCTGGCGCAGGCCGACCTGGCCCGTGCCGAGAAGCTGGTGGCCACGCGCGCCATCTCGCAGGAGGAGTTCGACGCCCGCCGTTCCGCGCTGGTCAGCGCCCAGGCGGCGGTCAAGGCGGCCGATGCCGCCGTGGCGGTGGCGCGGCTGAATCTTTCCTACACGCGCGTCACCTCACCCATCGATGGCCGCGTGGGTCGCGCCGAGGTCACGGTGGGCAACCTGGTGACCGGCGGCCTCAATGGCCAGGCCACCCGCCTGACCACGGTGGTGTCGCTGTCGCCCATGTACGTGTACTTCGAGGCCTCGGAGCGCGACTACCTCAAGTACATGGACCTTGCCCGCAGCGGTCAGCGCCCGCTGTCGCGCGAACACGCCAACCCGGTGCTGCTGGCGGTGGGCAACGAGACCGAATTCCGGCACGAGGGTTACATGGACTTCGTGGACAACCGGGTCGACCAGGGCACCGGCACGCTGATGGGCCGGGCCGTGTTCCCGAACCCGGACCGCCTGCTGGTGCCGGGCATGTTCGCGCGCGTGCGGTTGCTGGGCACCAGCAAGTACACCGGCACGCTGGTCAATGACCGCGCCATCCTCACCGACCAGGACCGCCGCTACGTGCTGGTGGTGGGCGAGAACGACACGCTGGAATACCGGGCCATCGTCACGGGCCCGGTGGTGGACGGCCTGCGGGCGGTGCGCAGCGGCCTCTCGGGCGGCGAGCGCATCGTGGTCAATGGCCTGCAGAGGGTGCGGCCGGGCATGGTGGTGACGCCGCGCATGGTGCCCATGGAAGGCGAGGGAGCCGCTGCCGCGCCCGCGCCGGCCGGGGGCTGACGGTCCCGCGCATGAAGTTCTCGCACTTCTTCATCGACCGCCCCATCTTCGCGGGGGTCCTGTCCATCATCATCCTGCTGGCGGGCCTGCTGTCGCTGCAGGTGCTGCCGGTGAGCGAGTACCCGGAAGTGGCGCCGCCCTCGGTGGTGGTGCAGACCTCGTACCCGGGAGCCAGCCCCGCGGTGATCGCCGAGACCGTGGCCGCGCCGCTGGAGCAGGCCATCAACGGCGTCGAGAACATGCTGTACATGTCCTCGCAGGCATCCTCCTCCGGCGCGCTGATGCTGACCGTCACCTTCGAGGTGGGTACCGACATCAACATGGCGCAGGTACAGGTGCAGAACCGCGTCGCGCAGGCGCTGTCGCGGCTGCCCGAGGAAGTGCGCCAGATCGGCGTTACCACGGTGAAGAGCAACCCGAACATCACCATGTTCGTGCAACTCGTTTCGCCGAACGGACGCTACGACCTGAAGTACCTGCGCAACTTCGCGGAGCTGCAGGTGCGCGACACGCTGGCGCGCATCCCGGGCATGGGCCAGGTGGAGGTGTTCGGCGGCGGACCCTATGCCATGCGCGTGTGGCTGGACCCCCACCGGGTGGCCGCGCGCGGCATGACCGCAGGCGACGTCGTCAATGCCATCCGCGAGCAGAACGTGCAGGTGCCGGCCGGTATCGTCGGTGCGCAGCCGATGACCCCGGGTGTCAACCAGCAGTTGCTGGTCAATGCCTACGGACGCCTGGCCTCGGAGGAGGAGTTCGGCAACATCATCATCAAGACCGGGGATGATGGCGAGCTGACCCGCCTGCGCGACGTGGCGCGGATCGAGCTGGGCACCTCCGAGTACGGCATCCTGGGCTACCTCGACGGCATGCCGGCAGTGGCCATCGCCATCTTCCAGGCCCCGGGGTCGAACGCGCTGCAGCTCGCCGACGAGGTGCGTGCGCGGATGGCCGAGCTGGAGCGCAACTTCCCCGAGGGCGTGGAGTACCGGGTAGTCTACGACCCCACGCAGTTCGTGCGCTACTCCATCGATGCGGTGATCAAGACCCTGCTGGAGGCCATCGTGCTGGTGGTGCTGGTGGTGGTGCTGTTCCTGCAGACCTGGCGGGCTTCCATCATTCCGCTGGCGGCGGTACCGGTGTCCATCGTGGGTACCTTCGCTGTGCTGCACCTGCTGGGCTTCTCGATCAACACCCTGTCGCTGTTCGGCCTCGTGCTGGCCATCGGCATCGTGGTCGACGACGCCATCGTGGTGGTCGAGAACGTGGAGCGCAACATCGAGGCGGGCCTGTCGCCGCGCGAGGCCACGTTCAAGGCCATGGACGAGGTCAGCGGCCCGATCATCGCCATCGCCCTGGTGCTGACCGCGGTGTTCGTGCCCATCGCCTTCATCGGCGGCCTCACCGGCAGCTTCTACCGCCAGTTCGCGGTCACCATCGCGATCTCCACGCTGATCTCGGCGTTCAACTCGCTGACGCTGTCCCCGGCGCTGGCCGCGGTGCTGCTGAAGCCGCACGACGCCCCGAAGGACATGGTGACGCGCTTCCTCGATCGCACCGCGGGCCTCGTCTTCCGGCCCTTCAACCGGTTCTTCCTCAGGGCCTCGGAACGCTACAGCCGCGGCGTGGCGCAGGTGCTGCGCAAGGGCGCGGTGGCCATGGTGGTGTACGTGGGCCTGCTGGCCCTGGGCGGACTCGCGCTGATGCGCGTGCCGCAGGGCTTCGTGCCGGTGCAGGACAAGGACTATATCATCGCCTTCGCGCAGCTGCCCGATGCCGCCTCGATGGACCGCACCGAGGACGTGATGCGGCGGATCAAGGACATCCTGGCCGAGGAGGAGGGCGTGGAGTCGGTGATCTCCTTCTCCGGCCTGTCGGTGACGGCGGGCTTCGGCGTCGCTTCCAACAGCGGCGTGGCCTTCGCCACGCTCGAGCCCAAGGCAAAGAGGAGTGGCGGGCGCTCGGCCGACGAGATCCTCCAGTCCGTGCAGGCGCGCCTGTTCGCGATCGAGGATGCCTTCGTCGGCGTGGCGCCGCCCCCGCCGGTGGAGGGCATGGGTACGCTGGGCGGCTTCAAGATGCAGATCGAGGACCGCGGCTCGCTGGGCTACCAGGAGCTCAACCGCGTGCTGCAGGACTTCCTTGCCCGCGCCAACCAGACGCCCGGCGTCACCGGCGTGTTCTCGAACTACCTGGTCAACGTGCCGCAGGTCTACGCCGACATCGATCGCGAGAAGGCCAAGCGCGAGAACATCCCGCTGGCCAATGTGTTCGAGGCGCTGCAGGTGTACCTGGGCTCGCTGTATGTCAACGACCTGAACCTGTTCGGCCGCAGCTACCAGGTGATCGCGCAGGCCGATGCGCCGTTCCGTGCCCACAAGGAGCAGATCCTCGAGTTGAGGACCCGCAATGCAGGCGGCGAGATGGTGCCGCTGTCCTCGGTGGTGCGGGTGAAGGACAGCTACGGGCCGGACAGCGTGATCCACTACAACGGCTACCTGTCCGCCGACATCAACGGCCAGGCGGCGCCGGGCGTGAGCTCGACCACGGCACTGGATGCAATGGAGAAGCTGGCGCGGGAGACGCTGCCGCCAGGCGTGGCCTTCGAGTGGACCGACCTGTCCTACCAGGAAGTGATGTCGCGTGGCAGTGCCACGCTGATCTTCCCGCTGTGCGTGCTGCTGGCCTTCCTGGTGCTGGCGGCGCAGTACGAGAGCTGGACGCTGCCGCTGGCGGTGATCCTGATCGTGCCCATGTGCATCGTGTCCGCGCTGGCCGGCGTGTGGCTGGTGGGTGGCGACAACAACATCTTCACCAAGATCGGCTTCCTGGTGCTGGTCGGACTGGCGTGCAAGAACGCCATCCTGATCGTCGAGTTCGCCGTGCACCTGGAAGAGCAGGGCCGCAAGGTGATGGACGCGGCCATCGAGGCCTGCCGGCTGCGCCTGCGTCCCATCATCATGACCTCGATGGCCTTCATCATGGGCGTGGTGCCGCTGATGCTGTCCACCGGCGCCGGCTCGGAGATGCGCCGCGCCATGGGCGTGGCGGTGTTCTCCGGCATGCTGGGCGTGACCTTCTTCGGCCTGTTCCTGACGCCGGTGTTCTACGTGCTGATCCGCGGCTTCGTGAAGAGCCGCCTGGAGGCCAGGCATGCGGCGGGCTGAGCGTTTGCGCGTGATGCGCGTGCCGGTGCTGCTGGCCGCCGCGCTGGCACTGGGCGCCTGCGCGGTGGGGCCCAACTACCGCGAACCGCAGATGGATGTGGCAGACGAGTTCGGGGCCGCCGGCCTGCTGACGCCTGAGCAGGGCGAGATCGAGCGGCAGTGGTGGCGGCAGTTCGGCGATCCGCTGCTGGACGAGCTGGTCGAGGCGGCGGTGGCCAACAACCGCGACATTGCCGCCGCCACCGCCCGGCTGCGCGAGGCGCGGGCGCAGCGGCGCGAGCGGCTGTTCGACTTCCTTCCCAGCATCACCGGCTCGGCCAGTTACGACAATGTACGCCAGAGCGCCTCGGGTACGCCGGGCATTCCGCCGGGCACGCCGCTGGATCGCGACTACGAACTGTTCGACGCCGGCTTCGACGCCGCCTGGGAGATCGACCTGTTCGGCCGCGTTCGCCGCGCCAATGAGTCCGCACGGGCGCTGGCGCAGGCCGCGGCCGCGGCGCGCAACCAGGTGGTGCTGTCGGTGATCGCCGAGGTGGCGCGCAATTACTTCGAGCTGCGCGGTGCTCAGGGGCAGCTGGCAGTGGCCCGCAGCAACGCGGAGAACCAGCAGCGGGCGCTGGAGCTGGTGAACGCACGTTTCGAGGCCGGTCGCGGCACCGCGCTGGATACGGCGCGTGCCACCGCCCAGGTGCAGACCACGCTGGCCAGCGTGCCGCCGCTGGAGGCGGCGGTGGACCGCGCCATGCGCCGCATCGAGGTGCTCACGGGCCAGCAGCCGGGGGCGCTGGCCTCGCGGCTGGCCGAGGCCCGCGAGCTGCCGGTCCTGCCCGCGACGCTGGTGCTGGGCAACCCCGAGGACCTGCTGCGCCGCCGTCCCGACATCCGCGCCGCCGAGCGGCAGCTCGCCGCGGCGACGGCCGCCATTGGCGTGCAGGTGGCGGACCTGTTCCCCCGCATCACCATCAATGCCGGCATCGGGCTGGCGGCGCCACGCTTCTCGCAGCTGGATGATCCCGGCAACGACCGGCGCAGCTTCGGTCCTTCGCTGAGCTGGGGCCTGTTCGACCTGGGGCATGTGTACCAGCGCATCCGTGCCGCTGACGCGCGCAGTGCCGAGGCGCTGGCCGGCTACGAGCAGACGGTGCTGCTGGCGCTGGAGGAGACCGAGAATGCGCTGTCGGATTTCGCACGGGAACGTCGCCGCGTCGAACACCTCACGCGCGCGGCAGAGGCCAGCCGCGAGGCCGCTGATCTTGCGACGCAGCGCTTCGAGGGCGGCGTGTCCGACTTCCTCACCGCGCTGGACGCCTACCGCACCTCGCTCGAGGCCGAGGACCAGCTCGCGATCAGCCGCACCCGCGCGGCCACATTGCTGGTGAGCATCTACAAGGCGCTGGGCGGCGGCTGGGAAATCGCACCGCCGCAGTAACCACAGGCATGACCTCGCGCATTGCACTGCCAATGCGCCGGGCGCATGCTCAGTCCCCCTTGATCGCAGGCCATGATGCAAGGAGCCACCATGCGAACTGTCGACAGCGCCATGCTCGAGGCCAGCTCCGCACGGCTGTTTCCCGGCGGCTCGTTCGCCGCTGGTCAAACCGAAAGGCGGCGGTGAAACGCACACGCTACGCCGGCGCTCCCGGCGGCCCGAGGGGGCGTGCAGGCCGTGGAGGCGACAGCAGCAATGTGCTCGGCGCCATCGCGCGCCAGCTTGCTGCTGCGCTGGATACCTGGGTTGCACCGCTGCCGGCGGGCCCGGTGGGTGGCGGCACCTTCAATGACGGATTCCGCTGGGAAAGCGGCGCCGGCTCGCTGTTCGTGAAGGTGGCGCGCGTGCAGGCGGCGCCGATGTTCGAGGCCGAGGCAGCGGGCCTTTCGGAACTGGCGCTGGCCAATGCCGTGCGCGTGCCGCGCGTGATGGCGGTGGGCGAGGTTGGAGGACAGGCTTACCTTGCGCTGGAGTGGCTCGACCTGCGTCCGCTTTCCGCAATCGCGCAGCAGCGGCTCGGTGAGCGGCTGGCAGCGCTTCACCGGCACCAGCCCGACGGACGCCATGGCTGGTGGCGCGACAACACCATCGGCAGCACGCCGCAACGGAACACGTGGGCGGCAGACTGGGCATCGTTCTTCATCGAGCATCGCCTGAGCTTCCAGCTCGAGCTGGCGCTGCGGAATGGACATGGGGCGCGACTGCAGTCGCGCATGGAGGCGCTGCTCAGGCGCGCCGGGGAACTGCTGCAGGGTCATGCCCCGCCACCTTCATTGCTGCATGGCGACCTGTGGGGCGGCAATGCTGCGGCAATCAGTGGCGATGAGCCGGTCATCTTCGACCCGGCCGTGTACTACGGCGACCGCGAGATCGACATCGCCATGACAAGGCTGTTCGGCGGGTTCGGCCCGGAGTTCCATGCCGCGTACGAGGCCGCGTGGCCGTTGCCGCCGGGCGCGGCGCGGCGCGTGGACCTGTACAACCTGTACCACGTGCTCAACCACGTGAACCTGTTCGGCGCCAGCTACCTCGGCCAGGCCACCAGCCTGATCGATTCGGTGCTCGCTGCCGACTGATCCCGGCGGACGTTCAGGGTGCCGGCTGCTGGCGCGCCGGCGAGGGGGCGGCAGGCAGCGGCAGTTCGAACGATGGCACCGGCCATCCTCCCAGAGTCTTCAGCGCGCAGGTTCCGCCGTCGCTCCAGCAATGACGCAGCAGTGCGGCGTCCGGCAGCGGGCTGCGGTCGACCACGACGCGACTGCCCTCGTGGACGGCACTTGCAGGCACGCAGCGCGCGGCGTCCTCCGTGCACAGGGAAAAGTGGCCGACGCCGGTCGCGTGCCCCAGCGCCAGCGGTGGCCAGAACTCCAGCACCAGGCGGGAGTCATGCACCGCGGCCATCACGGGAACGGCGCCGTCGGCATTGCCGCCGCTTTCCAGCGCCGAGGCTACCTGTGCCGCCCTGAGCGCCACGGCATGCTTGGCACGCGGATGGATGTCGTCGTCCTCGCCCAGGTCCTGCGTCACCACCAGGCCGACGCGCGCATCAGCCAGCGCCACCTGCTGCTGCGCGTGGCGCAGGCGGGCCCAGCCTGAATCCGCGGGCGTCGCGGCCACCGCGCCGTAATTCGGCAGCTGCACCACGATGAACGGCAGGTCGGGACGCGAGAAATGCGAGCGCCATCCGGCCACCAGGCCGCGCAGCAGCTCGGCGTAGGCATCCGGGCTCTCTGCATTGGATTCGCCCTGGTACCAGATGACGCCGGAAGGCGGCAGCGGCGCCAGCGGTGCGATCATGCCGTTGAACATGCTGGTGAGCCCGGAGACGCTCTCCCAGGGCGCGCGCGGCGGGTAGCCAGTCTCGCGCGACACCACGCGATAGCGCCATGCATGGCCCAGCGGGACGAAACTGCCGTCATCGAAGCGGATGCCCACTTCCTCCGCCGGGCCGGTCATGCCGCCGGCGGCATAGGTGTTGGTGACCAGCACGCTGAACTGGTTGGTGCCGGGTTGGAGCATGCCGGGCTCGAGCCGGTATTCGCGGCGTGTGCCATAGCCGAAGCTGTTGGCCACGAAGCGTCCGTTGAGCCAGGTGGTGTCCACCTCGTCGATGCCGCCGAGCACGAAGGTGGCACCCGTGCGGCTCTGCTCCCCGGTCAGCTCGAAGCTGGCCGAGAACCACAGGTTGCCGGTGAAGCCGGCCAGCCGTTCGTCCGGATAGCTGCGCCAGTCCGTGAGCGGGGCAGGGCGCCAGTCGGGGTGGCCATCCAGCACGCCCATTTCCCATACCGGTCCCATGGTCGAGGCCTGCTGCCACCAGCGAACCCAGTCGTCCGCAAAAGCCAGCTCGCTGCGGCGAGGGTCGGCACGGTAGCCGCGCAGCAGCTCCACGCCGCGGCGATGGCCCGGGAGCCGGACAAGCTGCTGCTCGGTCATCCACGCCTCGATGGCGGCGCCACCCCAGGAGGCATTGACCAAACCCATGGGCAGGCCGGTCTGCTGCAGGCGGTGGCGCGCGAAGAAGTAGCACACCGCCGAGAACTGCCGCACGGCGTCGGCATCAGCGTGCTGCCAGGCGGGCCTTTCGGCAAAGCTTTCACGCGGCACAAGTGCGGTCTGGTGCGCCACGTTGAGCAATCGGATGGCATCGTGGCCCTGCATGAGCTGGTCCGGCTGGTCGATGGACCTGCCGGCGGGAAACTCCATGTTGGACTGGCCCGAGCACAGCCAGACTTCGCCGGCCAGCACATCTTCAAGCGTGGCGCCGGCGCCGCGGGTATCGCGCAGCTCGATGCGGTAAGGCCCGCCGGCAGGCAGCGGATCGATGCGGGCCCGCCAGGTGCCACGGACATCGGCACGCGCGCGATAGCTGCGGCCGGCGACCCTCAGGGTCAGCGATTCGCGCGGCGCCGCGCGCCCGCGCAGCTCCAGCGGCTGGCCATGGGGCAGCACCATGCCGCTGCCGAAGACATCGGCAAAGCGCGGCGATGCGTCGGTGGAAGCTTCCGGTGCCGCCGCCTGTGCAGGGCTTGCCGGCACCAGCCAGGCCAGCAATGCGACGAGGCCGGCTGCCCGCGCGGCGCGCAGCCGGCGTGGAACCACGCCGGTCGTCCGCGGATGATTGAGGCCCCGGCACCCGGCGGCATATGCTGGCCTACCTTGCGAGGCAACAACGTGACGTCCGGACTGACTACCCCCGTGCCGTTCCAGGCGCATATCGAACTTCTCCGTGTTTTTCTTGCGCAGCGCGACCGGATCGTCGCAAGCATACAGGCGCTGCTGAACGCGCAGCAAAAGCCTGCCAGCTACCGCGAGGACAGGACGCTGCTGTCGCAGCGCTTCGAGGAGGCATTCTTCGCGCCGGGCATCGTCACGGAATCCCAGCGGGAACTGCGCGGCGGGCTGGATCGTGCCCACTGGGCCAGCGGCTTCCTGCCCAGCGCGGCCGAAGGCAGGAACAACGACCTGCCTGATGGCGGCGAGATGATGGCGCGGGCATTCGCCTACTGGCGCCAGACCCGCTGGCCCGCCCCGGAGGGGCGCCGTCGCTATGCCCATGCGCTGTTCAACCTGTACCTCCTGCGCCAGCTGGAACTGCTGTCGATGCGCATCTGGGACGAGGGCGGGCAGGGCGCGGTGGCGCGGCTGGCCGAAGTGCAGCAACTGCTCGATGCGGTCTGGAGCAGCTCACCAGCCGACCAGCCGGTGCTGGTCAGGGATGCGCGCTGGCTGGTACCCATCGCGCAAAGCCCGACCACCAGTGAGCTGCACGGCTATTTCGACGTGGCGAAGAACCTCGAAGGTTCACTGACGGAAGAGGACCGGCTGGAGGTGCACCGCGCCACCATCGCGCTGGCCGGCGGGCACCTGCGCTCGCAGCTGCGCTACTACCACATGCAGGGCACGCCGCTGGAGGAGCGCAGCCTCGTGCTGACCTCGCGGCGCTCCAACGCACTGGACTTCTCGCTGACCATCGAGGGCCTGGTGCCGCTGATGCGGGCCTATGAATGCGCCTGCTCGGGGGGGGATGCGGTGCGCCGCCGGCAGCTGGCCAGCGCCATCCTGCAGGGCATCTCGGCCGATCCCGAGCTGTTCCTGAACCGGCTGGAGCTGCTGGCGCCCTACACCATGATCGAGCCGCTGTTCATCGGCGGGGAAGAGCCGGGCACGGTGGGCCTGACCCCGCGCGGCCAGCGGCAGGCAGGGCTGCTGCGCGAGTACGGTGCGCTTGTGGGACGGGTGGCCGGCTGGCTGCACGAGGATTGCCCGGCGTTCCGGCCCGTTGCCGGCACGTACTCCCCGTATGGCGTGATCTTCGGGTTCTCCTCGAACATCACCGAGCACATGGCATTCCGCACGGTGGTGGATGCAGCGACACCACCGTTCAGCCTGGAGGATGCGTTCAGCGAGGGCGATGCCGCAAAACGGGAATGGGTGGGCAGCTGGCGCAAGCTGCCGCAGATGAACAAGGAGATGCTGGCACGCTTCGATTATCCGCAGCAGTTCGCCGAGCTCATCTTCGCGCGCATCGAGCAGGCCCTGCGTACCGCCGTGTCGGGCGAAGCCGGCCCGCGCACCGGCCGCCTGCACATCGTGGCCGAGGGCGACCAGGCCGCGCAGGCGGCCGCTGCCGCGATTGCGCCGATGCCGGTGCAGTACATCGTTTCCACCGACCTGCAATGGGTGGCCGGCTTCCGCGCGCGCGGTGTGGACGAGGCCAGTCTGCTGCATGACCATCGCGAGGGTGAACTGGCGGTGGGCTATCGCACCAGCGGCGGCTGGGTGGGCCTGTCGAAGGATTTCCTCACCGACATCCTGGGCGCCGGCCGCGATGTGAAGGTCACCGGCCTGCCGCCGCGCGCGGCAGCGGCGCTGGCGCTGATGTGCGAAGGCGTGGTCGCCGCGCACTGACCATGGCGCAGGCCGGTGGCGACGCTGCGCCATCCGCAAACTTCGGCACATTTCGTCAAGTCGCGCCCCATCGGCTGTCGGGGGAACGCATATTCGGTGCATGCACAGCGGGTTCATCGAACGCCGGTCGGGCATCGAGCGGAGGTCGAGGTCACTGCTCGCCTACTGGCGCGGCGCGCTGAAGCCGCGCCGCCGCGCCGGCAGGCGTGCCACCGACGCGGCCTATCCCATCATCGACTGGCACTCGCCGCGCGTGTTCCTGCCGGCGCTGGCCATCCTGCTGCTGTGCGTGACCGATGGCGTGCTCACCGTGGTGCTGCTGGCCCATGGCGCCGTGGAGGTGAATCCCTTCATGGCGCGGTTCGTGCCGGACTTGCTGGGATGGTTCGCGGCGGTGAAGCTGGCGCTGACGGCGGCCGGCGTGGCGGTGCTGGCCGCCTGCAGCCGCATGCGCCTGTTCCGCGCCATCCCGGGGGAAGCCTTCCTGTGGCTGCTGCTGGCCGGCTACGTCGTGCTGGTGGGCTACGAGCTGGGCATGCTCGATGCCGTGCCAGAGCCCGTTTCCGCCTGATTCTGCAGGCCCGCGGCGCCCTGGACCCGCTGAAGCCCGGCCATTCCCGCCGCTGGATCGCACCATCCGCACCTTCACGGATTCGCGTGCTGGCCGCAGGCGCTATAGTTTTCACATGGGTCCGCGATCCCTCCTGCTCCTGCTCGTGACTGCCGCATTTGCCGCGCCGGCAGGGTCCGCGGAGCGCGCCTGCGAGCAGTCCGAATCCACCGTCACCGCCTCGCCACAGGGGCGCCTTGCCGCCAGCGTGCAGCACCAGGTGTGCGAGACCGCCATCGGCGGGGTGTCGGCGGCGATCACCGTGTTTGTGGGCGAGGCAGGCGCACCGATGCAGGGCGGGCGGGTGCTGGCCGTGGCCGTGCCGCGTACCCGTGAGGAGTGGCCCGTGGCCGTGTGGCGCGACGAGAACCTGCTGGAAGTGTGGGTGCCCAACCTTGCAAAGGTGCTCCAGTCGCAGTCCTCGTGGCGTGAGGTCACCGTGGCATTGAAGTACTGCGGCGATGACCCGGCACTGCGCGAGCGCGTGGCCCGGCACGAGGAGGACCTGCGGCGCTGGCGCGAGGAAGTGACGCGCTGGGCCGAGGCCCGCCGTCGCGATCCCGAGGGTGCGGGCCCTCGTCCGCAGCGGCCCGAGGATCCGCCGTCCTCCTCTCGACCCTGCACCGACGCCGACTTCGCCGGCCGGCCCTGATTGCTGCACACATCACTCTCCGGCCCGTGACGGACCGGCCCGGGCGTGGTGTGTATGATCTTCCGCGGCAGAACAACCGGGGGGAGGGCCAGCCATGTCGTTGCTGTCCGCACGCGATTGCCCGCGGCCAGCGGGTGAGGCTGGAAGCGCATCGCGTGCCGGTGGCAGGCTCCGGTCATTGGCCTTCTCCTTCATGCTCGGCCTCGCTCATGCGGGAGCGCCTGCCGCGGACATCCGTCCTGCGCCGGCATTCACGCCGGCTGAGCTGAACGCACTGCCGACCACCGGCTGGCTCACCAATGGCGGCAACCTCGCCAACCAGCGTTATTCGCCACTGGCGCAGATCAACCGCGACAACGTGGCACGCCTGAAGGCCCACTGGCGCACGCACCTGCAAGGCTCCGGGCTGGCCGCCAATCACTCGGGCCAGGGACAGCCCATCGTCCATGAGGGGGTGATCTACATCACCACCGGTCCCAATGACGTGTTCGCCGTGGCCGTGGAGACCGGCGACATTCTCTGGAGCTACAAGGCCAACCTCGATCCCGCGCGTGTCCGCGCCTGCTGCGGCTGGGTGAACCGCGGCGCGGCGCTGGGCGATGGCAAGGTGTTCATCGGCCGCCTTGACGCCATGGTGGTGCGCCGGTCTGGCAGACGCCGGCGGTGGATCCGGAACTGGGGCTGAT
>CAYVZE010000002.1:65280-83835 GCA_964455685.1 uncultured Steroidobacteraceae bacterium
GCGCGCGGCGGCGAACCATGGTGTGCCGCGCCGGGGCATCTTCACGGCGCTGGACGTGAGGACCAACCGCATCGTGTGGAACCAGCAGTGGAGCACCACCTGCATGAACGGCACCATGGCCACCGGCGGCGGGCTGGTGTTCGTGGGTCGTGCCGACGGGCGCTTCACGGCGCTGGACACTTCCAGTGGAAAGCGGCTGTGGGAATTCCAGACCGATGCCGGCGTGGCAGCCTCGGCCAGCACCTTCGAGCACAAGGGCCGGCAGTACGTGGTGGTGCTGTCGGCGGGCACCATGTTCAATGGAGGGCGGCGTGGCGACAGCCTGTGGCTGTTCTCGCTGGACGGTACCATCGACCCGCTGCCGCCGGATGCCGCCAGCAGCGGCCCGGGCGCGCCGCCCAATACGGCGCCGCCCGACGCTATCGCGAGCAATGGCCCGGATACCGCTGCGGCACCGCGCCCGGCTGCCCTGGAAGCGGCGGAACTGCCGGCGGGAACTGCAGACCTCGCCGAAGGTGCGCGCCTGTACCGGCAGCTGTGCATCGCCTGCCATGGCGAGAGCGGCCGCGGCGGGCAGGCGGTCAATGGCGCATCGCTGGAGCCGGTGGCGCGCAACCCTGAAGCCCTGGCCACCACGGCCTGGAACGGGCGCAACAACATGCCTGCATTCCGCGGCACGCTGACGCTGGAGCAGTTGCGCGACGTGGCGTATTACGTCAGCGGCGAGCTGTTCGGCGCCGGGCACGCTCCATGAACCGGCAAGCCGGTTTGCGCGACCCTGCCAGCGGGATCAGCGCACCGGCTGGCGTTCGCGCTGCGCCCAGGCCTGCTCCAGGCGTCGCGCCGACACGGTGACGCGGGTCTTCAGCTGTTGCGCGAACAGCGACACGCGCAGCTCCTCCAGCAGCCAGCGGAATTCATCCTCTGCCGGCGGGATCAGCCCGCGCTCGGCCTTCACCCGCTCGCGATAGCGTGCTTCCAGCGGTGCCACCTGTGCGGCCAGCTGCGGATCGCGGCGCGGGTCGCGCAGCGCCTTGTCGATCCGTAGCTCGATGGCCTGCATGTAGCGCGGGAACTCGCGCAGGCGCTCCCAGGGGGTGACCAGCAGGAAGCCCGCCGGCACCAGCCACTCCAGCTGGGCGCGGATGTCCGCTGCCGTGCCGGCGGGTACCTTCGGCAGCGCAGACTGCACGCGCGCCAGCCTTTCCAGCGCCGCCTGCAGGGTGGTGGAAATCTCCCGCGCCGGCAGGCCGATGCCGGCGCGTTTCGCCGCCAGGCGCGCTTCGAATGCGGTCTTGTCGCGCAGCGGCCCCTGGCCATCAAGGAACACCGTCGCCACGATGCGGTCGAGCAGGTCGTCTCGCAGGTCGCGGCCGCCTTCCACGCCGGGCGCCACCAGCGGCTGCGGCTTGAGGTTCCGGTACGCCATTTCCGCCTGCACGTTCACTGCGAGGTCGCGGCGCAGCGACTTGAACTCGCGCGACATGGCCAGGCGGATCAGCCGCATGCTGCCGCGCAGGTGGCTGGCGCGGGCCTCGGGCGGCGTGGCGAAGACCCTGAGTCCCACCGTGTCGCCTTCGTCCACCAGCGCCGGGTAGCCTACCTGGCGCCGACCGGCGCCGCCGGTTTCCTGCTGTTCTGGGATGTCGCCGAACTCCCACCCCTTCGCGCCGGTGGTGATCTGTGACTGCTTCGCGTACTCGTGCTGCGCCGTGCGGGAGTGCTTGGCGCGCAGCTCCGCCAGGCTCCGGGCGCGGTCGACGACGCGGCCGTTGTCGTCCAGCAGCAGGAAGTTCATGCGCAGGTGCGCAGGCAGCAGCTCGTCGCGGAAGGCGTCGGCCGGCACCGGCACGCCGCCGGTGCGCGACAGGGCGTTGGCCAGCTGCGCGTGCAGCGAGGCGTGCCCGTACTCCAGCAGCGGCAGCACCCTGGCCACGGCCTCGGGAACCGGCACGAAATGCACCCGCAGGTTCTTCGGCAGCGAGCGCACCATCGCGGTGACCTTCTCCTCGAACAGGCCGGGCACCAGCCACGCGAAAGGTTCGTCGGGCAGCTGGTTCAGCACGTGCAGCGGAACCAGCGCCGAGACACCGTCATCCTCGTGGCCCGGCTCGAAGCGGTAGCGCAGCTGGACCACCAGCGGCCCGGCCGACAGGTGGTCGGGGAAGCGCTCGGCCGGCAGTGCGTCGTCGCTGGCGGCGATGTCCTTCTCCGTCAGCCACAGCAGCTTCGGGTCCTTCGCCTCTGCCTCGCGCCGCCATCGCTCGAAGGCCGCGCCGGTGGAGATCCCCTCGGGAACGCGTGCGTCGAAGAACTCGTACAGCCGGTGCTCGTCGGCCAGCAGGTCCACGCGCCGGCCCTTGTGCTGCAGGTACTCGGTTTCCTCCAGCAGGCGGCGGTTGTGCTCGAGGAAGGGAGCGCGGCTGTCGTATTCCATCTGCACCAGCGCATGGCGGATGAACAGCTCGCGCGCGGCCACCGGGTCGATGCGCTCGTAGGGCACGCGCCGGCCCGAGGACAGCGTCAGGCCGAACAACGTCACCCGCTCGTAGATGGCCGCGCGTGCGGCGCGCCGTTCCCAGTGCGGGTCGTAATGCTGGCGGCGGACCAGGTGTGCGCCGGCCTGCTCGATCCAGGCCGGCTCCACCCGCGCCACCGTGCGTGCATACACCTTGGTGGTCTGCACCTGCTCGGCGCTGACGATCCACGCCGGGCGCGCCTTGAACTGACCGGAGCCGGGGTGGATGAACAGCCTGGTGCCATTGGCGCCCAGGTACTCACCCTGTTCGCGCCGCTGCGCGACCTGGGACAGCAGCCCGGCAAGCAGGGCGCGATGGATGGATTCGTAGCTGGCCGGCTGGCTGTTCATGAGCAGGGCCAGCTCGCCCTTGACCACTTCCATCACCTGGCCGTGCACATCGTGCCATTCGACCATGCGCAGGTAGGAGAGATAATTCTCCCGGCACCAGGCGCGCAGCTTTGCGCGCGAGAGCTCCGCGCGCTTCTCCTGGAATGCCCGCCACAGCGCCAGCAGCGACATGAAGTCCGAGTGCTCGTCGCGCCAGACGGCGTGCCTCTGGTCGGCCTGGGTCTGTTTGTCGGCGGGCCGGTCCCGCGGATCCGGCACCGACAGCGCCGCCGCGATGATGGCGACTTCCTCCAGGCAATGCTCCTGCGCCCCGGCCAGCAGCATGCGTCCCAGGCGGGGGTCGAGCGGCAGCCGCGCCAGCTGGCGGCCGATGTCGGTGAGCAGGCCGTCCTGGCCCAGCGCGCCCAGTTCGCGCAGCGTGCGCTGGCCGTCGCGGATGTAGCGCCCGTCCGGGGGCTCGACGAAGGGGAAGTCCTCGATGGCGCCCAGCTTCAGCGCATGCATCTGCAGGATGACGGCGGCGAGGTTGGTGCGCTGGATCTCCGGCTCGGTGAACTCCGGCCGCTCGAGGAAATCCTCCTCGGAGTACAGGCGGATGGCGATGCCGGGGCCCACGCGGCCGCAACGTCCGGCACGCTGGTTGGCCGAGGCGCGCGAGATCTTCTCGATGGGCAGGCGTTGCAGGCGGCTGCGGTGGCTGTAGCGGCTGATGCGCGCCACGCCGGTGTCGATCACGGCGCGGATGCCGGGCACGGTCAGCGAGGTCTCGGCCACGTTGGTGGCCAGCACGATGCGCCGCCGGCCCGAGGGCCGGAACACGCGTTCCTGCTCATGCTGCGCCAGGCGCGAGTACAGCGGCAGGATCTCGCAGCCGTGCGGATGGTGCTTGCGCAGTGACTCGGCGGTCTCGCGGATCTCGCGCTCGCCGGAGAGGAACACGAGGATGTCGCCGTCCTGGTCGCGCCAGAGTTCATCCACTGCGGCGAGGATGGCCTCCTGTTCGACGCCGGCGGTTTCGTCGTCTTCCTCGTCCTGCTCCACCGGCCGGTAGCGGATTTCCACCGGGTAGCTGCGGCCGGACACGTTGATGATGGGCGCGTCGCCGAAGTGGCGCGAGAAGCGTTCCGGGTCGATGGTGGCCGAGGTGATGACCAGCTTGAGGTCCGGTCGCCGCGGCAGCAGCCACTTCAGGTAGCCCAGCAGGAAGTCGATGTTCAGCGAGCGCTCGTGCGCCTCGTCGACGATGAGGGTGTCGTAGTAGTCGAGGAAGCGATCGCCCTGGGTCTCGGCCAGCAGGATGCCGTCGGTCATCAGCTTGATGAGGCCTTCGGGGCGCGTGCGGTCCTGGAAGCGCAGCTTGTAGCCCACCAGTCCGCCCAGCGGCACCTTCAGTTCCTCGGCAATGCGCGCTGCGACGGTGCGCGCGGCAATGCGCCGCGGCTGGGTGTGGCCGATGGCGCCGGCGATGCCGCGGCCGGCCTCCAGGCAGATCTTGGGCAGCTGCGTGGTCTTCCCGGAGCCGGTCTCGCCGCAGACGATCACCACCGGGTGGCGTTCGATGGCGCGGCGGATCTCTTCGCGATGGGCCGAGACGGGCAGTTCGGGCGGGTATTCGATGGCCGGCACACTGGCGGCCCGCGCCGCGCGCGCAGCGGCCGAGGCGGCGATCCTCTGCGCCAGTGCCGCCTCCGCGGCGGCCACGTCCTGTCCACGCTGCCGCCCGGCGCGCAGCCGGTCGCGTTCGCGGCGCAGGCGGAACTGGTCGCGACGCAGGCAGGAGTCGAGGTTGGCGGCGGGATCGGGCGGCTTCATGGGCGCGGCGAGGCGCGCGGCTGGCGAGGAGGGGCGAAGTCTACTGGATGCGCCCGGTCCGCCGAAGCCTTGCCCCGCTTCGGGTGTGGCCGCGGCGGGCCGGCGCCGCGCTCAGGGCGCGTTGCGCGACAGCCGGACGTCCATCCACACGGCCAGCGCCAGCACGGTGCCACGCACGATGAATTTCATCTCCGGCGAGAACGCCAGCAGCGTCATGCCGTTGAGCAGCGTGGCCATGATCAGCGCGCCGAACAGCACCCCGCTGACGGTGCCGCGACCGCCCTTGAGGCTCGCGCCGCCGATTACGCAGGCGGCGATGGCGTCCAGCTCCATCAGCTGGCCGGTGGTGGTGGTCGAGGCGCCGGCGAAGGCCGTCTGCAGGAAGCCGGCCAGCGCCACGATCACGCCCATGATGGCGAAGGCGGCAATCACCACGCGGCCGGTGGGCACGCCGGAGACCACGGCCGCCTCCTCATTGCCGCCGATGGCGAACAGGTAGCGGCCCAGCCTGAGGTGCCGGCAGATCACGTGCACCACGAAGGCGGTGGCAGCCAGGATCACCAGCGACAGCGGCACGCCGCGATACTGGTTCAGCACCAGGGTGGCCAGCAGCAGCACCTGCGCGGTGACGAACCAGCGCAGGAACACGGCCTCGCCATCACTGCCAGCACCGCGGGCGCGGCGACGGTGGTGATCGCGCCAGGCAGCCAGGCCCAGCAGCGCCACGATCACGGCCGCCAGCATCCAGCCCCAGGCCGGCGGCACGTACCAGGTGGTGAGGATGGAATACAGGTTGGCCTCGCCGCCGCGCACCACCGGCACGGTCTCGTTGCGGATCACCAGCCAGTGCACGCCCTTGAAGACCAGCAGTCCCCCCAGGGTGATGATGAAGGCGGGGATCCTCTCGCGCACGATCAGCGTCCCCATGGCGGCGTACAGCAGCACGCTGGACAGCATGGTGCCGGCCAGCGCCGCCGGCGCCGGGATGCCCTGCTGCACCACCAGCACCGCGGCGATGCCGCCCATCAGGCCCAGGCCGCTGCCCACCGACAGGTCGATGTGGCCGGGCACGATGATCAGCAGCATCCCCAGCGCCAGCACGGCGGTGGCGGCCACCTCGATGGACAGCTGCGAGAGGTTGCGCGCCGACAGGAAGGCGGGATCGGCCAGCCAGAAGCACAGCGAGATCGCAACCAGTGCGATCAGCATCGAGAAGTCGCGCAGGTCCAGGCGCTGCGAGGTGATCATCGGCCGGCACCTCCCGCTGCACCGGCGCGTCGCGCCGCGGGCGAGGCCATGGCGGCCTCGATCAGGGCCTGCTGCGACCAGGGTCTGCGGTCGAAGCGGCCGCCGACGGCTCCGTCCGCCAGCATCACGATGCGATCGCTCATGCCCATCAGCTCCGGCAGTTCGCTCGAGACCAGCAGTACCGCCAGCCCCTGGTCCGTGAGGTCGTTGATCAACTCGTAGATCTCCAGCTTGGCGCCCACGTCGATGCCTCGCGTGGGCTCATCCAGCAGCACCACCTTCGGTCGCGTCATCAGCGACTTGCCCAGCATCACCTTCTGCTGGTTGCCGCCCGACAGGGTGGCGGTGATGGTGTCCTGGCCGGCGGCGCGGATGCGCAGGCGCCGCATGAACTCGTCGTTGGCCGCTTCCTCGCGGTCGTGGTCGAGCACGCCGCGCGGGGCCAGGCGCGCAAGGTCGGACAGCGACAGGTTGAAGCCCACGGTCTGCTGCAGCACCAGGCCGTAGCGCTTGCGGTCCTCGGTGATCAGCACCAGGCCCTGCGCGATGCATTCCCGGGGCGAACGCGCCAGTGGCGCGCCGCCCAGGCGCACCTCGCCGCCGACGCGATGGCCCCAGAGGCCGAACAGATGCATGAGCAGCTCGCTGCGACCGGCGCCCATCAGGCCGCCGATGCCCAACACCTCGCCGGCGCGCAGCTCCAGCGAGATGCTGGTGAGGCGTGGCGCCGCGCCCGGGGAAGGCGCCACCGTGAGGTTGTCGAGGGTGAACAGGTGCTCGCCCGGCTCGCGGCGGCGGCGCGGGAACAGGTCCTCGATGCGCCGGCCCACCATGTGTCCGATCACTTCCTCGCGCGTGGCGCGGGCCGCGTCCAGCGTGACGATGCTGCGGCCGTCGCGCAGCACCGTGATGCGGTCCGCGATGGCGAACACTTCATCGAGCCGGTGCGAGATGTAGATGCAGCCCACCCCCTTCGCCGCCAGGCCGCGCACGATGGCGAGCAGCACTTCCACCTCGCGTTCCGTGAGTGCGGCGGTGGGTTCGTCCAGCAGCAGCACGCGCGAGTCGCGGCGCAGGGCGCGGGCGATCTCCACCAGCTGGCGCTGTCCCACGCCCAGCGACTCCACCCGCGCCGCGGGGGGCACGTCGATGCCATGGCGCGCGAGCAGTGCCTCGGCGTCGGCCAGCATGCGGTCGTGGTCCACCAGCCCCACCCGCCGCGGTTCCTGTCCCAGGAACAGGTTCTCGGCCACGGTCATCTGTGGCACCAGCGCCAGCTCCTGGTGGATCACCGCCAGGCCCGCGGCAGTGGCGTCGGCCACGCCATCGAAGCGCTGCGCCTGGCCGTCGATGAACAGGCTGCCGCCGTGGCTGCCATGCGGGTGGATGCCGCAGAGGATCTTGATCAGCGTGGACTTGCCGGCGCCGTTCTCGCCGCAAAGCGCATGCACCTCGCCCCGGCGCAGCGTGAAGTCCACGCCGTCCAGCGCGACGACACCGCCGAAGCGCTTGGACAGGCCGCGCGCTTCCAGCAGCAGCCCGCCGGTTCGTTCTCCCGTCGCACCGGCTGCTTCAACCATGCTGCCCCGCGCCGTTCCTGCGCCGCCGATGGGTCACTGCCGGCCCTGGAAGATGTCCTCGCGCGCGTGGAAGCCGTCGGCGACCACGGTGTCCTCGACGTTGCCCCTGGTCACCGTGACCACGTCGAGCAGCACCGTGGGCACCTCGGTGCGGCCATTGTCGATGGCGGCGCGCGCGATGAGCGGCTTGCCGCGCGCCAGCGCCACGGCGGCCTCGGCCGCACGCTTCGCCAGCTGCTGTACCGGTTTGTAGATGGTCATGGCCTGCTCGCCGACCACGATGCGCTGCACGGCCACCAGCTCGGCATCCTGGCCGGTGACCACCACGCGGCCGGCTAAGCCTTCCTCGCGCAGCGCCTGGATGGCGCCGCCGGCGGTGCCGTCATTGGAGGCCAGCACGGCATGGATGTTGCGGCCGTGGCGGGTGATGGCCGCGTTCATGATCCGCTTGGCGTTCTCGGGCTTCCAGTCGTCGGCCCAGTCCTCGTGCAATACCTGCACCTCGCCCTTGTCGATGGCCTCGCGCAGTCCCTTGTCCTGGCCGGCCTTGAACAACGCCGCGTTGTTGTCGGTCCTGGAGCCGTAGATGCGCACCAGGCGGATGGGGCGGGGCGCATCGCGCAGGGCCTCGAGGATGTAACGTGCCTGCAATTCCCCGACGCGCTCGTTGTCGAAGGTGATGTAAAGGTCGGGCTCGCTGTCGAGGATGAGCCGGTCGTAGGAGATCACCGGGATGCCGGCGCGGTGGGCGATCTCCACGCCGCGCGCCATGGCGCGGCCGTCATGCGGCACGATCACGATCACGTCCATCTGGGCGGTGACCAGGGTCTCCACGTCGGCCACCTGGCGATTGTCGTCGCTGTTGGCCGACAGCACGGTCACGTCCGCGCCCAGCGAGCGGGCGTGCTCCACGAAGGCATCGCGGTCGCGCGTCCAGCGCGCCTCCTTCAGCGTGTCCAGCGACAGGCCGATGCGCACCGGTCGCGTTGCCTGCGCCACGGCATCGGTGTCCGCGCCGGACCGTCCCAGCACCACGCCGATCAGCACGCTCAGCGCGAGCGATGCGACCACCAGCAAGGATTTGACGCTCATTCCGCCCCCTGATTCCCGCAGCGTTTCTTCTGGTGCCGCTGACTTTCCATCATCGCAGCGGCGAGGTATTGCACGCCACCTTGCGGTCCACGTCCATGCCCAGCGTCACCCGGTTCAGCGTCAGGCCCGCCGTGCCTTCACCCTGCAGGGCCACGCGCGAGAGTCGCTGGCGCATGTCCGCGCCGGCCGCAGCGAAGCACTTCAGCGGGATGCCCAGGCGCTGCCACTGGCCGGCCTTCAGCGCGCGCAGGTCCGATTCGAGCGGTACCGACGCGTTGCAGGCATCACCGCAGGCCACGGCGGCGGCCAGGCGCCCGGCGGGCGCGGAATCCACGCGCAGCGTCAGCACCAGCATCATGTCGGCATTGGTCTCGCGGCTGAAGTCCTCGCCGCGGGCGCTGTTGAATTGCAACGACCCGGCGCCGTCCGCGGGCCACACCAGGCGCAGGCTGTCCTCCTGGCGCAGCCGGTCCACGCGAGAGAGCTGCAGTGCGCCGCTGGCGGCATGCGTCCAGGGCGAAGGACCGATGCCGTCGAACAGCATGGTGCCCGGCGCATCCTCCTGCTGCACGCCGGCATCTTCCGGCAGGCGGGGCAGGTCGCGGCGGTCCTGGTAGGTCAGTCCGTAGCCCACCGGGAACAGCGGCTCGTAGCCGGCGCGGCCATGGCGCGGGCCGGACTGCGCCGCCGTGCGCGGCCAGGAGAAGGGCAGCTTGCCCTTGAAATCGTGCGCGATGGAGCCGTCCGGCCGGCGCAGCAGCACGTCGGCGATGCCGCCACCCTCGGAGCCCGGCAGCCATGCGGCCACGAAGGCGCGCGAGAGGTTCATCTCCCGGTTCATCCACAGCGGCCGACCGGACAGCAGCACGGCCACCACGGGGATGCCGGCCGCGTCGAGCCTTGCCAGCAGGTCGAGATGTGCGCCGTCCGAGCGCAGCAGGGTGTTGCGCTGGTCGCCCACGCCTTCGGCGTAGGGCGACTCGCCGAACACCACGATGGCCACGTCGGGTTTCTCGCGCCAGCTGCCGTCGGCGGACAGCTCGGCGCGGCCACCGGCGGCGGCCACGGCGTCGCGGATGCCTTCCCAGACGGAGGTCGCGCCGGGGAAGCGGCTGTTGTCCGCGCCGGTTCCCTGCCAGGTGAGCGTCCATCCACCCGACTGCTTCGAATAGTTGTGGGCGCCGTCGCCGGTGACCAGGATGCGCTGGTGCGGCGACAGCGGCAGCAAACCGCCGTCATTCTTCAGCAGCACCAGCGACTCGCGCACGGCCTGGCGGGCGATGGCGCGATGTTCGGGCTTGCCCAGCGTGCTGAAGTCGCCCGCGCCGGGACGCTTCGACGGCGGGCCGGCCTCGAACAGCCCCATGCGGATCTTCACGCGCAGGATGCGCGCCACGGCCTCCTCGAGCCGGGCCAGCGGCAGCTCGCCGTTCCTGGCCTGTTCCAGCAGGCTTTCGTACAGGCCGCGCCAGCTGTCCGGCGCCATGTACATGTCGAGGCCGGCAAGCATCGCCGCGGGACAGTTGACCGGCCGGCAGCCGCGGATCTGGCCATGGCCGTTCCAGTCGCCCACCACGAAACCCGGGAAACCCATGCGCTGCTTGAGCACATCGGTGAGCAGGCCGCGATGGCCATGCAGTTTCTCGCCATTGAAACTGTTGTATGAGGCCATCACCGACATCAGGCCGGCCTCGATGGCGGGCACGTAGGGCGCGCCGTGCACGTCGCGCAGCACGGTTTCGGGCACCTGCGTGTCACCCTGGTCGCGGCCGTTGGTGGTGCCGCCGTCGCCAAGGAAGTGCTTGGCGGTGGCGATGACATGCGGCGGGCGCAGGAAGTCGGGACCATTCGGATCTCCCTGCAGGCCGCGCACCATCGCGGCCGCGTAGGAGACGACGATGGCGGGGTCCTCGGAGTAGCCCTCGTAGGTGCGACCCCAGCGATGGTCCTGCGGCACGGTGAGCGTGGGGGCGAAGGTCCACTCCATGCCGGTGGCACGGATCTCGGCGGCGGTGGCGCGGCCGATGGCCTCGACCAGCGCCGGGTTGCGCGTCGCGCCCAGGCCGATGTTGTGCGGGAACAGCGTGGCGCCGATGACGTTGCTGTGGCCATGCACGGCGTCGGTTCCCCACATCGAGGGAATGCCGAGGCCGCCGCCGCTGCGGTCCACCGACGCCTGGTAGAACGCATCGGCCAGTTCCAGCCATTTCTCCGGCGGCGCGAACTGGTCATGGCCGGGTGCGGAATTGCCGCCGTTGAGGATGGCGCCGAAGTGGTAGCGGCGCATGTCCTCGGGGGTGACGCTGCCGATGTCGGGCTGGATCACCTGCGCGACCTTCTCCTCCAGCGTCATGCGCGAGAGCAGGTCGGCGACGCGCCTTTCGATGGCGGGATCGGCCCGCACCGGCGAGGTCACCGCCGGCCACAGCGCCGGGTCCACGCTGGAGGGGTAGTGCTGCGGTCCAGGCTGTGGTGCTGGTCCCTGTGCCGCCATGCCGCTGATGGCCAGCCATGCCACGCCCAGCGCCGTGGCCCGGATCCCTCCGCCGTTGGTCCCCCTCATCGTGTTCCCCCCGGTTGTGTCGCGGCGAGTCTACGACCAAACCTGCGCGGGGACGAACCCCGGGGGTGGTCAGCGGCGGGTCAGCTGCCGATGCGCAACCCCGGGGGCACGTACTTGAGCTGGATCGAACCGCGCCGTTCCAGGAACTTCCACTGGCCGTCCTCGCGCACGAAGCGGTCGTGCATCTGGCCGATCCAGACCGGGCCGTTCGATTCATGGGGCAGCGTGGCGCCTTCGGCGCGCGTGGCCTGGAACAGGGTCAGGTAGCAGGAACCGCGGGCCGAGTCCGGTCCCTCCACGTCGATCAGCACGCTGGTGGCCAGGTGGCGGGTGAACACGTTCTTCGGTCGCGTCAGCAGCGAGGCGCGGATGGCCTCGCGGCCGATGATCAGCTGGTCCGGCGCCGAGGGGCGCGCCAGGCTGCCATGGGCCGCGAAGCAGTCCGCGGCGGCGTTCATGTCGCCCTCGTCGAGCGCGCGCACGTAGGCATGCACCAGGCGCTCGCAGGCCCGTTCGATCTGCAGCCGTTCCACTGCACTCAGGTTGGCAGGCATGTCTTCCTCCGTCAGGGCGCCGGCCGCGCGGCTCAGGCCTTCGCGGGGCGGTGAAGCTCGTACTGGCAGATGGCCACGGCCATCGCCACGTTCAGCGATTCGATGGGCGCCGCGCCGGTGATGGAGAAGCGCGGCAGGCCGGCGAATCCCGGCGCATCGGGCAGGCCGCGCGCCTCGTTGCCGAACAGGTAGCAGTCGAACCTGCGGAACCTGGCCGAGGCAATCGAGGTGCCTTGCATGTCCAGCAGGGCGATGTTCCTGAAGCGCGCGGGCAGGGACTCGAGCGGCACGTCGGTCTCCACCGGCACGTGGAAGATCGCGCCCATGCTGGCGCGCACCACCTTGCCGTTGTGCACGTCGACGCTGCCGGGTCCGAGCAGGCAGCGGAAATCCCCGAACCAGGCCAGCGTGCGCAGGATGGTGCCGAGGTTGCCCGGATCCTGCAGCTCATGCAGGTAGATGGCGCGCTCGCCTTTGCGCGGCGGCGGCGGGTCCAGCAGCGGTGCCACGGCCACGATGCCCTGCGGCGTGCGCGTCTCGCAGATCTGCGCCATCTGGGTGGGATTGACCACGTGCACCGGCAGGCGGTCGGTGAAGCTGGCGTACTCGCGGGTGCAGTAGAGCACCGACTCGCGCAGGCGCGGGTTCTGCTCCGCGGCCTTCAGCAGTTCCTGCACCGGATGCTCGCCCTCGACGATGAAGCGGCCGGCCAGCTCGCGGTGCTTGCGCTGGTGCAGCTTGCGCACCTCGTCGATCTTCATGAGGCCAGGCTCCTTGCCACGGCCTCGGCCACGCGGATGCCGTCGATGCCGGCCGAGAGGATGCCGCCCGCATAGCCGGCACCCTCGCCGCAGGGATACAGGCCGCGGGTGTTCAGGCTCTGCAGGGTGTCATCGTCGCGGGTGATGCGCACCGGCGATGAGGTGCGCGTCTCGACGCCCGTGAACACCGCATCCTCGCGGTCGAAGCCGCGGATCTGCCGGCCGAACACCGGCAATGCCTCGCGGATGGCCTCGATGGCGAAGTCGGGCAGGGCGGTGGAAAGATCCCCCAGCCGCACGCCGGGCTTGTAGGAGGGCAGCACCTCGCCGAATGACGTGGAAGCCTTGCCGCGCAGGAAATCGCCGACCAGCTGTCCGGGCGCGAAGTAGTCGCCGCCGCCCAGCACATAGGCATGCGATTCGAGCCTTTCCTGCAGTTCCACGCCGGCCAGCGGCCCGCCAGGATAGTCCTTCTCCGGCGAGATGCCGACCACGATGCCGGCATTGGCATTGCGCTCGTTGCGCGAGTACTGGCTCATGCCGTTGGTGACCACGCGGTTCACCTCGGAGGTCGCGGCCACCACGGTGCCGCCCGGGCACATGCAGAAGCTGTACACCGCACGGCCGTTCTTCGCGTGGTGCACCACGCTGTAGTCGGCCGCGCCCAGCAGCGGATGGCCGGCATGGCGGCCCAGCCGCGCGCGGTCGATCATCGACTGCGGGTGCTCGATGCGGAAGCCGATGGCGAACGGCTTGGGATCCAGGTGCACGCCGCGGCGCTCCAGCATGCGGAAGGTGTCGCGCGAGCTGTGTCCCGGCGCCAGCACCACGTGCCGGCTTTCCAGCACGCTGCCATCGGCCAGCACCACGCCGCGCAGCTGGCCGTCCTCGATCACCAGGTCGGTGACGCGGCTCTCGAAGCGGATCTCCCCGCCGAGGGACAGGATCTGCTCGCGGATGCCCGAGACCACGCGCGTGAGGCGGAAGGTGCCGATGTGCGGCCGGTTGACATACAGGATCTCCTCCGGTGCGCCGGCCTTGACGAACTCCATCATCACCTTGCGGCCGAGGAACTTCGGGTCCTTCACGCGGCTGTACAGCTTGCCGTCAGAGAACAGGCCCGCGCCGCCCTCGCCGAACTGCACGTTGGACTCGGGCGTGAGGATGCTCTGCCGCCACAGCGCCCAGGTGTCGCGGGTGCGCCGGCGCACGTCCTTGCCGCGCTCGAGCACGATGGGGCGGAAGCCGGACTGCGCCAGGATCAGCGCCGCGAACACGCCGGCAGGGCCGAAGCCCACCACGATGGGGCGCTCGCGCAGCCCGGCCGGGGCCGTGGCCACCGGGTGGTAGTCCATGTCGGGGGTGGGGCGCACATGCGGGTCGCCGGCCAGGCGGGAAAGCACGCCCGCCTCGTCGCGAAGCGCCACGTCGACCACGCAGTTGAAGATGATGCCTGCACTGCGCCGGCGGGCGTCGGGACTGCGCCGGAACAGGCGCAGGTCGAGCAGGTCGGCGGTGTCGATGCCGAGCCGGCCGGCCGCAGCCTCGCGGAGGGTCTCCGGGGTGTAGTCCAGCGGCAGCTGCAGTTCGGTGATGCGGATCAGGGGAACCGTCCTGGCCGGTCTTTCCGGCAGAGGGGGTAAACTCGCGGCTATTCTACTTTTTCCCTCCGTTCCTTCATGGCCCGATCCAAGAGCAGTGCGAGCTGGCTGGCCCGGCATGTCAATGATCCATACGTCAAGCGCGCGCAGAAGGAGGGTTACCGCTCCCGCGCTGCCTACAAGCTGCTGGAGCTCAACGAGAAGGACCGGCTGATCCGGCCCGGCATGCGCATCCTCGACCTGGGCTCCGCCCCGGGCGGCTGGTCGCAGGTGGCCGGGCGGCTGGTGGGCGCGAAGGGCAGGGTGCTGGCCACCGACATCCTGCCCATGGATGCCCTGCCCAACGTGGACTTCATCCAGGGCGACTTCCACGACGAGTCCATCGTGGAGCAGATCCTGGAGTGGCTGGGCGGCGGCCGCTTCGACCTGGTCATCAGCGACATCGCGCCCAACATCTCCGGCATCGCCTCGGCCGACCAGGCGGCCTCGATGTACCTGCTGGAGCTGGCGCTGGACACGGTCAAGCGCACGCTCAAGCCCGGTGGCAACTTCGTGGCCAAGATGTTCCAGGGGGCCGGCTCGGACCAGTACATCAAGGACCTGCGCGCCGCCTTCGACAAGGTGCAGATCAGGAAGCCGGAGGCCTCGCGCAAGGAATCGCGCGAGGTCTACCTGGTGGCCAAGGGCCTGAAGCCGCAGGTCCGCCCACAGTAGGGCGCGGCATCGGCTGACCGCACTTTCGGCCGCGGGGCATACAATTCCCGCATGAAGTTGCCAGGCCCATTGCAGCTGCTGGTCGATGCAGCCAACGAGTGGCTGGAGCGCGATGCGTTCCAGCACGCCGGCGCACTGGCATTCTTCACGCTGTTCTCGATGGCGCCGCTGGTGATCATCCTGGTGTCCATCGTGGGCGCCGTGTACGGCCCGGAGGCGGCCAGTGGCGAGATTTCCGCGGGCATCAGCGAACTGCTGGGAGAACAGGCCGCGGCGGCGGTGGAGGAGGCGGTGCGCCGCTCCGAGCCGCGCGTGGCCGGCTTCCTGCCCACGGTGCTGGGCATCGGTGCGCTGCTGTTCGGCGCCACCACGGTGTTCGCGCAGATGCAGTCCTCGCTGAACCAGTTCTGGGGCGTGCGTGCGCGTCCGACGCGCAGCGGGCTGGTCAACTTCATCACCGTGCGCCTGCTGTCGCTGGGCATGGTGCTGATCATCGGCTTCCTTCTGCTGACCTCGTTCGCGCTGAGCGTGGCCATCACCGCGGTGATCGAGTACGCCGGCAACTGGATCCCGGTGCCGCCGCTGGCCGTGACGGCCTTCGACCTCGGCTTCTCGCTGGTCATCACCGCCCTGCTGTTCGGCTTCCTGTTCAAGGTGCTGCCGGACGTGCGCCTGGGCTGGTCGGACGTGCGCCGCGGCGCGATCTACACCGCCGTGCTGTTCGTGATCGGCAAGTACCTGATCGCCTTCTACCTGACCCGCGTGGCACCGGCGTCGACCTACGGCGCGGCCGGCTCGCTGGTGCTGGTGCTGCTGTGGGTCTACTACTCCTCGCTCATCCTCTTCTACGGCACGGCGCTGACCAAGGTGCACGTGCTGCGGCGGGAGGGCGTGGTCACGCCCCGCTCCACCGCAGTCAGGGTGTCGATCGCGGTGGAGGAGGCCTGAGCCTTCCTGCGGGGCCGCGGATTTTTCGCTATCCGCGCTTGAGCAGCCCCAGCACCAGCAGCACCACGCCGACCAGCAGCAGCAGGTGGATGGTGGCCACGGTGACCTTCACCGCCAGCCACAGCACCAGCCACAGCACGATGATGGCCAGTCCGAGGACCTTCAGGATGCCCATGCCATGCTCCCTTGCCTTGGTCAGGGGATCACGATAGGTTTGCCGCGGGGTATCGCATAGCAGCATAAGTCCGCTACGGCGGTAGGCTGGTTCCTACCGCCCGAGGCAGGAACCGGTCACAGGACGGGGGGTGTACGCGCTGTAATCGAGAACGGTTCTCAGCTAGCATCAATTTATTTGGTCCCGGATGACTGATCCCGGGAATCAACTTCGTTCCCGACGGTCTGTTTCCACATGTCTCCCAGAACCATTCTCATTCTCGGTGCAGCCGCGGCCGTGGTCGGCGGTGGCTGGTACCTCATTTCCCGCGAGGCGCCGAAGGACTACGAGGGCCGCGGCTTCAACCCTTGGCAGCAGCCGGTGGTCGTCCGGACCGTTCCCGCACTGCGGGAGGACCTGGCGCTGCAGGTTCGCGCCATCGGCACCGTGGTGCCCTACAACACCGTGGTGGTACAGAGCCGAGTCGAGGGTCCGCTGCTGCGCGTGCTGCCGCGCGAGGGCCAGCAGGTCCGCGCCGGCGAGCTGTTGGCGGAGATCGACCCGGAGCCCTACCGCATCCGCCTGGCCCAGGCCGAGGGCACGCAGCAGCAGAACCTGGCGCAGCTGCGCCATGCCCAGCTGGAGCTGGAGCAGTACCAGCGGGTGGTCGATGCCGGCACCATCCCGCGGCAGACCCTGGACCGCCAGCAGGCGCTGGTGAACCAGCTGCAGGGCACGCTGAAGTCGGACCAGGCGAACGTGGACACCGCGCGCCTGCAACTGGAGTACACGCGCATCGTCGCGCCGATCTCCGGCCGCATCGGCCTGCGGCGGGTCGACCCGGGCAACCTGGTGCGCGCCGGGGATCCCGAGGGCCTGTTCACCATCACCCAGACCCAGCCCATCTCGGTGCTGATGTCCATTCCCGAGGCCGAGCTGCCGCCGGTGCGGCAGGCGCTGTCGGCCGGGCAGGCGCTGCCCGTGCGCGCCTATGACCGCAGCGGCCAGACGCTGCTGGCCGAGGGCAGCGTGCGCACCTTCGACAACCAGATCGACACCGCCACCGGCACGCTGCGGCTGAAGGCCGAGTTCGCCAACAAGGACGATGCGCTGTTCCCGAACCAGTTCGTGAACACCGTGCTGGAGGTAGGCGTGCTCGAGGACGTGATCACCATTCCCTCCGACGCCATCCAGCATGGCTCGCGCGGCACCTATGTCTACACCGTGGTCGACGGCAAGGCGGCGCTGCGCGACGTGCGCGTGGGCGCCACGGTCGACGGCCGCTCCGCCATCCTCGAGGGCCTTTCGGCCGGCGAGGAGGTGGTGCTCGAGGGCATGGACCGCCTGCGCGAGGGCGCGCCGGTGAACCTGGCCAATGCGCCTGCGGCGCCGGGCTCGGCGCCCGCCGCTCCCGCCGGAAGCTGACACATGTCCATCTCGCGGCCCTTCATCCAGCGGCCCGTTGCAACGACGCTGCTGATGCTGGCCCTCATGGTGTCCGGCATCCTCGCGTACCGGATGCTGCCGGTGGCGGCGCTGCCGCAGGTCGACTATCCCATCATCCAGGTGTTCACCTTCTATCCGGGCGCCAGCCCGGACGTGGTGACCCGCGCCATCACCGCGCCGCTGGAACGCAGCCTGGGGCAGATCCCCGGCCTGAAGCAGATGTCCTCCACCAGCTCCGGCGGCGCCTCCGTCGTGACGCTGCAGTTCTCGCTGGAAGTCGACCTGGGCGTGGCCGAGCAGGAGGTGCAGGCAGCGCTGAATTCAGCCGACAACCTGCTGCCCAATGACCTGCCGGCGCCACCGGTGTACCGCAAGGTCAATCCCGCCGACGCGCCCATCCTGACGCTGGCGGTGACCTCCAGGACCCTGCCGCTGCCGCAGGTTTACGACCTGGTCGACACGCGCATCGCGCAGCGCCTGGCGCAGCTGCCGGGCGTGGGCATGGTGAGCCTGGGTGGCGGCCAGCGGCCCGCGATCCGCGTGCAGGTGAACCCGGCCGCGCTGGCCTCGCACGAACTGAGCCTGGAGGACGTGCGCAACGCCATCGCCGCGGCCAACGTCAACCAGCCCAAGGGCAGCTTCGACGGGCCCTACCGCTTCACCATGCTCGATGCGAACGACCAGATCCGTTCGGTCGAGGAGTACGAGGCGCTGATCGTGGCCTGGCGCAACAACGCGCCGCTGCGGCTGGGGGACGTGGCCACCATCACCGAGGGCGCCGAGAACCGCTTCCTGGCCGCCTGGGCCAACGAGCTGCCGGCGGTGCTGGTCAATGTGCAGCGCCAGCCCGGTGCCAACGTGATCGAGGTGGCCGACCGCGTGCGCGAGCTGCTGCCGCGGCTGGTGTCCACCATGCCGGCGGCCACCGAGGTGGTCGTGCTGACCGATCGCACCGGCAGCATCCGCGCCTCGGTGCGCGACGTGCAGAAGGAGCTGATGTTCGCCGTCGCGCTGGTGGTGATGGTGACCTTCCTGTTCCTGCGCAATGCCTCGGCCACGCTGATCCCCAGCGTGGTGGTGCCGCTGTCGCTGGTGGGCACCTTCGGCGCGATGTACCTGCTGGGCTTCTCGATCAACAACCTGAGCCTGATGGCCCTCACCATCGCCACCGGCTTCGTGGTCGACGACGCCATCGTGATGCTGGAGAACATCG
>CAYVZE010000003.1:0-68887 GCA_964455685.1 uncultured Steroidobacteraceae bacterium
CTGCCGCGCGAGGAAGACCCCTACATCAAGGCGCCGGCCTTCCTGGTCACCGGCATCTACCCCGGCGCCGACCCGGTGGACATGGAACGCGAGTTCGCCAAGCCCATCGAGGATGCGCTGACCGAACTGGACGACGTGACCCGCATCGAGACCACCATCGCCGATGGCGTGGCGGTGGTCGCGGTGGAGTTCGAGGCCGACACCGACGCGGACCGCAAGTTCGACGAGGTGACGCGCGAGGTCAATGCGCTGCGCCCCGGCCTGCCCGCTTCCATCCTGTCGCTGGAGGTCAAGCGCGCCGGCCCGACGCAGGTGAACATCGTGCAGCTGGCGCTGGTGTCCGACGATGCGCCCTACCGCGAGCTGGAAGAGGCAGCACGCGACCTCGAGGACGTGCTCAAGGGCGTGGATGGCGTGCGTGGCACCGATTCCTGGGCCTATCCGAAGCGCGAACTCAGGGTGCAGCTCGACCCGGCGCGCATGCAGCGGCTGGGCGTGACGCCGCAGCAGGTGGGCGAGGCCATCCGCGCCACCAACTCCAGCGTGCCGGCGGGCGTGGTGGACCTGGGGCCGCGCAGTTTCAGCGTGCAGACCGGTGGCGGTTACGAAAGCATCGAGGAACTGCGCGCCACCGTGGTGCGCGTGGCCAATGGCCTGCCGGTGCGCGTTGGCGACGTGGCCGACGTCTTCTGGGCGGAGGCCCAGCACACGCACATCGGCCGCTTCAACGGCGAGCGGGCGGTATTCGTCACTGCCACGCAGAAGCCCGGCTACAACATCCTCGACGTGCAGGAGCGCCTGGATGCCGCGCTGGATGACTTCGAGAAGGTGCTGCCGGCGCGCATCCGGCTGGAACGCGGCTTCGCGCAGAGCCGCAACGTCTCGGCGCGGCTGGCGCGCCTGTACACCGACTTCAGCATCGCCATCGGCCTGGTGCTGCTGACCCTGCTGCCGCTGGGCCTGCGCGCGGCCGGCATCGTGATGGTGGCCGTGCCGCTGTCCATGGCCATCGGCATGGGCTCGCTGTACATGCTGGGTTACTCGCTGAACCAGATCACCATCGCCGGCTTCGTGCTGTCACTGGGCCTGCTGGTGGACGACTCCATCGTGGTGGTGGAGAACATCGCCCGCCACCTGCGCATGGGCCACTCGCGCATGGAGGCGGCGCTGCTCGGCACCAGGCAGATCCTGCAGGCGCTGCTGGGCTGCACCGCCGCCATGGTGCTGGCCTTCGTGCCGCTGGCCGCCATGCCGGGCATCCCCGGCAATTTCATCCGCGTGCTGCCGGTCACCATCATCTCCACGGTGCTGGGCTCGCTGTTCGTGGCGGTGTTCTTCATCCCCTTCATTGCCAGCCGCGTACTCTCCACCCGCGAGGAGGAGGGCGGCTCGCTGCACGAGAAGCTGCTGGAACGGGTGATGGGCGCCATCCACCGCTACTACCGGCCGGCGCTGCACTACTGCCTGGCGCGGCCGCGCACCACGGTGGTGGTTTCGATCGGCGGTGCGCTGCTGCTGACCGCGGGCATGGTGATGGTGGTAGGCACCAGCCTGTTCCCCAAGGCCGACACGCCGCAATTCCTGGTCACCATCAGCACGCCCACCGGCAGCAGCCTGGCGGAGACCGACCGCGCGCTGCGCTTCGCCGAGGACGCGCTGCGCCGCCGCCCCGAGGTACAGACGGTGTTCTCCAACCTCGGCCATGGCAACCCGCAGATCTATTACAACCACCTGGTCACCAACGACGCGCCCAACCGCGCCGAGATCTTCGTGCTGCTGAAGGATTACGACCCGCGGCGCACGCCGCGCTTGCTCGATGAGCTGCGCAGCGAGTTCAAGGCCTACCCGGGCGCGAAGATCGCCGTGCACGAGTTCGTGCAGGGCGAACCGCTGTCGGCGCCGGTGGCGGTGCGCATCATCGGCGAGGACCTTGGCCAGCTCGAGGAACTGGCCAGGCAGGTGGAAGCGCTGGTCGAGAGCGTTCCGGGCACGCGCGACGTGAACAACCCGCTGCGCATCGCGCGCACCAACCTCGAGCTCAAGCCCGACCCGGTGAAGGCCGCGATGCTGGGCGTGCCGATGTCGGTCTTCGACCAGGCGCTGCGCCTGGCGCTGGCCGGCCAGGCCGTGGGCGCATTCCGGGCCGACGACGGTGAGCAGTACGACATCGTGCTGCGCTCGGCGACCGGCGATCGCGCCGACTGGCGCACGCTCACCGAGGCGCGCGTACCCACGCTCACCGGACAGCTGCTGCCGGTTGAACAGCTGGCCGAACTGCGCTTTGCCGAGGCGCCCACGCGCATCCAGCGCTTCAACCGCGAGCGCGTGGTCACCATCGACGCCGAAGTGGTCAATGGCTACAACACCGCCGAGGTGACGCGCGCCGTGGTCGAGAAGCTCGATGGCTTCGACTGGCCGCGCGGCTACCGCTACCTGCTCGGCGGCGAGGCCGAGGCCAGCGCCAAGGCATTCGGCGGCATCGGCATTGCCATCATCGTGGCGCTGTTCGGCATCTTCGCCATCCTGGTTCTGGAATTCGGCGACTTCCGCTCCACGCTGATCGTCCTCACGGTGGTGCCGCTGGGCGCCATGGGCGGAATCCTGATGCTGCTGCTGACCGGCTACACGCTGTCGTTCACTGCCGCGGTGGGCCTGGTGGCACTGGTGGGCATCGAGATCAAGAACTCCATCCTGCTGGTCGACTTCACCAACCAGCTGCGCGAGCAGGGCATGCCGCTGGACGAGGCCATCGAGCAGGCTGGCGAGATCCGCTTCCTGCCCATCCTCCTGACCTCGGCCACGGCCATCGGCGGCCTGCTGGTGCTGGCGGTGCAGGGCTCAGGGCTGTACTCGCCCATGGCCTGGACCATCATCGGCGGCCTGATCGCCTCCACGCTGCTGGCGCGGCTGGTGACGCCGGTGGTGTACAAGCTGCTGCCGCCCGCGATTTCCGCCCAATCGCCCGCCGCGGATCGATAGAATCGGCCTATGGCCGACCTGAAGCTCAAGGACCTGCGCTACCTGGTGGCCCTGGCCGACACCCGCCACTTCGGCCAGGCAGCGGCGCGCTGCTACGTGAGCCAGCCCACCTTGTCGGCGCAGGTCAAGAAGCTCGAGCAATACCTCGGCGTGCAGCTGATCGAGCGGCACCCGCGGCGCATTGCGCTCACCGAGACCGGCGCGCAGGTGGTGGCCCGGGCAAGACGCATCATCGAAGCCAGCGACGAGATCGTCACACTGGCGGAAACGCGACGCGACCCGCTGGCCGGCCGCCTGCGCATGGCCCTGCTGCCGACAGTGGGCCCGTACCTGCTGCCGCTGGTGGCGCCGAAGATCCGCAAGAAGCTGCCGCGCCTGGAGCTGCTGCTGTATGAGTACCAGACCGGCCCCATGCTCGATCACCTGCAGGCCGGCGACATCGATCTCGGCATCCTCGCTTTGCCTGTACCCTCAGAGGGCATGAACGAACTGACGCTGTTCGACGAGCCCTTCGTGGTGGCGGTGCCCGAGACGCACGAGCTGGCGAAGAAGCGCCACGTGAAGCCCGCGGACCTCAATGGCGGGACGCTGCTGCTGCTGGAGGACGGCCACTGCCTGCGCGAGCAGGCGCTGGACATCTGCTCGCGCATCGACGCGCAGGAGAAGCAGGATTTCCGCGCCACCTCGCTGGAGACACTGCGGCAGATGGTGGCCGCCGGCAGCGGCATCACGCTGCTGCCGCAGCTGGCCAGCCAGGGCGCCTACGGCAATGCGCGCGGCGTGGCGATCGTGCCCTTCGCGCCGCCGGCCCCGGTGCGCCACGTGGGCGCGCTGTGGCGCAAGACCTCGGCGCGCGGCGCGGCCATCGAGGCCGTCTGCGAGGTGATCGCCGAGACTGCGATCAGGCAGGTCGGCGCGTGAACGATGCCGCCGAAGTTTCGGCTTACGACCGGCTGGTATGGCCGGAAGGCAAGCTGGAACATTGGCTGGCCACGGGCGAACACCGGCGCGAGCTGGTGGCCTACTTCGGCGAAGTCGAGTACGTGCGGCTGCGCGCGCTGGCGGTGGCTGCCGCCGCCGCGACGCAGGATCCGGACAGGATGGTGTGGTACGTGCCAGGCATCATGGGCACGCAGCTGGCGCTGCCGCGCGCACCGCCGCTGCCGGACAACCTGCTCTGGCTCGATCCCACCGACATCCACCACGGCCGGCTGGAACTGCTGAAGCTGCCCGGCGAGACGCTCGTCACCGCCGGCCCCGTGCTGTACACGTGGCTGCCGCTGAAGCTGGCGCTGAACATCGCCGGCTACACCGTGCGATGCCTTTCCTACGACTGGCGCCTGGACCTCGACGAGGCGACGCTGCAGCTGGCGCGCGCCATCGAGGACTGCCCCGCGCGCGAGATCAGCATCATCGGCCACAGCATGGGCGGGCTCGTCGGCCGCGCGGTGCTGCGCACCGGGGCCGGCGATCGCGTGCGCCGGGTGGTCACGCTGGGCACGCCGCACCGCGGCTCCTTCGCGCCGGTGCAGGCCGTGCGCGGCGTGTACCCGCTGGTGCGCCGGCTGGCGCAGATCGATCCGCTGCACTCGCCCGAGGCACTGTCGCGCGAGGTGTTCGCGAGCTTCTACAGCCTCTACCAGATGCTGCCGCGCGACCTGAAGCCGGACCTGCTCGATCCGGCCCAGTGGCCTTCCACCGGACCGCAGCCCAATGCCACGCTGCTGGCGCGCGCCATGCTGTTCGACCCCGGCCCGGCGGACCAGCGCATCGACGCCATCGCCGGGCATGGCTTCCTGACCACTACGCACGCCGCGCCGGTGGGCGGGGAGTTCTGGTACCGCTACGACTACGGCGGCGACGGCACGGTGCCGCAGGCGCGCGCCACCGTGGAAGGCTGCCGCGCGTGGTACTGCGAGGTGGCGCACAACGAGCTGCCCCGCGATGAGGAGGTGCAGGCCGCGGTGATCGCCCTGCTCTCCGGCGGCCTGCCGGCGCTTGCGGATCATGCCCCGGCGCGCCACGATGAGCCGGTCAGCACCACCGACACCCAGCTGCGCACGCAGCTCAACCACAAGCTCGACTGGATGCACATGGACCTGGACCAGCGGCGCAAATTCCTGGATTCACTGAACGCCCCGCCGCCCTCGGCGAGGCTGTCACGGGCCTGAGCCATGCGCCGCTACAAGGCCTTCCGCTTCTGCATGCTGGTGGGCGCGGCCGCGCTGCTGGCAGTGGCGCTGTACTACTTCATCAACTATGCCGTGGTGCTCGACGTGGCGCTGTCCAACAGCAGCCTGCGCACCGACCTCGCGGCGTCGGTGCGGGCGCTGTGGCTGGCCTTCGGTGCCCAGGCGCTGCTGATCGCGCTGCTGTACGCACTGGTGGCCTTCCGCCCGCCGGCGGTGTCGCGCGAGGTGATCGTGCTGCTCGGACTGCTGCAGATCTTCGAGGCCACGCTGCTGTTCACCTTCTCGGGCAACATGTGGATGATGGTGGCGCTGGTGGGCGCGGCGGTGTTCGTGCTGGCCGGTGCATTGCTGTGGCCCGGCACCTGGCCGCTGCCCGTGCCGGAGTCACCGGCGCCCGTTTCCGTTGGCGGGGACACCGGCGCGGACGCGGCCTTGCAGGACACCCTTCCCGCCGTGGAGTCCACGCCCGCGCCTTCCGCCCCGGAGACCGCCGCGGGCAACGAGCCGCGCTGACCAGCGCAGGCCCGCGCCGGAGGTGGCGGACCTGCCGCGAGCCCGCGCTGCGCCTGCCGTCAGACCAGTTCCGACGGCACGTCTGCCACGCTGCCGGCACCGCCCTTGACGATGCGCGCCAGCCCCAGCACTTCCGGCAGCACCTGCTCGGCGTAGAACCGGCAGCTCACCAGCTTGCCGCGGTAGAACTCGTCGTCGCCCTTGCCCAGCGAGGCCTCGGCCACCGCCGCGGCGCGCGCCATCAGCGCACCGCTGATCGCCAGCCCGCACAGCTTCAGGTACGGCACCGACACCGACAGCACCAGCTGCGGCCGCTCCGCCTGCATCTGCAGCAGCGCATCGGTGGTGTCGCGCAGCGTGGTGACGGCCTCGGTGGCCGCGTTGCGCGCCGCCTTGGCTTCGGGCCCCAGCGAACGCAGGCCGTTGAGCTCCGCCAGCAGGTCGCGCAGCAGCGCCTGCATGGTCGCGCCGCGGTCACGGCCCAGCTTGCGGTTCACCAGGTCATTGGACTGGATGCCCGTGGTGCCCTCGTAGATCGAGGCGATGCGCACGTCGCGCAATGGCTGCGCCGCGCCGGTTTCCTCCACGTAGCCCATGCCGCCGTGGATCTGCATGCCCAGCGAGGTCACCTCGAAGCCGGTCTCGGTGCACCAGCCCTTGACGATGGGGATCATCAGCTCGGCGCGCGCCAGCGCCGCCTTGCGCGCCGCCTCGTCGGGCAGGCGCGTGCCCTTGTCCAGCTCCAGCGCCGCGCAGGCGCACAGCAGGCGCATGGCCTCGGTGCGCGACCTCATGCCCAGCAGCATGCGGCGTACGTCGGGGTGTTCGATGATGGCCACCGGCGAGGGCTTGCCCTCGACGCGGCCCTGCAGGCGCGTGCGCGCCCACTCGCGCGCCCCCTGCAGCGCGCGCTCGGACTGCGCCAGTCCCTGCGCGCCCACCGACAGGCGCGCGGCGTTCATCATGATGAACATGAACGACAGTCCCGCGTTCGGCGGACCCAGCAGGTATCCGATCGCGCCTTCCTTCTCGCCGAAGCTCATCACGCACGTCGGGCTGGCGTGGATGCCCATCTTGTGCTCGATGGAGATGCAGCGCACATCGTTGCGCTCGCCCAGCGAACCGTCGGCGTTGACCAGGAACTTCGGCACCAGGAACAACGAGATGCCCTTGGTGCCTTCCGGCGCGCCGTCGATGCGCGCCAGTACCAGGTGGATGATGTTCTCCGACAGGTCGTGGTCGCCGTAGGTGATGAAGATCTTCTGGCCGTACAGGCGGTAGCGGTCACCATCGGCCACTGCGCGCGTGCGCAGCAGGCCGAGGTCGGAACCGGCCTGCGGCTCGGTGAGGTTCATCGTGCCCATCCACTCGCCGCTGACCAGCTTGGGCAGGTACAGCGCCTTCTGCGCCTCGGTGGCCGAGGCTTCAATGGCCTCCACCGCGCCGCGCGCCAGCGAAGTGCCCAGGAAGAAGGCCATGTTCGAGGCGAACATGATCTCCTCGAAGGCCGAGTTCAGCAGCTGCGGCATGCCCTGGCCGCCCAGCTCCTGCGGGACGGCCAGCTGCGTCCAGCCAGCCTCGGCGTACGCCCGGTAGGCCTCGGGGAAGCCCTTGGGCGTGAAGACCCCCTCGGGGGTCCAGCGGGCGCCTTCCCGGTCACCGCTGGCATTGAGGGGTGCGAGCACGGTTTCGCCGAACTTCGCCGCCTCTTCGAGGATGTTGTCGGCAAGTTCCGCCGAATAGCCAATATCCTCGTAGAGCGGGCCGAGTGCGGCCTCGCTGCCGAGGATTTCGTGGAGGACGAAGCGCAGTTCGCGAAGGGGAGCCTGGTACATCAATCTGCCTTATGCGCCGCAGGGCGCGCGGATGGACCACCGTCCGCCCCGGCCAGCGCCGGGACGATGTTGGCGGCGAGAAAGTCGATGAATGCGCGCACCTCGGGCGCCTGCGCGCGGTGGGACGGCGCCACGGCCGTGAGCTCGACCGCGTCGGCCACCTGCCACTGCGGCAGCAGTCGCACCAGTCGTTTCATGGCGAGGCCATTGCGGCACATGAACTCGGGCAGTGCGCCGATGCCCAGGCCCGCGGCCACCGCCGCGTGCAGCGCGGTGAGGTCCTGGGCCACCAGCCGCGGCGTGCCAGGCACCGTGACCAGCCCGCCATCCTTGGCCAGCCTCAAGGTGGCATCGGGGCCGGCGCCGGCCCACAGCAGCGCATGTTGCGCCAGCTCGCTGGGGGACTGGGGCAGGTTCTTGCCGGCGAGATACTGGGGGGAAGCGCACAGGATCATCGGCGGCACCCCCAGGGCACTGGCCACCTCGCCGTCGGCCAGGCGGCCGTCGGTGCGCAACTCCACGTCGAAGCCACCGGCGGCGGCCTCGTCGGCGTTCAGCAGCCTCAGGGTGACGCCCGGGAAGCGCTCGAGGAAGCGGGGCACCAGCGGCCCTACCAGCAGCCGGCCGAAGCCCTGGTCGATGGCCACCTTCAGCTGGGCGCCCTCGGACACCGGTTGCAGCGCGGCACGGGCGGCCTCGACCTCGAGGGCCACCCGCTGGCAGTGCCCCAGGATGCTCTTGCCGGCGTCGGTCAGGGCGATGCGGCGGGTGGTGCGCTCCAGCAGCCGGGCGCCCAGTGCCCGCTCCAGGGACGCCACGGCGCGGCTGACGCGGACCTTGGGAACCTTCAGCCGCCGGGCGGCCGCCGTGAAGCCGTTGTGCTCGACTACCTGGGCAAATACGGCCATCTCATCGGCAATCATCGGTGAGTGGTTCATTGTCCGCACCAATCCCCCAGTGTTTCCCTGAAATTGTAGCCCCTGGTGCATGGAGTTCGCAGCCCTGCGGCCTGCGTCACGGCAGTTGACCTGTCTCCTTACGCAGACTGCTTGATCATGAGCGGCGCGACCGATACCACCATCAAGACCTTGCGTACGAAAGTCGCAGAGTCCGCGCTTGCCCTGGGCGAAGTGCTGTCGGGCTGCAACGTGCTCAGGATGTCCATCCATGACGCCACCGGAGCCACGGCGTGGAATGGTGGCGCGCCGCTGACGGCGGCCGAACACGACTTCCTGCTCGACGCACTGGACTGCTTCGCGCTCGAGCCGGCCCGCGCCATGGTCGAGCAGGCCGGCGAGGACGGTGTCGGACTGGCCGCGTTCGCGGCACGCGATCCGCGCGGCGCCTTGCATGGCGCCCTGCTGCTGCAGGCCGAGCTGGTGACGCTGAACGGACGCCCCGGCGACCGGCAGATGCCCGGGCATGGTGACCGGCTGCTGCGACAGCTGGCGCTGCGGCTGGCTGATGGCGCCCCGCGGGTCAGCTCCAAGGCCGCCACCGCCGGCTTCAACGACAGTTCGCTGACGCTCTACGTGCAGCAGCTGCAGAAGCTGGGCGCCAACGGCCGCACGCGCCGCTTCGAGGTGCTGTTGCGGACCCGCGATTCGGCCTCCGGTGAGCCGGTGCTGCCGAAGGACCTGATCGCCGAGGCCGAGGATCCGGAGTCGGCCGGCCACCTCGACCGCGCGGTGCTGGGCGAGCTGTGCCGCTGGCTGATCGAGAACCGCGCCCAGTTCGACGTGGAGCCGGCCGCCTTCTCGATCAACCTCTCCACCGGCGCGCTGCTGGACGAAACCTTCCCCGCCTTCGTCGCACACACACTGCGCGAGGCGCGCCTGAACCCCCGCCTGATCGGCTTCGAGGTACGTGAATCACAGTGCCGCGAGCACTTCGGCGCCGTGCAGCGCTTCCTCGAGCGCTGCGAGGAGATCGGCTGCCACGCCGTGATCGACGACTTCACGTTCCACTCCGACGTGCTGGAGCTGCTGCGCGCCCGCGCTGTGCGCATGCTGAAGATCTGCCCCTCGCTGACGCTGGACGGGCTGGCCGACAAGGTGTCGCAGGCGCAGGTGGCGGCCATCTCGCACGGGTCGCGCGTACTGGGCATCCACAGCGCTGCCAAGCGCATCGAGTCGGCCAAGGTGCGCCAGTGGCTGGCCGCCGCCGGCGTGGAGTTCGCCCAGGGCTACCTGCTGGAGAGCCCGATTCCGCTGTCCGAGCTCGGCGCGGCACGCATGGCCACGCCGTACACCCGGCGCTGAACTACCAGCTGTAGCGCACCCGGTAGCGCACCGTGCGGCTGCCGTCCTTCGGCACCTGCACCCGGAACAGCACCGTGCGCGCATCCTCACGCTGGAACTGCTGGCTCTGCGACAGCATCTGCCAGTTGGCCCAGCGGAACATCGATTCGCGCACCTGCACCTCCACGGCCTCTTCCTTGTGGTTGCGCAGCGTGACCTCGATCTCCTCCTCCATCCAGCGCTCGCGCGAGTCGATGCGGAAGTCGACCTGGCGGCGCTCGCCCACCACGTCGAAGGCCGAGCCCAGCTTCACGCGCACCTGCTCGTCCCTGGGCGTGTGCCCGATCGAATCCTCGCCGATGAACTCCAGCGAGTTGTCGTTCGGATCGAGGCGCGAGACGCGGATGCGTCCGGCCGGCAGCGGCATGCCGAGGCCCGAGGCGCGGTCGTTGCGGAACACCAGGTAACTGTCCACCGTGCCGCTGCCCGCGAACGGGAAGTTCGGATCCTCGTAGCGGCCGCCGAAGCTGCTGCTGCCGGCGAACACCAGCAGCCGCTGCGCCGGTACGCGTCGCGCCTGGTCGAACAGCTCGATCTGCTTGGTGGAGTTGTCCGGCAACGTGGTCGGCCGGCCCAGCGTATACAGGTGGAACTCGTCGAAGGACTGCTCCTGGAAGCCGGCATCCGCAGCGCGCGCGCTCAGCTGCACCTCCGGCAAACGCAAGCGCGGCTGCTGGACGCGGTTGACGTTGCCGGCGACCAGCTTCAGTCGCGCGTTCTCGTAGGTGGCACCGGACTGGTTGATGATGCTCACCCAGGCGGCAAGGTCCACGGTGCCGTTACCGGCATCACGGCCGTCGCTGTAGATCAGGTTGTAGTCGGCCCACCAGGTGATGCCGCCGGTCTGGTAGGTGACGCGGGCGCGATGCGTGCCGGCGCGGCTGGAGTCGATGTCCCACAGCAGCGTGGGGCGCGTGATCAGCCCGCCCGGCAGGTCGGGGAAGCGCAGCGCCGAGTAATCGCGCAGCGCTGTGATGCTGCCGTCGTCCCCGCGCAGCACCAGCCCGTCCACCGAGGACAGCAGCGTCCCCGAGGTCGTGCTCGTGCCGCCGCCGGCCTGCGAGCGTTCGACCGTCAGCGGCTGGTCGACGAACTTCAGCAGCAGCTTGTCGGTGCTGACCAGGTCGAACTGGAAGTTCTGCTCCAGCACCCGCGCGGAAGGATCGGTCAGCGAGGTAAAGGTGACCGTGGTCGGATCGATCAGCGCCGCCACGTCGGTGAAGCGCACCGAGGAACGGCCGCGCGCGAGCTCCACCGGCCGCTCCTGCCGCACCATGGCATAGCCCGGCACGCCCGAGGCATTGGGGGTGCCCTGCCCCGGCAGCGGCCGGTAGTACTCGGCCGGGATCCCGCCGGGACGCGCGGAGCTGTAGATGGTCACGGCCGTATCCGTGTCGCCGGGCTGGGCGGCGGAACCCACGGTCGGCAGCAGCGCAGCGGACGCCGCCGCCAGCACTGCGCTGCGGCGTGGATGGCGGGAAGGGAATGACCTGGCGCGCTGTTTCTTCATGGCGGAACCCCTGGCTGGGCAAACTGTGAATGCGGTCGCATCGGGTGGCGACCCAGCAGGCACGATACCGCAAATGGACGCCGCATTTATCCAGCAGAACCAGATCATCGAGCGCTACCTGATGGGCAAGCTGCCGCCCAAGGGCGCGCAGGACTTCGAGCGCTGGTGCCGCGAGCACCCGGAGACGGTGGCCGAGCTCGGCATGCAGGACCGCATCAACGCCGCACTGCGCCTGCTGGACGCCGCCGGCGAGCCGCTGCCCTGGGCGCAGAAGCCGCAGGCCCCCTGGCAGAAGCTGCCGGTGTTCGCCGGCGCCGTGGCCGTGGCGGTGATCGGTATCGCGGTGGCCGTGGCGCTGTTCCTGTCCGGTCGGGACAAGGATGCGCAGATCGCCTCGCTGCAACGCGACCTGGCCGAGCAGCCGCTGCTGCCCACGCAGGTCACGCGCCCGATCACGGTGGAGATGGCGCGCAACGGGCCCGAGCGCCGCGCCGTGACCACCATCGGTGGCGGTCGCACCGAGCTGGTGGAGTTCAAGTTCGACCTGTCATGGTCGAAGTACGGCAACTTCATCGTCACCATCGACCGCGAGAACCACGGCCGGTTCGCGGTGCTGACCAACCTGGCGCGCGATTCCAACGGCCACGTGCGGGTGGCGCTCAATTCATCCGCGCTCGGCCCGGGCGAGTACGACGTGAAGGTCGAGGGCCTGGACCGTCGCCGCAACACCGAACCGCAGGCCTGGACGCGCTTCCGCGTGGTGCGCTGATTCAGCCGGCGCGCAGCGTCTGCATGGGCGGCTGGAGCAGCGCCGTGCGCGTGGCCAGCCAGCCCGCCAGGCAGACCAGCAGCGCGCCGGTGAGGGCACCGGAGATCCACAGCAGCGGATCCGGCTGCCACGGGATCTCCAGCATCGAGCGCGCGATGTAGAACGCGCCTGTCGACGCGCCGGCGGCCGCGACCACGCCCGCCATCACGCCGATGGCGCAGAACTCCGCCAGCACGCCACCCAGCACCGTGCGGCGCGAGGCACCCAGCGTGCGCAGGATGGCGCTCTCGTAGCGGCGCTCGTCGCGGGTGGCCTGCACGGCCGCCAGCAGCACCACGATGCCGGCCAGCAGCGTGAACAGGAACACCGCCTGCACCGCCAGCACCGCCTTCTCGATGATGGAGCGCACCTGCTCCAGAAGGTCGTCCATGTCGAAGATCGACACACCGGGGAAGCGGCGCACCAGCTCGGCCACGTCGGCCGGATCCGTGGGGCGGAAGCGCGCGCTGCCCATCCACGTGCCGGCAGTGCCTTCGAGCAGGCCCGGCGGGAACATCAGGAAGAAGTTGGGCTGCAGGCTGTCCCACTGCACGCGGCGGAAGCTGCTCACGGTCACCTCGACCGTCTCGCCGGCCACGTCGAAGGTCAGCCGGTCCCCCAGCGCCAGCGGGATGGATTCCTCGAGGTCGGTGGCCACCGACACCAGCGGCTGGCCGAAATCCTCGGCATCGAACCACTCACCGGCCGTCACCGTGTTGTCCGGCCCGATCTCGGCCGCCCAGGTGAGGTTCTGCTCGCGACTGGCCAGCCCCTCGCCGCGCGGCGTGAGGTAGCGGCGCTCGCCCACCGGCTCGCCGTTGATGGCGGTCATGCGGCCGCGGATCATCGGCAGCATGCGCGTCATCTCGCCGCCCTTCGCCGCCAGCAGGTCACGGAAAGCGTCGCGATCCTCGGGCGGGATGTTCACGAAGAAGTAGTTGGGCGCGTCCTGCGGCAGGCGCGCGCGCCAGTCGTCGATCAGGTCGCCGCGGATGATGGTGAGCAGCAGCAGCGCCGACAGGCCCAGGCCCAGCGCCACGATCTGCACGATGCTCTCGGCGCGCCGGCGCGCGATGTTGGCCGCGCCGAAGCGCCACGCGGCACCCATGCCGCCGCGCAGCCGGCCGGTCAGCAGCACCAGCAGCCAGCCGCCCAGTGCCAGCGCCGCCAGCACCCCTGCAAGGCCGACGAGGAACCAGATCGACAACCTCACGTCGCGCGTCACCCAGTGGATCAGCAGCACAACGGCCAGCACTGCCGGGCCATAGGCCACCAGCGTGCCCAGCCTCGGCGCCCCGATGTCACGCCGGAGCACGCGGATCGCCGGCACGCGCGCCAGCTGCAGCATCGAAGGCAGCGCGAAGCCAGTGAGCAGCAGCAACGCGGTCGAGAAGCCCATGGCCACCGGCTGCCAGCCGGGCGGCGGCAGGTCCACCGTCACCACGCCCTGGAGCAGCAGCAGGAGCCCCTGCTGGGCAAAGTAGCCCGCCACAGCGCCGGCGAGCGAGGCCGCCAGCGCGATACAGGCGAGCTGCGCAAGGCTGATGGCCAGCACCATGGCGCGCGAGGCGCCGAGGGTCTTCAGCAGCGCCGCCAGGTCCAGGTGGCGCTTCACGTAACGGCGCGCCGTCATCGCGATGGCCACCGCGCACAGCAGCACACCCGCGAGGCTGGCCAGCAGCAGGAACCGGCCGGCGCGCGAGCGGGCATTGCTGATCTCCGGACTGGCCTCGGCAATGTCGCGCAGGCGCTCGGCCGGCTTCATGTTGTCGCCCAGCCAGGCGGCGAATCCGGATGTTTCCCGTTCACCGCCCGCGAACAGCGCCGAGTAGGTGACGCGGCTGCCCGGCTGCACCAGTCCGCTCGCGGCCACGTCGGCAGCGTTGATCAGCACCGCAGGAGCCAGGTCCACGAAGCCGGAGCCCTGGTCTGGCCGCGCGATCAGCACGCGCGTGACACGCAGGTCCAGCTCGCCCACCGAGAGCAGGTCGCCGACGCGCGCATTGAGCGCGGCCAGCAGCCTTGAATCGGGCCAGATCTCACCCGGCGCCGGGATGCCAGCTGCGACAATGCCCTGCCCGAAAGGCTCATCGGCCACCCGCACCGTGCCTCGCAGCGGGTAGCCCACGGTCACGGCGTGCACATTCGCCAGCTGCGTCAGGTCGTCCTTCAGGATCACCGACAGCATGGAGGTGACGCGCGCGCTGGCCAGGCCGCGCCGCGCAGCCTCATCGTCGTAGGCCGACTCGATGGTGTCCGGGGAGGTGAGCCTGAGGTCTGCGGCCAGCACCTCGCTGGCCTGCAGGCGCATCGCACGATCGATGCGATCGACCAGGAATCCTACGCCGGTGAGCGCCGCCACCGCGATGAACAGCGCCAGGAACAGCACCGCGAGGTCGCCTGAACGCCATTCGCGCCCGAGCGTCCGCAGACCCAGCGACAGCGCGATGCGCATCAGGCCAGCCTGCCCGCCACCATGGTCAGGCGCCGCTGGCAGCGCGCCGCGAGCTGCCCGTCATGCGTCACCAGCACCAGCGTCGTGCCCGACTCCCGGTTCAACTCGAACAGCAGCTGGCAGATGCTCTCGCCCGTGGCCGTGTCGAGGTTGCCGGTGGGCTCGTCGGCGAACAGCACCGCGGGCCTCGTCACGGATGCGCGTGCCAGCGCCACGCGCTGCTGCTCACCGCCGGAGAGCTGGCGTGGATAGTGGCCGACCCGGCTGCCGAGCCCCACGCGCTCGAGCATGGCGCGCGCCGTGCCGGCCGCATCGCGCCGGCCGCCCAGCTCCAGCGGCAGCATCACGTTCTCCAGCGCGGTCAGCGAAGGCACGAGGTGGAATGCCTGGAACACGAAGCCGACGCGGTTCGCGCGCAGCGCCGCGCGCTGGTCCTCGTCCAGCCGCGTAAGCTCCTCGCCGTCGAGCCAGACCTGTCCCGACGTGGGCACGTCGAGCCCCGCCAGCATGGCCAGCAGCGTCGACTTGCCCGCCCCCGAAGCCCCCACCAGCGCCACCGTTTCGCCCGCTTCGATGCTCAGCGAGACGTCGCGGACAATGGTCAGTTCGCCCTCCGGACTGTTAACCTTTCGGGTCAGATCCCTGGCTTCGAGAACGGTCTTGCGCTGCATCCGGATTCTGTTACTCGCGCTGTTGTCGATCGGGGTGGCCGCCGCCGGCGCTCCGCAGGAACGCACCCTGCTCGTCTTCGGCGACAGCCTCAGCGCGGCCTACGGCCTGAAGGCCGAGGAAGGCTGGGTGACGCAATTGCAGAACCGGCTCCGCCAGCAAGGTTACGTTTACAAGGTGGTGAATGCCAGCGTCAGCGGCGAGACCACCGCCGGCGGGCGCAACCGCCTTGCCCGCGCGCTCGATACCCACCAGCCCGCGATCGTGATCCTGGAGCTCGGCGCCAATGACGGCCTGCGCGGCCTGCCCGTGCCGGCCGCGCGCGAGAACCTCGGCGCGATGATCCGCGCAGCGCAGGAACGCAAGGCCAGGGTGCTGCTGGTCGGCATCCAGATGCCGCCCAACTACGGGCCGCGTTATGCCGAGAGCTTCGCAGCCATGTACCCGCAGCTCGCGCAGGAACACAAGGTGCCGCTGGTGCCCTTCCTGCTGGAGGGCGTGGCGCTTGATGACCGGCTGATGCAGGCCGACGGATTGCATCCCAATGCAGCGGGCCAGCCCCGGCTGCTCGAAAACGTCTGGGCACACCTGCTGCCCTTGCTGGAGCGATGATCATGAGCGTGGACCGTATCTGGCTGAAGTCCTATCCGCCGGAGGTTCCCCACGACATCGATCCGGGCCAGTACTCCTCGCTGGCCGAGCTGATCTGCGAAGCGCTGCGGAAGCACGCTGACCAGCGCGCCTATGTGCTGCTCGGCCACGCGGTGACCTTCCGCGAGGTCGATCGCCTGTCGGCCGCGTTTGCCGCCTGGCTCCAGTCGAAGGGACTGAAGAAGGGCGACCGCATCGCCCTGATGCTGCCGAACGTGCTGCAGTATCCGGTTGCCATGTTCGGCGCCCAGCGTGCCGGCCTCGTGGTCGTCAACACCAATCCCCTGTATACCGCGGACGAACTGCGCCACCAGCTGCAGGACTCCGGCGCCGCCGCCATCCTGGTGCTGGAGAACTTCGCCCATACCGTGCAGGAGGTGCTCGCCGACACGCAGCTCAAGCACGTGCTCGTCACCGGCGTCGGCGACCTGATACCCGGCGCCAAGGGGTGGGCCGTCAACTTCGTGCTGCGCCATGTGAAGCGGGAAGTCCGGCCGTGGAACATCCCGCAGGCCGTGCGATTCAAGGCGGTCCTGGACGAATTCGACGGCCGCATGCCCGCCCCAGTCCAGCTCGGCCACTCCGACCTCGCGTTCCTGCAGTACACCGGCGGCACCACCGGCGTGGCCAAGGGCGCCATGCTGTCGCACGGGAACATGGTCGCCAACGTGCTGCAGTCCGAGGCCTGGTTCAGCCAGATCGCCCTCGACAACGCCACCTTCTATTTCGCGCTGCCGCTCTACCACATCTTCTCGCTGACCGCGAACTGCCTGCTCAGCCTGCGGCGCGGCGCCGTCGGCATCCTCGTGCCCAATCCGCGCGACTTCCCCGGCTTCGTGAAGCTGCTGCAGAAGGAACCGCCCAACTGCTTCCTCGGCGTGAACACCCTGTTCAATGCGCTGATGAATACGCCCGGCTTCGAGCGCATTGATTTCAGCAAGCTCGTCGCCACCGTCGGAGGCGGCATGGCCGTGCAGGCCGCCGTGGCCAGGCGCTGGCTGGAGCTGACTGGATGCCCGCTCGCCCAGGGCTGGGGCCTCACCGAGACCTCGCCCGTGGTTGCCGTCTGCCGCCTGCGGGACCGGGAGTTCACCGGCGCCGTCGGCCTGCCGGTGCCCTCCACCGAGGTCTCGATCCGCGATGACGACGGGAAGGACGTGGGACTGAACACCGCGGGCGAGATCTGCGTCCGCGGCCCCCAGGTCATGCAGGGCTACTGGAACCGTCCTGACGAGACCGCAAAGGTCATGCTGCCCGACGGCTGGCTCCGCACCGGCGACATCGGCCGCATGGACGAGGCCGGGTTCGTCTACATCGAGGATCGCAAGAAGGACATGATCACCGTGTCCGGCTTCAAGGTGTACCCGAACGAGATCGAGGACGTCGCAGCCAGGCATCCCGGGGTATTCGAGGCCGCCGCCATCGGCGTGCCGGACGAGCGCTCGGGCGAGGTCGTAGCGCTTTACGTGGTCAGGAAGGACCCCTCACTGACGGAGGAAGACCTGATCGCTTACATGCGGAAGCATGTGACTTCTTACAAGGTTCCCCGGCAAGTGCATTTCAGGAAGGAATTGCCGAAGACGAATGTGGGGAAGATTTTGCGGCGGGCGTTGAGGGATGCGCCGAATTCGTAATCAATCCCGAAGATCGCTTCCCTCAGATCCCCTCTTCCGCTTGGCTCCAGGAAAGCCTCCGACTCCAAGACCATCCCCCAAGTAAGCAATCACCTGAACACCAGCAAGAACACCACGACCCTGCTTAGCTCTTGAGCTCTTTCTTGGGCGCATTCTCCGCTGCTCCATCCAATCATCGACCACCTGCAAGTACGAATGCCCCTGAGCCTTCGTGAAATTGCAGAAGGCATCAATCTCATCCCTTTGGAGATCAGAAACGTAGGCAAATCGCTCTATCAGAGTTCCTTTTCCTGCACCCAGCGAGGAGTTCCGCCGGATAGTTCGGATCAGCCTATTAACCGACTTAACCAAGTGCTCGGCCACAAACTGTCCTTTATGTGAAATCATGCCGGCATCATTTGCCGGCAAGAAGCGGCCATCCGACTGCTTCTTAATAAGGCCGGAAGAAATCAGAAAACTCTCGACATTCGCAACATTAACTTGAGGATCAAGGCTCCGGATCATCTCCCTGATGCTTTCCTTACCTCTTCTCAGGTGAAGTGGCTTCGGTCGCGCCACATCAGCATCCAGATACTTCTCATCCCGGTGCCAGAGGCGCATCAAATCTGCCGACAAATCTCCGCATTGCAGGTACGCCCCACTCTTCGCCTTTCGCGACCCTCTCCTTTTTCTTCTCAGATCACTCAGGCATGTATCAACGCCTGCCTGAATGTCCTCTATGGTCGCACCAGCTTCCATGAGAACTTCGAACACCCCTTCCAGCAGTGAAGCCTGCAGCCGTCTTGGAATTCTCTTCGCCCCTGACATTCGCGAGTTCCCGTCCGCCCTATGATTCTAGTTCTTCAGTAATTAGCACAACGCGCGCACGGGCGACCTTGAGTTTCTTGCTCTTCAAGGTTTTAGACCCTCTGGCCGTCGCACACGCCATTTCCCTCACGCCGGAAAGAAATACCCTCAATCCATCCTCTGCTCTCTTATGCAAGAGTACCTTTCCGACGTCGGAAGGCGCTGGGAAACTGACTTCGAGATTGATTGCCTTCAGCGGCACTGGGGCGCTTGCGCACTCGGCGTTGTCCAGCAACCTTGCCAGAGACCTCGATATCAGGTTGAGGCGATATTCCGCCTTCCCCAAAGACTTCCCTGTAGCCAGCGAGACGTAGCCACCGCGGACCGTGACCAAACCATGGCGCTGCAGCTCCCGAAGGATCGAGCGCGGTGGAACGTCTCCGCCATATCTCCGCACCAATGCCGGAAAATTCCTTCCTTGCCCACCGAGGCGAAGCCTCCTAGGCAAAGAGGAGGCTTTCAAGAACGCTGCATCCGTTGTCCAACCTTCTATGAGTTGGTCAAGCCGATCTTGCACGGAAATCGGCATGGCGCGGGCCTGCTTGGCAAACTGCCGCACTTGGACTCTTGTGAGCCCGGTCATTGCGGCAACAGCGGACTGATTAATTCTCTTGTTACTGAATCTCGCTGCACGAGATGCGGCGAGGAAGTAGCCCATTCGAACAATGCGCTCAAATCGCCTAGAACTGACCCCAGCTTCAATGAGATACCGGGCGAACTCCGTCATGAATTGGACAGCGTCGGATTCGATACCTGGCTTCTTTCTCCTGAAAGTCACAACACTTGGCTAGGCTCTCTCTGCTTAACGCAGCGACGCACATTGTCCCGCGCTCATGTCACCGCACTGCAACCTGTCTTTCTCCTGATTCTGACAAGAAAGACAAATCGAGACACAAAAACAAAAGCGCCGCCCCGGGGGGCGGCGCCTTTGTCAAACTCACTACTGAGCGAATTCCAGCCGATTAAGGAGTCGGCCGGCCAGTGCCAATCTGGCGCTTCTGCTTCACCCCAGTGCCGATCTGGCGCTTCTGCTTCACGCCAGTACCGATCTGGCGCTTCTGCTTCACGCCAGTACCGATCTGGCGCTTCTGCTTCGTACCAGTGCCGATCTGGCGCAGAGACGTAGCGGTACCGAACGAGGAAACCGCCGAAGACTGCACAGAGGTTTCGAACAGGCCCTCCTGCTTCTCGCCAGCGACAGCGCTGACGCTGAGCGCGGAGGCAGCAATCAAAGAACCAGCGATGGCCAAAATCGAGAATATACGTGACATAAGTTGAAACTCCCACACACCGTTCTTCTGGTCCCGGATGTCGCCGGTCCGTGACGCGCGTCACATAAGGGACGGCTTATGTAACGTTTCCCGAAAATATGTGAGCAGGATCACTATGTCAAGGAGATATGTAAAGGCGGATTCTGTCAGGCCGGGGCCCGTGGCTTTGAAATCCAGGCCTTGGGCTGATCCTCCGGGCGTTTTTCGATATACGAAGAAAGGGGGGAGATGTCGTAGTCTTCAGCAATGTGGTGGAAGGCCGTGAGGCCCGTTGTCACTCGCTTGCCCGGCTCCGTCCAATGGACCTTGTTGCTGCTGATCCAGTCGTCAATGTCGTTGAGAAGCTTCTGGACCTTGTCTTTCAGGAGACCCTCAAATTCCGGGAGGACATACTCAGGAAGCTCATCCTCAATCACCGATCGCTGAAGCCTCTTTTGCCCAGTTTCAGACCTGATGTTGTGCAGAATGGTGTTTGCGAGGTCGGTGATTGCGGAGCCGAAATATTCCAAAGCTTGGGGCGTTAGAACGTCCGTGAAAACCATTGTTCGCGCAGTAGCGCGATAGTGTTTTGGGCCGACGGGCTTAACCACTTCCCATTCGATCATGTCGCGCAACACAGCCTTGGGATTTGCGGTCGGATCGGCGCGAAATATGAGGGTGCTGAGGTTCTTACCTGGCGTTTCTTCCAAATCGAGCTCAAGCGGCAATCCATAAGGGCCAATGTAGTCGGGGTCTGTGCACCAAAGGAACAAGACTTCCGAAACAACGGCCGCATTGGTCGGTTCCGGCGGCGCCAACAAACTCTGGTCATCTATAAACCTGTTCACATCCGCCAACGGAACCTCGGTGTAATCCGAAACCATCGCCCGCGTCAGCGGCCCCTGGTGCCCGCGGATCCCGTCCCTCACTGCGGCCTCCACGTAGGCGCCCTTCAGCACCTCCCGGAACTCCTGGTACGAGACTCCCGCGCGCAGCAGGATGCGGATCATCGGCTTCAGGATCTTCCGGAACGAGAAGATCAGCTGCGCACGGGCGGCATCGCGTAGACGCATGTTTCAACTCCTGTGGAAAGGCAGGAACAGCCGCTCGTGCTCGCTGATGGCGTAGCGGTCCGTCATGCCGGCCACGTAATCGGCCACCGCACGGGCGCGGCCGGCGGGACCGTGTCGGGACTCCAGCCGCTGCGCGGCGGCGCGGTGCTCGTCGGGCATCAGCAGGAGATCCTCCATGAATGCATTGAACAGGTCGGTGACCACGGTGCGCGCCTTGCTGGTCATGCGGCGCACGCGGTAGTGGCGGTACAGGTGCTCGCGCAGGAAGGCCTTGAGTTCCAGGTGCTCGGCGTAGGCGGCCTCGCTCATGCGGATCAGGGGTTCGCCATGGGCACGCACGGCATCGGCATCGGCCGGGCCAGCCTCCTCGAGCAGCTTGCGGCTGTTGTCGATCAGGTCGACGACCATGCCGTTGATCATCCGGCGCACCACCTCGTGTACCAGCCGCCGCCCGGCAAGGCCGGGATGCAGCTTTTCCACCGCGTGCAGCTGGCGCCCGAATACGGGCACGTCGCGCAGCTGGGCGATGTCCAGCAAGCCGGCGCGCAGGCCGTCGTCCACGTCGTGGTTGTTGTAGGCGATCTCGTCGGCGAGGTTGGAGAGCTGGGCCTCCAGGCTCGGCTGGCGCCGCTCGATGAAGCGCCGGCCGAGCTCGCCGAGCTGCCGCGCATTGTTCAGCGAACAGTGTTTGAGGATGCCCTCGCGGCACTCGAAGGTGAGGTTGAGGCCGGGAAACGTGGCATAGCGCTCCTCGAGCTCATCCACCACGCGCAGCGACTGGAGGTTGTGCTCGAACCCGCCGTAGTCGCGCATGCAGGCATTGAGGGCGTCCTGGCCAGCATGACCGAAGGGCGTGTGCCCGAGGTCATGGGCCAGGCAGATGGCCTCGGTCAGCACTTCGTTGAGGCCGAGCGCCACGGCGACGGAGCGGCCGATCTGGGCCACTTCCATCGAGTGGGTGAGGCGCGTGCGGTACATGTCGCCTTCGTGGTTGACGAAGACCTGCGTCTTGTAGACGAGCCGGCGGAACGCGCCGGAATGCACGATGCGGTCGCGGTCGCGCTGGTACTCGCTGCGATAGCGCGGCGGCTCTTCCGGATACCTGCGCCCCCTGGACCGCTCGTCGTGCGATGCGTACCGGGCCAGCATGGTCATCAGCCGAAGTGGGCCGCCAGGGTGGATTCGAGCGCGTCGTCGGCGTAGTCGGCGGTGAAGCGCGCTGCGCCAAGCCGCTCCAGGAGCACCAGGCGGATGCGGCCGGATTTCACCTTCTTGTCCACGCGCATGTAGTCCAGCGCCCTTGCGACGCCAAAGCGCGGCGGATCCACCGGCAGGCCGATGCGCACCAGCAGGTCGCGAACGCGGCGCACGTCCTCCTGCCGGAGCAGGCCCAGGCGTGCGGACATGTCCGCGGCGATGACCATGCCGGCGGCCACGGCCTCGCCGTGCAGCCACTCGGTGTAGCCGGTGGCGGTCTCGATGGCATGGCCGAAGGTGTGGCCGAGGTTCAGCAGCGCACGGTCGCCTGACTCGCGCTCATCGCGGCGCACCACGTCGGCCTTCAGCTCGCAGGAACGGTAGATGGCATGCGAAAGGGCCTCGTCGTCCAGCTGCAGCAGCCGCTCGACATTGGCCTCGATCCACTCCAGGAAGGCCAGGTCGAAGATCAGGCCGTACTTGACCACCTCGGCCAGGCCGGCGCGCAGCTCGCGCGGTGGCAGGGTGCGCAGGGTGGCGGTGTCGGCAACCACCGCGCAGGGCTGGTGGAACGCGCCGATCATGTTCTTGCCGCCGGGGTGGTTCACGCCGGTCTTGCCACCCACGGAGGAGTCCACCTGGGCCAGCAGCGTGGTCGGCAGCTGCGCGAAGGCCACGCCGCGCTGGTAGCAGGCGGCCGCGAAGCCGGCCAGGTCGCCCACCACGCCACCGCCCAGGGCCACGAACACGCAGTCGCGGCCGAAACGGTTGGCGATGGCAACGTCCAGCACCTGCTGCATGGACTCCAGCGTCTTGTACTGCTCGCCGTCGGGCAGGCGGACGTCGACCACGCGGCGGTCGGCCAGTGCGTCCTTCACCTGCCTGGCGTACAGCGGCGCCACGGTGGTGTTGCTTACCAGCAGCACGTCGCGCGCGGGCAGCAGGCGCGCCAGCTGGCTGCCGTCGGCAAGCAGGCCGGGGCCGATCAGGATGGGATAGGAGCGTTCGCCCAGGGAGACGTTGAGATTCAGCACGCGGGAATTATAGGCCGCGCTCACTGCCCGCGCCGCCGCTGCACCTCGCCAGGCTTGCGCCAGCCCAGTTCGCGCAGGATCAGGTCGGCCACGCGCGGGACGCGCCGGCCGTCGGTGCAGACGGTGACGTCGGCGGTCTCCATGTACAGGGGCTCGCGGATGGCGCGCAGCTGTTCGAGCTTGGCCTGCAGCCCTTCCGGGCTGCCCTTCAGCAGCGGCCGCCCGCGCCCGCTGCCCACGCGCTGCAGCTGGTGCGGGATCGAGGTCTGCAGGAACACCACCACCCCGGTCTGCTTCAGCAGCTGGCGGTTGGCCGGGTCGAGGATGGCCCCGCCGCCGGTGGCCAGCACAATGGGCTCGCGCGTGCACAGCTCCACCAGCGCCTGGTGTTCGCGCTTGCGGAAGCCGGCCTCCCCCTCCTCGTCGAAGATGTAAGGAATGTCCACGCCGGCGACACGCTCGATCTCGGCATCGCTGTCGAAGAACGGGATTCCCAGCACGCGGCCGAGGTGCTTGCCCACGGCGGTCTTGCCGGTACCCATGGGGCCGATCAGGTAGAGGTTGCGCTTGCCGAGCATCGGACCGCGATGATGCCGCAAAACGCAAACGGCCGCCCGGAGGCGGCCGTCGCGGCAAGCGGGGGAGCGGGATCCTCAGCGGACCGACGCACCCTCGCGCAGGATCTTCGGGGTCACGAAGATCAGCAGCTCGTCCTTGTTGTTCACGCGGTCGGTGCTGCGGAACAGGTTGCCGAGCAGCGGCACGTCGCCCAGCAGCGGCACCTTCTTCACGGTCTCGCGACGCTCGGTCTCGAGGATGCCGCCCAGCACCACGGTCTGGCCGTCGTTCACCACCACGCGGGTGGTGATCTCGCTGGAGTCGATCGACGGGATCTGGCCGCCGCCGATGCCGACCACGAACTGGCCGACGCGCTCCTTGACCACGGTGATGTCCAGGATCAGGCGGTTGTCAGGCGTGATCAGCGGGGTCACCGACAGCGAGGTCTTGGCGTCCTTGAACGACACCGAGGTCGCGCCGCTGGAGGCAGCTTCCTGGTAGGGAATCTCGGAACCCTGCGCGATCAGGGCCTGCTGCTGGTTGGCCACGATCAGGCTCGGGGAGGAGATCACCTCGCCATGGCCCTCGTTCTGGGCCGCGGACAGCTCCAGGTCGAGCAGGTAGTCGCTGCCCAGCACCATGAAGGCGATGCTGCCGGCCGGGTTGGCCACGGGCAGGTTCACGTTGTAGCGGCTGGGCGCGAACGGCGCACCACCCGGGAACGGGGCGCCGGAGCCGAGAATGTCCTCGTTGGCCAGGGCCGAACCCGTGGAGGAGATGAAGCCGTCGCCGGTGGCCTCGACGCCGGTGGCGCCGAAACGCACGCCCAGCTGGCGCTGGAAGTCCTCGCTCACGGCCACGATGCGGGCCTCGATGCGCACCTGGCGCACCGGGATGTCCAGCTGCGAGACCAGGTCACGGATCGCGCTGATGCTCTCGGCGGTGTCCTGGATCAGCAGCGCGTTCAGGCCCGGGTACACCGACACGTTGCCGCGCGGGGACAGCAGCGAGCCGGTACCCTGCGAGCGGATCAGCGTGGCCAGGTCCGAGGCCTTGGCGAAGTTCACCTGCACGACCTCGGTACGCAGCGGAGCCAGCTCCTGCACCTCCTGGCGGGCCGCCAGCTCGGCCTTCTCGCGGGCGGCCAGCTGGGCGGTGGGCCCGATGATGATGGCGTTGTCATGCACGCGCTTGTCCAGGCCCTTCAGGCGCAGGACGATGTCCAGCACCTGGTCCCAGGGCAGGCTCTCGAAGCGCAGCGTGACGCTGCCGGACACCGAGTCGTCCACGAAGATGTTGCGGCCGCTCGTCTCGCCGATCAGCGACAGCAGCGTGCGGACCGGGATGTCCTGGAAGTTGGCGCTCATGCGCTCGCCGGTATAGGTCGGGCGGTCGGCCACGGTGGCGCGCGGCTGGCGACGCGGCTGCACCTCGATGACGTACTGGTCCTCGGCCTGGTAGGCGAGCTGCTCGAAGTCGCCGGAGGCATTGATCAGCAGCTGGGCGCCGTTCGGCGTGCTCAGCGCATCGAAGCCGGTCACCGGGGTGGCGAAGTCGGTCACGTCGAAGCGGCGGCGCAGCTCGGCGGGCAGGTCGGCGCCGACGAAGTCGACGATGATCTGGTTGCCCTGCTGGCGCAGGTTCACCGGGGTGCGCGGGTCACCCAGGCGCACCACCAGCCGGCCGGCGCCCGAGGCGTCACCCGAGCGACGGAAGTCGATGGTCTGGATGCCCCGGCCCATGCGCGGCAGGGGCGCGGAGGTCGAGGCCGGCTCGGCGGGGGCGGCGGCTGCAACGGGCAGGGCCGCGCCGGCACCGGCGGCGGCACCCAGCGTCACGAAGATGCGGTTGCCTTCCACGCGCGAGGCGTAGGGCAGCGACTGGTCGAGGTTCAGCACCACGCGGGTGCGGCCGTCGGCCTCGGCGAACAGCACGCTGTCCAGGCCGTTGCTGCGCACGTCGATGCGTCGCTGCGTGACGCCCAGCGCGGTGTCCTGCAGGGTCAGGGAGATGCGCGCCGGGTTCTCGATGGCGAAGGCATGGGGCTCGGGGGCATCCGCGCTGGTGGTCAGCACCAGCTGCACGCCCTGCGTGCCCAGGGGCTGCACGTCCACCGACTGCAGCGTGTTGCCGCCCTGTGCGGCCATGACGCCCGGAGCGGCGATGATGGCCAGCGCCGCCAGCAGCATGCCGCGCAACGTCGGGGTTATGGCGATACTACGGTTCATTCGAATGTCTCCTGCCATCATTCGGCCAAGGCCAGCGAGGCCGGGCGCTCCATGAATCCACCAAGTCCGTCGGGCACAATCTCGATGATGCTGATGCGCGAGGGTTCCACGCTGGTGATGCGACCCTCGTTCTGGCCCAGGTGATTGCCCGGCAGCACGCGGTGAACGATGCCATCGCGGGTCTTCACCAGGCCGTAATTGCGGCCACCGATGTACATCGTGCCCACCATCTGCAGCGTGTCGAGCGGGAACTGCTCGAGGTGCTCGCGGTTGCGGGAGCTGTTCGGGCGGACACGGCTCGATTCACCCGAGCCCCCCGGCACGAACGGCGAGCGCAGGTGCTGGGCGGTGTACGCGAAGCTCTCATAGGGCTTGATCTGCGGGAGCTGCTCGATGCCGGTGGGCTGCTCCTGCTTCGTCTGGGCGATGAAACGCCTCAGGTCCTCGTCCTTCGACGAGCAGCCGGCAGCCAGCGCCAGCGCCAGCAATGGGATTGCCTTTCTGATCATTGCTGCCTGCGGTTGCGGTTACGGTTGTTGCGGTTCTGCTCGGCCGTGCGGGCCGCAACCTCTTCTTCGTCGAGGTAGCGGTAGGTGCGCGCGGTCACATCCATCTGCAGCTGGTCGAAGCCGGCATTGCGCGGCGCGGAGATCGACACGTCGTGCAGCGTCACGATGCGCGGCAGGGCGGCGATGGTGCTGACGAATTCCGCCAGCTGGTGGTAGCTGCCGCGGACGCGGATCTTGATCGGCTGCTCGGCATAGAAGTCGCGCAGCACCTCGCTCTGCGGCTGGAACAGGTCCTGCGTCACCACGCCGCTGCCGGCCTGGGAGATGTCGTTGAGCAGCCCGGGCATCTCGGTGCGGCCCGGCAGCTGCCGCAGCATGGCGCCGAAGGAAGCCTCGATGTCGGCAAGCTGCTGCTTGTACAGGTCGAGGTTCACGGCCTTGGCATGCTTGGACCGGAACTCTTCGCGCAGGGTCACTTCCTCGCGCTCCAGCCGGGCCAGTTCATCCTTGCTGCGGTTCCAGACCATGAACCACACCAGGAACGCGCTGGCGATCACGAAGAAAATCGCGATCACGCCGGCGCGGACCGGCAGAGGCCAGCGGCCCGGATCCTTCCAGTCGATCTGCTTGAGTTCGTCGAGGGTCATGGGGTGTCCTGCGGCCTATTTGCGGGACGCACGCGCCGGGGCGGCCTGCGGGGCCGGGGCCTGGCCCGCCACCTGTTCCGCGTTCATCGTGAAGTTGGTGCCCTGGAGCACCTCGATCGCGGGCTTGGTCAGCCACTCGGACGATTCGATCGCGCGCATGAAGTTCGACACGCGCGTGGCCGACTGGGTGACACCGGTCAGCTTGATGCGCCGGCCGGTCTGCTGCAGCGAGGTCAGGTAGACGCCGTCCGGGATGATCCTCGCGAAGGTGTCGAAGATGTGCACGATCTCCGGACGCGAGCGCTGCAGCGTCTCGATGATCTGCATGCGCGCGATCAGCTGCTGCTTCTGCTGGTCGAGGCTGTTGATCTCCTCGATCTTCTTGTCCAGCTCGCGGATCTCGGCACGCAGCAGGTTGTTGCGGCCGCGCTGCGAATCCATCATCTGGTTCATCAGGAACCACGCCACGCCGGCCACGGCGAGTGCGCCGACGAGCGCACCGAACATGCCGACGGCAAACGCCTTCTTGCGCTCGAGGCGCTGCTGTTCACGCCAGGGAAGCAGGTTTATGCGAGGCATGTCAGTCGAAGCTCCGCAGTGCCAGACCGCAGGCGGTCAGCAGGGAAGTGGCGTCGCGCTGCACCGCCTGGGCGCGGGCGCGGGAGGAGATGCGCATCTGGCCGAGCGGATCGCCCTTCTCGGCCTCGATTCCGATGCGGCTCTGCACGACGTCGGCGACGCCGGGGATGTTGGCGCAGCCACCGCACACCAGCACCTTCTCCGGCTGCTCACGGCCGGTGCCGGAGGCCAGGTAGAACTGCAGCGAGCGGCTGATCTGCTGCGTCATGTCGTCGATGAAGGGATCGAGCACGTCGGTCTGGTAGTTGGCCGGCAGGCCGCCTTCCTTCTTCGCGCGCCCGGCTTCCTCGAGCGACAGGCCGTAGGTGCGCATGATTTCCTCGGTGAGCTGCTGGCCACCGAAGGCGAAGTCACGCGTGTAGATGACCTTGAGGTTCTTCAGCACGCTGAAGGTGGTGGTGCTGGCGCCGAAGTCGACCACCGCCACCACGCGGTCGATGCCGCCATCGGGCATCTGGTGCGTCATCAGCTTGCAGGCGTTCTCGAGCGCGAAGGCCTCGACGTCGACCACCCGGGCCACCAGGCCCGCCGCGGCCACCGCCACGCGACGCTGCTCCACGTTCTCGCTGCGCGAGGCCACCAGCAGCACGTCGTTGGCGTCCTGGTCCTTCTCGGAGGGACCGAGCACCTCGAAGTCGTAGGCAACCTCTTCCATCGGGAAGGGGATGTACTGGTCGGCCTGCATCTCGACCTGGGCCTCGAGGTCGGCCTCGGTCAGGTTGCGCGGCATCTGGATCACCTTGGTGATCGCCGCGTCGCCGTGGATGGCCACCGCCACTTCCCTGGTGCGGGAGCCTGCACGGCGCACCGCACGGGCAATCGCCTCGCCGACCGCATCGGCGTCGACGATGGCCTTCTCGTTCATGGCGTTCTGGGGAGTCGGTTCAGCCGCGTAGGACTCGACCGTGTATTGCCCGCCGGACAGGCTGAGTTCGATCAGCTTGATGGAGGACGTTGTAATATCAAGGCCAAGGACCGGGCGGTGTTTTCGAAAATTTAGAAACACTTTTCTCCCTTACCTTTCAGCAAGTTACGCGCCGAAACGCTTGTCCTGCCTGAACGGGCGAGCCACTATAACCCACGTAACGGTTAAATTGAACGCGAAGCCGGGGCCCCCTTTCCGTGAGGCCGTCCGCAAATCCTCATGCCTGCCAGGGCGAGGATTGTTCAATTCCGCCGTGGGTAGGAAACTGCACCGGCCGTCCGGTCCTGCGCAATAAGGGCGTGTTAAATCCGTGAACCCCATCCTCGTTCGCTCCCTCCGCTGGTTCGCCGTGGGCCTCGGGACCCTGGTCCTTCTGTTCGCCTTTGCCCTGGCCTGCACCTACGTCTACCTGGCCCCCTCCCTGCCTTCGGCCGAAAACATGCACCGGATGCAGCTGGCCGTTCCCTTGAGGGTGTATGCCCGCAACGGGGGCCTGATCGCCCAGATCGGCGAGCAGCGCCGCATCCCGGTCGAGTTCGATGACGTGCCCATGGTCGTCCGCCAGGCGGTGATAGCCGCCGAGGACGCCGGCTTCTTCGAGCACAGCGGCTTCGAGTGGCGGGGCATCATCCGCGCGCTGGTGATGAACGTGGCCACCGGCGACGCCGGCCAGGGTGGCAGCACCATCACCCAGCAGGCCGCCCGCAACCTGTTCCTGACGCTGGACAAGACCCTGCGCCGCAAGCTCTCCGAGGTATTCGTCACCTGGCGCATGGAGCGCGACTTCACCAAGGAGCAGATCCTGGCGACCTACCTGAACGTGATCCTGTTCGGGCAGCGCAGCTACGGCATCGCCGCGGCGGCGGAAACCTACTACGGCAAGCGGCTGCACGAGCTCACCGTCGCCGAGGCCGCGACCCTGGCCGGCATCATCCAGCGTCCCTCGGCACAGAACCCCGTCACCAATCCCCGCCTGGCCGAGATGCGCCGCAGCTATGTGCTGCGCCGGATGCAGGCGCTGGGCTACATCGATGCGGCCACGGCCGCGGCCGCGGCGAAGGAGCCGGTTGCCGCGAAGCTCCACGCACCGCTGACCGACGTCGATGCGCCCTACGTGGCGGAGATGGCGCGGCAGGAACTGGTGGCGCGCTTCGGCGAAGCCGCGGTCAATGCCGGCTACAAGGTGTACACCTCCATTGATGGCCGCCAGCAGACGGCCGCCAACCGCGCATTGCGGCTGGGGCTGATCGAGTTCGACCGCCGCCGCGGCTACCGCGGCCCGCTGGCCAAGGTCACCCCGCCGACCACCGCGGACGCGGACGAGCTGGACAGGCTGCTGGCCGAGTATCCGCAGGTGAACGTGCTCTCCCCCGCCGTGGTCACCGCGGTGGCCGCCACCACCGCCGAAGTGCACGTGCGCGGCCAGGGCAAGGCGCGCATCAACTGGGATGGGCTGTCGTGGGCCAGCAAGGCGCTGCGCAATGGCACCGGCCCCTCGCCGCGCAACGCCGGCGAGGTGCTCGCGCGGGGCGACGTGGTGCACGTCATCACCGACGGCCGCGGCAATGCCCAGCTCGCGCAGGTGCCGGAGGTGCAGGCCGCGGTGGTCGCGCTCGACCCGGACGACGGCGCCATCGTGGCGCTGGCCGGCGGCTTCGATTTCTACTCCAACCAGTACAACCGCGCGACGCAGGCACGCCGCGGCGCCGGCTCCAGCTTCAAGCCCTTCCTCTACTCCGCCGCGCTGGACAATGGCTTCACGCCAGCGTCCATCATCATGGACATCCCGCTGCTGCTCGACGACACCGGCAACAGCGAGGAAGTCTGGCGGCCGGAGAACTCCACCCGCTCCTTCGGCGGCCCCATGCGCCTGCGCGAAGCGCTGGTGCGGTCCCGCAACCTGGTGTCGATCCGCATCCTCCAGGAACTGGGCATCGACCGCTTCATCGAGCATGCGCAGAAGTTCGGCTTCGACCCCCAGCAGCTGCCGCGCAACTGGACGCTGGCGCTCGGCACCCAGGCGGTCACGCCGCTGCAGATGACCACCGGCTTCGCCGTGTTCGCCAATGGCGGCTTCAAGGTGGAGCCCTACTTCATCGAGCGCATCGAGGATGCCGCGGGCAACGTGGTCTACCAGGCCGAGCCAAAACTGGCCTGCACGCCCTGCGAGAAGCCGCCAGTTGCGCCCTCCATGCTGCTGCGCGACCCCGGTACGGAGAGCAGCGGCAGCGACGTGGCCACCGTCACCCTGGGCGATGAGACCGCGGCCTATGGCGCCGATGGCGATACCCCGGGCGGGCTGCCGGGCACTGGCGCCCCGGGCGCGAACGGTCTGCTCTCGCCCGCCGTGCTCGCGGCCGCCGTCAGGCGCGACAACGCGCCCTCGCCCCGCCTGCTGGGCAACCTGGACGAAGTGCCCGAGCCCATGCGGGAGCTCTTCGCCGCCCAGGGCGGCAACGGCTTCCTGCCCGAGGAAAGGCTGGCCCCGCGCGTGATCTCGCCGCAGAACGCCTGGCTGATCAGCGACATCCTGCACGACGTCACCGTGCGCGGCACGGCAGTCCGCTCGCGCTCCCTCGGCCGCGACGACCTGGCCGGCAAGACCGGCACCAACGAGGACCGCGACAACTGGTTCGTCGGCTTCACCCGCGACCTCGTCGCCGGCGTGTGGCTGGGCTATGACGACTACCGCTCCCTGGGCGCGCGCGCCGAAGGCTCGTCCACGGCGCTGCCGATCTGGATGCATTACATGGAAGAGGCCCTGAAGGGTACGCCTTCGTCGCGGCCGCCGCGGCCGGAGGAGGGACTGATCGACCTCAGGATCTCCCCGTACACAGGCAAGCTCGCCCATGCGTCCGATCCCGAGGCCATCGTCGAGACCTTCATGCTGGACGCGCTGCCCGAGGCGCCCCGCCCCGGCGAGCCCGGCTACCTGCCCCCCGGGGCCGAGGACATGCCCGGCGGCACGGGGTCCACCGGCCCGCTGTTCTGAGGAAGGGAGAACCCATGGCCCGACGCGCCCCCACCCGAGCGGACCACCTGCGCAGCGCCATTGCCCAGGAGGCCGCGCGGCTGATGGCCGAGCACGGCATCCACGACTACCTGGTGGCCAAGCGCAAGGCCGCGGAACGCTACGGCGTGGTCGAGGGTCCCATGCTGCCCCGGAACACCGAGGTCGAGGCGGCGCTGATCTCCTACCAGCGCCTGTTCGGTGGCGCCCAGCACCAGCGCAGCCTGCAGGAGCAGCGTCGCGTGGCCATCGAGGCCATGCGCGTGCTCGAGAAGTTCCAGCCCCGGCTGGTGGGCCCCGTGCTCACCGGCACGGCCACCGAGTACGCAGACATCCAGCTGCACGTGTTCTCAGACAGCCCCGAGGCCGTGTACCTGCACCTGATGGACGCGCACATCGAGTACGAGGTGTTCGAACGCCGCCTGCGCATGTCCGCCGAGCGGCAGGTGGCAGTTCCCAGCGTGCGCTTCGAGATGGGTAACGAGACCATCGAGGCCTTCGTCTTCCCGCGCGACGGGATCCGGCAGGCGCCGGTGAGCCCGGTGGACGGGAAGCCGATGCGCAGGGCGGACTTGAAGGAAGTGGTCGGGATGACCGTCACCGCGTCCTGACCATCCATCGCACAGTCATCAGGTAGCACGCATTGGAACTCGCGGATCTGGAGAGGAGACCCCGCCCCCTGCCCCGGCTGGCCATCGTCGTCCCCTGCCACAACGAGGAGGAAGTGCTGCGCGACACCACGCGCACCCTGCTTGCGCGGCTCGACGCACTGCGCGGCGAAGGCCTGGTGGATGGATCGAGCCGCCTGTGCCTCGTCGATGACGGCAGCACCGACCGCACCTGGGCGGTGATCCGCGAGCTGCATGCCGCGGATGTGCGCGTGCAGGGCCTGAAACTCAGCCGCAACTTCGGACACCAGGCCGCCATCCTCGCCGGCATGCTCGAGGTCGATGCAGATGCCGTGGTGACCATCGATGCCGACCTGCAGGACGATGAAGCCAGCATCACCGAGATGGTGAGGCAGTACCGCGACGGGCACGACCTGGTGCTCGGCGTGCGTGATGACCGGCGCAGCGATCCCGTGGCCAAGCGCGTCACGGCGCATGGCTACTACCGGCTGTTGCGCCTGCTGGGCGTGAACGTGGTGTTCAACCACGCCGACTACCGGCTGCTGTCGCGGCGCGCGGTCGAGGAGCTGCGGCGGTACCCGGAGACCAACCTGTTCCTGAGGGGCATCGTGCCGATGCTGGGGCTGCCGACGACGACGGTGCGGTACGCCCGGCGGCCGCGCACGGCCGGGACGTCGAAGTACCCGGCGAGGAAGATGCTGTCGCTGGCGTGGGAGGGAGTGACGTCGTTTTCGGTGGCACCGCTGCGACTGGTGTCAGCGCTCGGCTTCCTGATCGCGCTGGGAGCACTGGGCGTCACCGCGTGGGCGTTGGCGGTGAAACTGATCTGGGGCGCGGCGGTGCCGGGATGGGCTTCGATCGTGGTACCGATGTATTTCCTGGGCGGGGTGCAGATCCTGTGCCTGGGGGTGATCGGGGAGTATGTGGGGAAGATCTACCTCGAGTCCAAGGGCCGCCCGAGGTATGCGGTGGAGCAGCGCCTCCACAGGGATGCCGCAGCGCAATAAGCGCCGCGCCAGGCTATTCAGCCGCTGGTGCGTGTGTCCCCGACGACGCGCGCTGGCACGCCGACCACCACCGCATGGTCGGGCACGTCGCGCGTCACCACAGCCCCGGCCCCGACCAACGCGCCCTCGCCGATGGTCACGCCGGCCACGATGGTGGCATTGGAGCCGATGGAAGCGCGGCGCTTGACCAGCGTCGGCACCAGCGCCCAGTCCGCATCGGTCTGCAACGAGCCGTCGGGATTGGTCGCGCGCGGATGCAGGTCGTTGGTGAACATCACCCCATGCCCGATGAAGACCTCATCCTCGATGGTCACGCCCTCGCAGACGAAGGAGTGCGAGGAGATCTTGCAACGAGCCCCGATCACGACACCCTTCTGGATCTCGACGAACGTTCCGATCCGCGAGCCGGCGCCGATGGTGCACCCGTACAGGTTCACCAGGCCGGGATGGAAGATGACCACGTTCTCGCCAAGCACGACCGAATCGGCAATGGGCATGTGTTTCTCCTGGAAAGCGGCCCCGGGTCACGCAATACCGGGACCGAAGCGCGAGGAATGATACCCGAAGCCCGCTGCTCATTATGTCGACCTGTGACCTGATTCAGACTTGGGTCCTGCCGGATTCTGGTAGCCTTGCAACCTCCGGGCGTAACCCCCTTTTTTATCTATATAAAATGTGCCAATTGGTTGTCGCGGACCCGGGATATTGCGGCAGTGATGCCCCCCGCGCGACCGCCATTGCCCACAGGCGGGCGTCGCCACCCACCACCCGAACCGAATCCGAATCACCGAGGGAATCGAAGTGATCCCATTTGTCGACCTGAAGGCCCAGTACGCCACCATCAAGGAAGAGGTCAACGCCGCCATCCAGGGCATCCTGGACACCTGCCAGTTCACCCTCGGCAGCGAGGTGGCCGCGTTCGAGAATGAATTTGCGTCGTATTGCCAGTCCACCTTCGGCATCGGCGTCAACACCGGCACCAGCGCCCTCCACCTGTCGCTGCTGGCGGCAGACATCGGCCCCGGCGACGAAGTGATCACCGTACCCTTTACCTTCGTGGCCACGGTTGCCGCCATCTCCTATACCGGCGCCACGCCGGTGTTCGTTGACATCGACCCGCGGACCTACACCATGGATCCGAAGGCAATCGAGGCTGCGATCACCCCGCGCACCCGTGCGATCATTCCCGTGCACCTGTACGGCCAGATGGCCGACATGGACCCGATCATGGAGATCGCGAAGAAGCACGGCCTGGTGGTCATCGAGGACGCCTGCCAGGCGCACGGCGCAGAGTACAAGGGCCGCCGCGCGGGCAGCATCGGCGACATGGGCTGCTTCAGCTTCTACCCCGGCAAGAACCTCGGCGCCTACGGCGAGGGCGGCATGGTGGTCACGGGCAACGCCGACTACAACCGCCGGATCCGCATGCTGCGCGACTGGGGCGCTGAAAAGAAGTACCAGCACGAGCTGAAGGGCTACAATTACCGGCTCGAAGGAATCCAGGGAGCGGTCCTGAGAGTCAAGCTCAAGTACCTCGAGAAGTGGACGGAAGCCCGACGCACTGCCGCAGCACACTACGACCGCCTGTTCGCCGGCAGCGGCGTGCAGACGCCGCAGGTGGAGGCGCACAACCGCCACGTGTACCACCTGTACGTCGTCCGTACGTCGCAGCGCCAGGCCTGGCAGGACGCCCTGAACGCCAAGCGCATCCAGACCGGCATCCACTACCCGACGCCCGTCCACCTGCTGCCGGCCTACGCCGATCTGGGTTACAAGGCCGGGCAGTTCCCCCACTCGGAGAAGGCTGCCGCAGAAGTGCTGTCGCTGCCCATGTTCCCCGAGCTGACGCAGTCGCAGTGCGAGGAAGTCGCTGCCGCGGTGCGGGAGCTGGCGGCCGGCGCCCCGCCGGCCCGGGCAAGCGCCTGATGGAGAACCATGGCCGGGAACGCAGTCGTGCCGAAGCCGGATCCTGACACCACCCTGAACACGTCGGTGGACAGGCGGGTTCGCGCGACAGGCGACAACATCCTTGCGCGGGCGGCCTTCGTCACGCAGGTGCACAAGGAGAAGCGGAGGAGCGACCGGTCGCGCACTCCGCTGTCGCTCGTGGTCGTGCGGTTCAGCAGCGACCGGGCAATGGACCGCGACGACTTCCGGGAGATCCTCACGGGCCTCAGCCTGAGCACGCGTGAGACGGACATGATTTGCCATGTCAACGATGGGCAGATCGCATTGCTTCTCCCCTATACGGATGCCAACGCGGCCAGGTCGTTCTGCCGGCTGCTCGTCGAGCGCATCCAGGCGCCGGAGATGAAGCTCGATGCTGCCAGCTACCCCGACCCGGGCTTCGATGCGCTGCTGGGAGAGGTGTTGGCGGACAGCGAATCCCATTCCGACCTCGGCCTTCACGCGATCCGCGGCCTGCGGTTCGGACTCGCGGTCAAGCGGCTGATGGACATCGTCGGCTCGATCGTGCTGCTGCTCCTGGCTTCACCGCTGATGCTGGCCATCGCGATCGCGGTCAAGCTCAGTTCCCCCGGCCCCATCCTGTTCCGGCAGACGCGGGTCGGTCGTGGTGGCGTGCCGTTCCCGTTCCTGAAATTCCGCTCGATGTACGTCGACAGCGACGATCGGCTGCACCGCGAGTACGTGCAGAAGCTGATCGACGGCAAGCACAACGAGGTCAATCAGGGCGACGCCAGCAACCCGACCTACAAGATGAAGGCGGACCCGCGCATCACGCCGGTCGGCCGGTTCATCCGTCGCACCAGCATCGATGAGCTGCCGCAGCTGTTCAATGTGCTCACCGGCCAGATGAGCCTGGTTGGGCCGCGCCCGCCGATCCCTTACGAGGTCGAAAAATACCAGTCGTGGCACATGCGCCGCGTGCAGACGATGCGTCCGGGCATCACCGGGTTGTGGCAGGTTGAAGGGCGCAGCCGCACCACCTTCGACGAAATGGTTCGCCTCGACCTGCGCTACATCCGCAACTGGTCGATCTGGCTGGACATCAAGATCCTGTTCAAGACCGTCGCCGTCGTGCTGCGCATGGACGGCGCCACCTGATGCCCTGCCGGCAGCAGGCCAAGGAATCCGTTTCGGGAACGAGGGAAGACATGCAGAACAAGTCAGTGGTGAACATCGGGGTTGTGGGTTACGGCTACTGGGGACCGAACCTGGTAAGGAACTTCGCCGAGACCCCGGGCCTCAACCTGACGGCGGTCTGCGACCTCGACCCGGCCAAGCTCGAGCTGGTCAAGAAGCGTTACCCGGCCGTGTCCACCACCAGCCGGTTCGAGGACCTGCTCGAAAACCCGGAGATCGATGCACTGGCGATCGCCACCCCGGTCCACACGCATTTCAAGCTCGGCCTCGCTGCACTGCAGGCAGGCAAGCACCTGTGGATCGAAAAGCCGATGACCGAGACAGTCGAGCAGTCCAGGCAGCTGGTCGAGGAAGCCGCCAGGCGCAACCTGGTGCTGCTGGTCGACCATACCTTCATCTACACGGGAGCCATCCGCAAGATCGGCGAAATCATCAAGTCCGGCGACCTCGGCAAGACGCTGTACTACGATTCGACGCGAATCAACCTCGGCCTGTTCCAGAGGGACATCAATGTCATCTCGGACCTCGCGGTCCATGACTTCTCCATCCTCGACTACCTGCTGGGCGAGCATCCGACCGCTGTCTCGGCGAACGGCATCAACCACTTTCCCGGCACCCCGGAGAACCTCGCCTACATCACTCTGTTCTACGATTCAGGGATGATCGCCCACCTCAACGTCAGCTGGCTGTCGCCGGTGAAGGTCAGGCACATCCTGATCGGCGGCAGCAAGAAGATGATCACCTACGACGACCTGGAGCCCAGCGAGAAGGTCAAGGTGTACGACAAGGGCGTCAGCTTCACCGAGGATGCCGAGCAGATCCAGGAAATGCGGGTGGGTTACCGCACCGGCGACATGTGGGCACCGAAGCTCGCGGGCACCGAAGCGCTGCGAGTCGAGGGTGAGCACTTCGCCGACTGCGTGCTGAACAACAAGGCTCCCCTTACCGACGGCAAGCTTGGTCTGCGCGTCGTCGAGCTGATCGAGGCCGCCACCCTGTCGATGGCGGCACAGGGCGAGGTGGTTTACGTGAAGCGCGACCCGTCCGACCGTCGCCAGAGCAAGGCCCCGCGCCGGCGGTTCGACAGGGGCTTCAGGGCCCCCACGAGCAACGAACCCGGGCCGTGACGGAGCGACAACAGCGGGTACTGCTGCTGGGAGCGGCGTTCGATACCGGCAACATGGGTGTCGGCGCCCTGGCAGCCGCGTCGGTACGGGTGCTCCATGCCCGATTCCCCCACGCCCGGATTTCCCTGCTCGACTACGCGCGCACCCCTGGCGTCCACGAGGTGGACGTCGGAGGCTCGAGCGTGCCCGTCGACACGGTGAACCTGCGTTTCTCGTGGAAGATATTCCTGCCCAACAACATCCTGGTGCTGCTGTTGCTGGCGGCGCTGTGCAGGGTGCCGCTGCTGCGGCGCCTGATCGCGCCCCGCAACCGCTGGATCCGCGCCATCACCGAGGCGAGGACCGCGTTCGCTATTTCAGGCGGCGACAGTTTCAGTGACATCTACGGGCTGGGCCGTTTCTTCTATGTCGCCTTGCCGCAGATCCTGGTGCTGCTGCTCCGCACGCCGCTGGTGCTCTTGCCACAAACCATCGGCCCTTTCAGCAAGCGCCTGCCCACCGCCATCGCGGCGGGGATCATGCGCCGCGCGCTGTGCACGCACTCCCGGGACGAGGACGGCATCGAGGTCGCCCGCCGCCTCGCCGGCGACACAGTCCCGGTGCGGTTCTGCCACGATGTGGCCTTCGCGCTGGAACCACGCCCTCCCCGGCAGCTGAAAATGGCCGGCCCCACGTGGGAGCAATTGTCGGGCAAGGTCGTGGTTGGGCTGAACGTGAGCGGCCTGTTGATGATGGGGGGCTATGACGGCCGTAACATGTTCTCGCTGAAGGTCGACTACCGCGACCTTGTGGATGCGCTCGTGCGCCACTTCTGCAGCATGCCCGGGACGGCGGTGGTCCTGGTGCCGCACGTCTTCTCGGCGGACGCGGAGGGCGACCAGGCCGCCTGCCGCGAGGTCTTCGACCGGCACTCGGGCGAGTTCGGCGACCGGCTGGCCTGCATCGAATCCAGGCATGACCAGCACGAGATCAAGCACCTGATCGGGCGCTGCAATTTCTTCCTCGGCGCACGCATGCACGCCTGCATCGGCGCCCTCTCGCAGGGAATCCCGGCGATCGGCATCGCCTACAGCAGGAAGTTCGCCGGCGTGCTGGCGAGCGTTGGGGCTCGTGACCTGGTAGTCGATCCGCGCCAGTCGATCCTGGATGAGATACTGGCCACCGTCGACGCGAAGTTCGCCGGCCGTCACGGCATTTCCGCCCGCCTCCAGGCCACCATGCCGGAGGTCCGGCGCAACGTAATGGGCATGCTGGACGGCATGGCCTGACAGCACGCGGGAACAGTGGCATGACCAGATTCAAGGACGCAACGGACATCGCCGCCTGGCGCATGTGCATCGGCTGCGGTGCATGCGTATCCGCCTGCCCCGACCGGAAGCTTGAGATGGTCGACCTGGTCGACGAGGGCCTTCGCCCCCTCCGCACCAGCAGCGGTCCCTGCAGCGGTTGCACGGCCTGCGTGGACGTCTGTCCCGGCATCGCGCTGCGCGAACCCGCCCCCGCCGGCCCGCAGTACATCGAAAGCCTGCGCAAGAGCTGGGGCCCCGTGCTGCAGGTGTGGGAAGGACATGCGGCCGATGCCGGACTCCAGTTCAACGGTTCCTCCGGCGGCCTGGCCAGCGCCCTGGCACTGTATGCCGTCGAGCAGGCCGGCATGGCCGGCGTGGTGCACGTCGGCAATGACGACGTGGTCCGTTATCGCAACCGCACGACGTTCAGCACCACGCGCGAGCAGCTGCTCGCCAGTACCGGATCGCGCTACGCGCCGGCTTCTCCCTGCGACGGCCTGGGCATGGTCGAAGGACTGCAGGCCCCGGCCGCGTTCATCGGCAAGCCGTGCGACGTGGCCGGGGCCCGCAAGTTGCAGGACCTGCGCCCGGGCGTGAAGGAAAAGCTTGGCCTCGCCATCGGCATCTTCTGCGCCGGCACGCCCAGCACGCAGGGCACGCTCGACCTGCTCGCCAGACATGGCATCAAGCCGGAGGAAGTCGAGGAGCTGCGCTATCGGGGACGAGGCTGGCCGGGACATTTCGCCGTACGCCGCAAGGGCTCCAGCGAATGGACCAATCTCGCCACCTACGAGGAAGCCTGGGCCTTCCTGCAGAGCTACCGCCCCTACAGATGTCACCTCTGCCCGGACAGCACGGCGGAATTCGCCGACATCTCCTGCGGTGATCCATGGTACCGGCCCATCGAGCCCGGTGAAGCAGGCTCCTCCCTGGTCCTCGCCCGCACCGAGCGTGGACGTGAGATCGTCGAGGGGGCCATCCGCGCCGGCTACGTGAAGCTGAAGGTGGTGGAGCCGAAGACGCTCGATCTCTCGCAGAAGGAACTGCAGCGCAAGCGTGGCGCCATCTGGGGCCGCACGCTGTCTCTGCGCACCCTGGGCATCCCGGCGCCGGGGCTGTCGGGATTCAGCCTCTTCAGCAACTGGTTGCGCATCCCGCTGCGTGACAAGGTACGGTCCGTCGCGGGAACCATCCGGCGCGCCATCAGCCGCGGGATGTACCGGCCCAACGCCCGCCACTTGGTCCGACCGGCAGGAACCGGGGTGAGGGACGGCGAGCGATGATCCCCCTTTCGCCCATAGGCATCGTATTCACGCTGGTGGCGGCAGTGCTCATCCTGGCGTTGCCGCGCCGCTGGGCCGTCGCACCGCTGATGGCCAGCGTGTGCTACATGGTGCTGAGCCAGGGCATTGAGATCGGCCCGTTCAGCTTCTTCGTGATCCGCATCATCGTGCTGGTCGGCCTGGCGCGGCTGGTGATCCGCCACGAGTTCCCCAGTGGCGGCCTGAACCGCCTGGACTGGGTTGTCATCGTATGGGCGGCGTGGGTGCTGCTCTGCTCGGTCTTTCGCGACAATCCCTCTGAGACGCTGGTCTCGAACCTCGGCCTGGCCTTCAACATCTGCGGCGTCTACTTCCTGCTGCGCTCGTTCCTGACCACAGCCGAGGACGTGCGATTCACCTGCCGTCTGGTCGTGGTGCTGCTCGTGCCGGTGGCCATCGAAATGGCACTCGAGCAGATCCGGCAGTACAACCTGTTCTCGGCGCTCGGCGGCGTGCCCGAGGTTCCTGCGATACGCGAGGGTCGCCTGCGCTCCCAGGGACCGTTCGCCCACGCCATCCTCGCAGGCACCACCGGCGCAGCCTGCCTGCCGATCGCACTTGCACTGTGGAACTCCTACCGCGTGACGTCGATCGTTGGCGCCTGTGCCTGCGTCGTCATCGTCATCACTTCGGCATCAAGCAGCCCGCTGATGAGCGCGATGTTCGCGACGGCGGCCCTGTGCATGTGGCCCATCCGCAACTACATGAAGTGGGTCCGCCTGGGAATCTTGGCCGGCTACCTGCTGCTCGAGCTGGTGATGAAGGCCCCCGCGTACTACATCCTGGCCCGCATCGACGTGGCCGGCGGCAGCACGGGCTGGCACCGGGCACAGCTGATCAATGCCGCATTCTCAAACTTCTCCGAGTGGTGGCTGGCGGGAACGGATTACACCCGCCACTGGATGCCCACCGGCGTATCGTGGAGCCCCAACCACACGGATATCACCAACTACTACCTCGACCTCGGCGTGCGCGCCGGCTTCCCGGCAACCCTCCTGTTCATCGGCATGCTCGTCGTGGGTTACTCCATGGCCGGCACGGCCATCCGCAGGATCCGCGCTGCAGGTGGCAGCGACGAGTTCCTGGTATGGGCGCTCGGCTGCTCGCTGTTTGCGCACACGGCCACATCGATCGCTGTGGCGTACTTCGACCAGTCATTCGCGTTCATCTACCTCACGCTCGTGGCCATCGTCACCATGGCCGGGGCAACCGCGGTGGAGCCTTCTGCGGCCCCGCAGAAGCAACCTCCAGCGCGCCCGGAATCCGGACGGCCGGCGGCGCCGCGCGTGATACCCGTCCGCCGGCGCGCGCCCCACGGCGCTGCCTCCTCCCTTGCCGCAAGTCCCGCGGTCAGGAGTCCGGCATGACACTGGCAACACGCAAGCCACTGCACGCATGCATGGTGGCCTACACCTTCTACGAGGGTGACGGCCGCGTCATCCGCTACGCCCGCGCCATCGTGGAAGCTGGCGGAAGCTGCGACGCCATCGCCCTGCGCCGGCCGGGTCAGCCCGCCGAGGAGGTCATCGACGGCGTGCGCGTATTCAGGATCCAGTACCGCGAGAAGAACGAGCGCGGCAAGCTGACCTACCTCTGGCGCGTCCTGGCATTCCTGTTCCGCTCCACGTGGGCGCTGGCACGGCGCCATCGGGAGAGGCCCTACGACCTGGTGCACGTGCACTCCGTGCCGGACTTCGAGGTCTTTGCCGCGCTGCCGGCGAAACTGCGGGGCGCACGGGTGATCCTCGACATCCACGACATCGTGCCCGAGTTCTATGCAGCGAAGTTCAGTACGGGAACCGACAGCCTGGTGTTCCGCCTGCTGGTATGGATGGAGCGGGCCTCCGCAGCCTTCGCGAACCACGTGATCATCGCCAATGACCTGTGGCGCGACCGGCTGGTTGCCCGTTCCGTCCCCGAGGACAAGTGCACCAGCATCATCAACTACCCGGACGTCTCCACGTTCCGGCCGGGGCTGCGCCAGCGCAGTGCGGACGGTCGCTTCTTGCTGATGTATCCCGGGTCGTTGAACCACCACCAGGGACTGGACATCGCCATCCGGGCCGTGGCCAAGGTGCGACCGGAGATTCCCGGCATCGCCTTCGACATCTACGGCGAAGGACCGGAGCGCGGGAACCTGGGGAAACTCGTTGCCGAACTCGGCCTGCAGGACGTGGTACACCTGCGCGGCACGCGTCCGCTTTCGCAGATCGCAAAGCTGATGGCCGACGCCGACCTGGCCGTTGTGCCCAAGCGCAATGATTCCTTCGGCGGCGACGCCTTCAGCACCAAGATCCTGGAATTCATGGCCGTCGGCGTGCCACTGGTGGTAGCCGAGACGCGCGTCGACAAGCATTACTTCGACGAGCGCCTGCTGCGATTCTTCAGGCCCGATGATGCCGATGACCTTGCGCGCGCGATCCTCGAAGCGTGGCGCAATCCTGCGGATACGCTGGCCCGCGCGCAGGAAGCCTCGGCGTTCGTCGCGGAGAACAACTGGGACGTGAAGCGCTCGGTGTACCTCGAGATCACCAGGCGCCTGACGGAAAGTCGGGATGGCTGAGCTGATGCGTCCGGACAGGATGGTGAGCGTGGCGCTGGTGGCGCCGCTGCTGAAGCTGCGCGGCGTTTCCCGCCAGCTGCGCATCCCGATCCTGATGTACCACGGTATCTCAGACGCGCTCGACCGGCAGCGCAGCCCCTACTTCCGTACCGTCACGTCCCCCCGGACCTTTGCGGCGCAGCTGGACGTGCTCGCCGGCGATGCGTTTGAAGTAGTGTCTCTCACCCAGGCCGTGCGGATGCTGCGCGGCGAGATCCGCTCTCGCGAAGGCGCCACTCCCGTGGTGATCACCTTCGACGACGGCCTGCTCGATTTCTACACGCAGGCGTTCCCGCTGCTCGAGGCTCGCGGCTTCACGGCTACGGTGTTCCTGGCCAGCGCCTGCGTCGGCGGCACCTTCCCCACCGGAGATCCGTGCATGAGCTGGGTGCAGGTACGCGAGCTGGCTGACCGCGGCATCGATTTCGGTTCACATTCGATGACCCACTCCCGCCTGGTCGAACTGCCGCTGGAGGCCCTGGAGCAGGAGCTGTCCCGGTCGAAGTCGGACATCGAGCAGAACCTGGGCCGCAAGGTTACCTCCTTCTCGTATCCATTCCGCTTCCCGGCTGAGGATGCCCGCTTCACCGCCCATCTGCATGCCCGGCTCGAGGCGAACGGATACGACCACGGCGTCACGACGATGGTCGGACGTGCCGCTGCAGGCAGCGACCTGCTGTTCCTGCCCCGGCTGCCGGTCAACGACTGCGATGACGAGGCACTGCTGCGCGCCAAGCTGGCCGGCGCCTACGACTGGTTCGGGCCGGTGCAGGCTGCGTACAAGAAGATGCGATCGATCGCATCCCCCGCCCGGAGGGCGCAGTCCGCATGAGCCTGCCTTCCTACGTGGTCGTGACCCCGGTGCGCGACGAGGAGCGCTTCGTCGGCTGCACCGTCGACTCCATGCTTGGCCAGACCCACAAGCCACTGCGCTGGGTGGTGGTCAATGACGGCTCCACCGACCGGACTCGCGAGATCGTCGCCACGAAGACCGACGGGCTGGACTGGGTTTCCATCCTGGATACGGGCTCTGAACGGCGGGATCTCGGCTCGGCTGAAGTCGTGGCCTTCAACCGCGGGCTGGCGTCGATCGGCGACGTTCCGTGGGAGTTCGTGGTCAAGCTCGATGCCGATGTGGCGTTCGGGCCGGACTACTTCGCGGTACTGCTGGATCGGATGGCCCGGGAACCCTCCTGGGGAATCGTCTCCGGGGTGTACTGGGAACAGCGCGACGGAGGGGCTTGGGAGCCTGTCAGCATGCCCAACTACCACGCCGCCGGCGCCTGCAAGGTCGTCCGGCGTGCCTGCTTCGAGCAGATCCGCGGCTTCGCCACTTCAAAGGGGTGGGATACGGTGGACGAGATTCGTGCCAACCTGCGCGGCTGGCGTACCGGCCACTTCGAGGACCTGAGGTTCGACCACCTCAAGCCCGAAGGTTCGGCCATGGGTACGCTCGCTACGCACCGTTTCCACGGGCTGATCGACTACCGCATCGGTGCGAGCCCGGTCGTGGAACTGGCCAAGGCCGCGAAGCGGATGCTTTTCCAGCGGCCGCGCATCCTGGGAGGCCTGGCGCTGGCTCGCGGCTACTTCTCCGCCTGGCTGAAGCGCGAGCCCAAGCTGGTGACCCCCGAGGAGCAGCGCCAGTACCGCAGGATGGTCAGGAGCCGCCTGCGCCACCGGGCCAGCAGCTGAAAGCGAGGTATCGACTGAATGTGCGGCATCACCGGAATCCTCCGCACCGATGGCGCCCCGGCCGACCGCGGCCTGGTGGAACGGATGACGGCGTGCATCAAGCATCGCGGCCCGGACGGCGCCGGCCTGCACATGGACCGCGAGGTCGGGCTCGGCCATCGCCGCCTGAGCATCATCGACCTGGAAGGCGGCTCGCAGCCCATCTTCAACGAGGATTCCACCATCGCCGTCGTCTTCAACGGCGAGATCTACAACTTCGTCGAGCTGCGGCAGGAACTGGAGCAATGCGGGCACGTGTTCCGTACCAGCTCCGACACCGAAGTGATCGTTCACGGCTACGAACAGTGGGGCACGGACTGCGTCCGCCGCTTCAACGGCATGTTTGCGTTTGCAGTCTGGGACAGCCGTCGACGCCGCCTTTTCCTGGCGCGCGACCACCTCGGAGTCAAGCCGCTCTACTACGCCCGGCTGCCGGGCCAGTTGCTGTTCGCCTCGGAAATCAAGGCGCTGCTCGCCAGCGAGGCCGTTGCCCGCCGCGTCGACACTGAGGCGCTCGGCGAGCTGTTCACCTTCCGCTTCGTACCTGCCCCACGCACGCTGTTCGACGGCATCCACAAGCTTCCGGCCGGGCACCTGATGGTGGCCGAGGGCGGAAACCTGAAGATCGAGCGGTTCTGGGACAGAATTCCCCGCCACCTGCAGGATGCCCGCGAGGAATCGCTGGTGGAGCAGTACCAGGCGCTGGTGCAGGACGCCGTACGCCTGCAGCTGCGCAGCGACGTGCCTGTGGGGCTGTTCCTCAGCTCCGGCGTCGACTCCGGCTGCTTGCTGGCCGAGATGCGGCGCCAGTCTGGCGGAGCCATACATACCTTCACCATCGGCTTCGAGGACGGCGAAAGGACCAACGAAACAGATGACGCCCGGGAAATGGCGCGCCGATTCGGATCCACCCACCACGAGTGGATCATCACGGCGGAGGACTACCTGGAGTACTACGACCGCTACCTGTGGGACCTCGAGGAACCGGTCGGCAACGAGACGGCCGCAGCGTTCTACTTCGTAGCGAAGCTCGCCGCCCGGGAGGTCAAGGTTGCGCTCACCGGCCAGGGCGTGGACGAGCCCTGGGCCGGCTATCACCGGTACCTCGGCCTGAAGATGTCCGATACCTACCAGCGTATCCCGGCATTGATCCGCAGGGGCCTGATCCGGCCACTGGTGAACGCACTGCCGCGCAATGAGCGGCTCAAGCGCGGCGTCGCGTCACTCGACGAACCGGACATCCTCACGCGCTTCGCCAAGATCTATTCGTTCTTCACCGAGGACATGCGACAGTCGCTGTTCCGGGGCGACCGACCGGAACTGGCGGTGCACCAGGGCTACAAGGCCAGGCAGGCCATTGCACGCCTGCAGCGCGACGTGACACACCTGGATCCGGTGAGCCAGATGCTGTACATCGACACGCGGGCCAGCCTGCCTGATGATCTGCTGATGGTCAGCGACAAGACCTCAATGGCCAACTCCATCGAATCCAGGGTACCGTTCCTCGACTGGCGCATCATCGAGTTCATCGAATCGCTGCCCCTGGAATTCAAGATCCGCGGCGGCACCGGCAAGTACCTGCACAAGAAGGCCATCGAAGCCTGGCTTCCGCAGGAAATCGTCTATCGCAAGAAGAAGGGCTTCGCCAACCCGGTGGAGAAGTGGTTGCGCGACCGCATGGCCGCCTACGTGGAGGACTTGCTGTTCGACAGCACATCCGGCGTCCGGGATTTCTTCGACGTCGGCTACATACGCACCATCATGCGTGAACACCAGGCCGGCCGCGAAAGCTACATGCGGCACATCTATCTGCTCATCTCCTTCGAGATGTGGCACCGCCGTTTCATCCGGGGTAGCTGATGGACGTCTCTGTCTGCATCGTCAACTGGAACACGCGCGAGCTGCTATGCCAGTGCATCGACTCCGTGATCCGCCTGACCGGACCGAAGGTGAGCTACGAGATCATCGTCGTGGACAACTGTTCCGCCGACGGCAGCGTGGAAGCCGTGAGGTCCAGGTTTCCGGAGGTACGCGTGGTGGCCTCGGAGGAGAACCTGGGCTTCGCGCGCGGGTGCAATCTCGCCGCAAGTCAGGCCAATGGCCGGTACATCTTCTATCTGAACCCGGATACGGAGTTCGTCACCGACGCAATGACCGGCATGCTGGAAGAGATTGAGCGCGATCCCGGCATCGGCGCCGTGGGCTGCCGACTGCTCAACTCCGATGGTTCGATCCAGTACACCTGCGCCTGCGACGTACCTTCACCCTGGAACGAGCTGTGTTCGCTGCTGGGCCTGGATCGCCTGTTCCCGCGCAGCCGGCTGTTCAGTGCCCGCGAGCTGGGCTACTGGGACCACCAGGATACCCGTGACGTGGAATGCCTCTCCGGGGCCTGCATGCTTCTCAGCCGGGAACTCGATTCGCGCCTGCGGGGCTTCGACGAGAGCTTCTTCATGTACGGCGAGGACGTGGACCTGTGCCTGCGCATCCGCGAGGCGGGATACCGGCTGAGATATCTCGCATCCGAGGTCATCTACCATCACGAGGGCGCAGGCAGTCGCAAGCGAGGCCGTGACTTTGCACCGGTGCGCCAGCGCGCGGCCAACCTTCGGGTCATGGCCAGGCATGACGGTGCCTTGAAGGCCTTCCTGTACCGGATGGCAGTGCTGGCCGGCTCGACAGGGCGCTTCGTGGGGGTTGCCATTGCGGCCCCGGTCATCCTGGCATTCAGGCCATCGGCCCGGGAACGCCTTGCGCACGTACTGCAGCGCTACGGAGGACTCGCAATGTGGGCGATGGGTCTGCGCCAGCCGGCCTGACCCGGGTAGCTCCCGGCCGCGCGTGGCACCGCGGCCGGGCCCAAGACCAGCTTACTCGACGCTCAGAGACGGCGCCTTGGGAACGCTGACCGCTGCGGACTTGCCGCCAAACTCGAACGCACCGCGATCCCAGGTTCCATCCGAGCCACGGACGGAACCGAACGCGTCGGACATGTAGGGCGTTTCAAGCCTCTCGCCCGGCAGCGGCGCCTTGAGGCGATAGTCCTTGTCGGCGATCGACACGAAAATGTCGCAGTTCGACGAGCACACCACCTTGCTGCTGGAGTTGTCTCCGTCCTGCTGGGTGTTGTAGTACCAGTTGCTGCTGTGCACCGAAACGCCCGCAGTACCCAGGCGCGGCGAGTTGTACCAGATATTGCCGCGCGACTCGTTACCCGAGCCTGACTCGATGTGCACGCCACCCCAGAGGCCGCGCACGTTGACCAGCGTGTTGTTGTAGAACTTTACGTTGTTCGCCGAATTGCGGTTGCTTGAGTCGTTGGCCACGTACACCACGGCTGCGACGCCGCTGCCCGATCCTGCGCGCATATTGCGGCCAGTGCGGTAAGTCGGCGTGTGCGTGATCACGTTGCCCTGGATCAGCACGCCCGACCAGGTGCCATTGTTCAAGCCTGCCCAGACGGCGGTGCCCTCGATGTCCTCGATGACGTTGTTGACAAACGTCATGTTGGTGACATCGGTGGATGACAGCAATTCGCCATGGATGGCATCGGTGCTGGTATTGCGCGCCAGGTAGCACGAGTTGACCACCAGGTTGCGCCAGTTGCCGCGCATCAGGAACAGCGTGCGATCAGTGTCGTGGATCGCGCAATACTCAAAGGTCATGTTGCTGTTGCCGGCGAGGCCGTAGATGGCATCGTCACCGATGCCGGTATCACGGCCATTGCCCTCTATGTCCACGTAGCGGAAGGTCACGTTGTTCGCGCCGGAGGACCCGCCGTTGTCCAGGCGCACGGCCCGTCCGCCGGAAGCCTTGATCTTGATGCCGTACTGCGACGTGGCCCCCTTCCACCAATCCGCGTTGCGGCGCTGGCCGTCGATGATGTAGTAGCCGGTGAGGACCGTGATTTCGCCGAACACCGCCTGGCCTTCGCCATAGGAGGAGTTCCAGCCCACGTCGCTGCCATGGTCCTCGCTGGTCGCCTTCTTGATGATGATCGGCGTGGTGCCGGAAACGGGATCGTCGAAGGTATAACGACCGTAGTTCCCGGACGCGAGGTAGTAGGTGTCACCGCGCTTCAGCGTGGCGGGGAGCGATCCCAGGGCATCGCTCCAGCTGGCGCCAGATCCGCTGGAGCCGGGACGGACGTGCACGTTGGCAGCCGACGCGAACAGCGGAACCAGCAGCAATGCGGTGATCAGGGCGCGAGAGGTTTTTGCCATTTGAGCACTTGGGTTTGATCTGGAGAGGTCCGGTTATACAACGGGCCCGCGCAGCGGGGAAATGTGCGCAAATGACGACAATCCCTGCAAATGCCGAATGACGCACAATTCCTGGAAAGAATCAGGGTTTTCCCGACGTTCCGGCACTGCGTCACGGCCGGCCCGCGCTATGTCATGCGGGCGCCCGGGGGGGGCGATTCCGGCCGGGCGGTAGACATGCCTTCAGGGCCTTCCAGGCGCCGCCTCCGAACGCAGGAAGGCGGCAAGTGCAGTCGCCGTCGGGTGTGCGAACAGGTCGGCCACGGCGACGTCAAGCGACAGTTCCTGCTTCATGCGAGCCACTGCCATCACCGCCTGCAGTGACGTTCCACCCAGCTGGAAAAAGTCCTCGTCCGCTTCGACGGAAGGCCGCTTGAGCACGGCAGCGAAGACGCCGCGCAGGTCGGTCACGAGGGAATCCCCGGGGCCGCCCGCTTCAACAGCCGCCCCCGCGGCGCGTGGCAGCTGGCCCGAGGAAATCAAGGCGACCAGGCGCTCGACCTGCGCAGCCAGCGCATCCACGCGCGCGTGCAGAGACTGCATGTCCGCAGGGGCCTCGACAGCGGGCCGAGGCACCGCCGGCGGGGCAACCACCGCCTTCGGTTCCGCCGTCTGCCGCGTGGCGCCGGCCGGCCGCCAGTCCGGCGCAAGGCGTTCGTCCAGCCACGCAGCCAGCGCCGACGGCGTAGGTACATCACCGGCAAGCATCAGGAAGCTCACCTGCTGCTGGAACTCCTCCCGCAGCGCACGACTGATGCGCGTGAGGAACAGCGAGTCGAAGCCAAGCTCGGGGAAAGACCTGTCGGCGGGCAGCTCCGCTGCCGACATGCCTGACAAGTCCGCCAGTACTGCAAGGATGCGCTCGAGGATGAGATCGCGCCGGTTGCCGCCCGCAGGTAACTCAGCAGGTGCGGGAACGGACGACACCTGCTGCTGCACGACTACCGGAAGGTCGGCAGGCGCGGCTGCAGGCAGCGGGATGACGTTCGACCCACGCTGCGAAGATGCCTGCGAGGCGTCGACGAAGCAGCGACGCCGCTCAAACGGATAGGTCGGCAGCGCCACAATGCGCCGCGCGAAGCCGGCATGGAACTGCCTCCAGTCAGGCTTCACGCCTGCCACCCACAACTGTCCCATGCCATCGAGCACGGCTTCCAGCTCGGGGCGCTGACGCGCCAGCGCGCCAAGCGTGGGCACGGCCGCAACGAGGTTGTTCTTCGCAGGGTGCTGGCGTGCAAGCTGCGTCAGAACCTGCCCCGGCCCCACCTCCAGGCACACCATGCGGCCTTTGCCAAGCAGGGTGTGGAAGGCATTCTCGAGCTGGACGGGCTTGCGCACCTGCTGCGGCCAGTAGGCGGGGTCCGTGGCCTCGGCTGAGGTCATCCAGTCACCGGTGCAGGTGGAAACCCACGGCAGCTGCGGCGCCGTGCGCTCGACGGACTGGGCAGTGCGCAGGAACTCGTCGAGCATCGGCTCCATCATCGAGGAATGGAACGCATGCGAGGTGCGCAGCAGCTTCGTGTCGACACCTTCCGCCTCAAGCCTTGACTGGAAATCCTTCACCAGCGGCGTCGGTCCTGACACGATGCATTGCTGGCTGCCATTGAACGCAGCAATGTCCAGGCCGCCAGGCAGGCGATCCTGCAGCTGTCCGGGTGCCATGCGCACTGCCATCATCGATCCGGCGGGAAGAGCCTGCATCAGCGTGGCGCGGCGGGCAAGCAGCCGCAGCGCATCTTCCAGCGTGAAGGTCCCGGCCAGCACGGCACACACGTACTCGCCGATGCTGTGACCGAGCAGCGTCGCAGGCTTGATGCCCCAGGACATCCACAGTCGCGCCAGTGCGTACTCGGTAACGAAGATGGCAGGCTGCGCGTACCCGGTCTGGTCTATCTCTGTCGCGATCGCGCTGTCCGCAGGGACGTCCGCGTACAGCACCTCGCGGATGTCACGCCCCAGATGCCCCAGCAGGATGCCGGCGCACTCATCGACGACCTGGCGGTACACCGGTTCGGACGCATAAAGCTGGCGCCCCATGCCGGTGTACTGGGCTCCCTGGCCGGGGAAGATGAATGCCACGCCCGATGCAGCCTCGGCGGGGGCCGTGGTTGCACTGCGCTCCCTCAGCCGGGTCACCGCTGCGCGCACGTCGGACGCTACCACGTATCGCCTGCACGGGAAGGCCTTCCGGCCGCGCTGCAGGGTGAACGCCACGTCAGCCAGCGGCGGGGCGCCCAGGGCTGCCTTCGCCTCAAGCCAGTCCGCCAGGTTGTGCGACATCCGCTCCAGAGCCTCTGGTGTGCGTGCCGACAGTACCAGCAGCTCGCTGCCGCGGGATGCCGTATCGCAAGCCTGCTCGGGCGGCTCCTCCAGGACCAGGTGCACGTTGGTGCCGCCCACGCCCAGCGAATTGACGGCCGCCCGGCGCGGCGATTCACCACGCCCCCAGGCAACGAGCTTCGACACGACGCGGAACGGCGAACTGGCGAAGTTGATGGCCGGGTTCGGCTTGTTGAAGTGGGCTGTCGGGGGGATCTGCTTCCGCGACAAGGCCAACGCGGTCTTGATCAGTGACGCCACGCCGGCGGCCGCTTCCAGGTGACCCACATTGCCCTTCAGCGAACCGATCCAGCAGTAGCCGGTGGCATTGGTGTAGCGGCGGTAAGCCTGGGTGAAGGCTGCGATCTCGATCGGGTCACCAAGTCGGGTAGCCGTGCCATGCGCTTCGACGTAACTGATCGTTTCCGGTGGGAACCCTGACATCTCCAGCGCGCGCTGGATCGCATCTGCCTGCCCGGACACGCTGGGAGCGGTGAATCCGGCCTTGTCGTCGCCGTCATTGTTGATGCCGATACCATGAATGACGGCCAGGATGTTGTCGCCGTCACGCTGGGCATCGGAAAGCCGCTTGAGCATCACCACGCCGGCGCCACTGCTGAACACGGTTCCGGTGGCATCGGCGTCGAACGGCCTGCAGTAGCCGTCCGACGAGGTCATTGCATACTGCTGGGCCACGTAGTCGCGCTTCTGCGGGAACGTGATCGAGACGCCGCCGGCCAGCGCCATGTCGCACTCTCCCCGCTGCAGGCTGGCACAAGCCTGGGCCACCGCAGCCAGCGAGGTGGAACAGGCGGTCTGTACGGTCACCGCCGGGCCGCGCAGGCCGAACTTGTGCGCGACGCGCGTGGTCAGGTAATCCTTGTCGTTGCCCAGGACCACCGGCCAGCCATCGAACTGGTACTGCGCCGCGATGGCCGCTGCGCCACCCGGACTGGCAGCCAGGTGGTAAAGAAGGTAGGTGTTGAAGCTGCTGCCGCCAAAGACGCCTATGGCTTGCGGGCAGCTCTCGGGATCATAGCCGGAGGACTCCAGCGCCTCCCAGGCGCATTCGAGGAACACGCGCGCCTGGGGATCCATCACGCTGGCTTCGGCAGGAGTGAACCCGAAGAAGGCCGGGTCGAACTGGTCCACGCCTTCCAGGATGCCGCGCGCGCGCACCAGTCCCTGCTGGTCGGGCAACGGGCACTCGCTCTCCTCCCGCGTGAAGCGGGTGATGGTGTCACGGCCGCTGACGAGGTTGTCCCAGAACTCCTCGACGCTGGTGGCGCCAGGGAACCTGCCAGCCGCACCGATGATCGCGATCGGCTCGAAGCCGGCAGCCTGCCTGCGCTCAAGCACCGCGGGCTCCCGAGCCTGCGACTGCACACGATCCGCGTCGGAGGACAGGTGACGGGCCAGGGTACGGATGGTGCTGTGCTGGAAGAAATCGGTGATATGGGGTTCCTTGCCGATCACCTCCAGCAGCTTCTGCTGCATTTCCACCAGTTGCAGCGAGTTGGCGCCGATGTCGAAGAAGCGATCGTCGATACCGACCCGGTCGATCTGCAGGATCTCGCACCACAGCCGCTCCATGGTGCGCTCCAGCTCCGTACCAGGAGCCTCGTAGGGCTGCGGCAGGTCCGGTCGCTTGCGGATCGGCGCCGGGAGAGCCTTGCGATCGACCTTGCCGTTCGGCGTCAGCGGCAGTTCGTCCAGTACCATGAACGCCGCCGGGATCATGTAGTCAGGGAGGCTCTTCGCCGCAAGGGCCTTGAGTTCCGGCACCAGATCGCGCACCGCAACAGAACGCAGAGGGTTGTTCACAAGCGCCTTCAGGTCGCGCCCGTGCCGGGCCTGGCTGCCGCTGCCCGACCACGCCAGCGGCGCACCGCCCCCCTTTCGTTCGAACAGCACGTCGAAGTAGCCGGGCTCTTCGCTCCAGTCGACGCGAACTTCGCAACCCACCTTTTCGGCCAGATCCCAGAAAGCGTCCGGTTCCAGCCCGCCTGCTGCCGCTTCCTGCTGCAGCTCGCGCAACGATCGAAGATCCTGGGCACTCCCCTTCGTCAACGCGGCCGCGACCGCGAGGTCGCCAAGCAGCCTTGCATTAGGCACGTCCCGGACACAGAACGCGGCCGGCTGCTCAGAAAGGATCGCCTGGACCTGGTCGAGGTCCAGACCGTCGCGTTTCCAGTTCCGCTCGACCAGCCCGGCCGGCGGTGTGGCCTCAGTCCCGACATGCAGGACCGCGTCGTACCGGTAGCATGTCAGCTCGTTATGGCAGGGACTGCGTTTGAGCTGGACAGACGCGCCCGTGATCCGACCGATATGGGCCGGCAGGAGGTGGAAGAACGCCGGATCGACCAGCAGTTCCTCTTCCTCCTTGCAATTGCGTTCCACCTGCGCGCGCAGGTCAGCGACGGACATCGATTCCGGTGCCTGGAACAATCCGACGGAAGCATGGAAAGATTCCAGCAGGCCGTGGTGGCGCACGTCGCCGACGAAGATCTTCCCGCCATCGGTGATGAGCCGTGCCGCGCGCTCCAGCACCGTCCGCAGGTAGTCAACGCCGGTGAAGTACTGGATGACCGAGTTGATGATGACCGTGTCGAAGCTCCCCTCCGGCAGGTCAAGGAGGTCATCCGCGGTCTTCTTCAGCAGCTCGACATTCGACCAGTCGCCGGGAAGCCGGGCAAGCCGCTGCCGGAGCTGGTCGATGGCGACACCAGAGAAATCCAGGCCCACATAGTGCTCGCACACCGGCGCTACCCGCGTGACGATCAGGCCGGTGCCACAGCCGATCTCCAGCACGCGCCGCGGCTTGAGCGCCTTGATCCGCCCAACGATGGAGTCCAGCCAGTCGCGCATCTCCTGGCGCGGCAGGGGCTCGCGCGTGTAACTGCTGATCCAGACAGTGAAGTCCTCGTCAGGCAGCTGTTCGGCTCGGGTGTAGTGGGCGTACAGCTCGTCGTGGATGCGCTGCCAGTCCTTGACCTGCTCTTCGCCGTCGTGCGCGTCGCCAGCATCCTCTCCGCCAGATTTCGGGACCACGTACGCAGCCAGGTACTTCACGCCCGGCACGTCCTCCCTGGCCGTGACCACGGCCTGCGCGACACCCGGGTGGCCGGCCAGGACAGTTTCGATTTCTCCCAGTTCGATGCGATAGCCGCGCACCTTCACCTGATGGTCGATGCGACCGAGGCACTCCAGCGTGTTGTCGGCGTGGATGCGCGCCAGGTCACCGGTCCGGTACAACCGGCCATCCCCGAACGGATTTGGGATGAACTTCTCAGCGGTCAGCTCGGGCCTGTTGAGGTAACCACGCGCCAGGCCGTCGCCGCCAATCAGCAGCTCGCCGACCTCTCCCGCCGGCAACAGGTCCATCGTCTCGCTGACGATGTAGACCTGCGTATTGGCAATGGGTCGGCCGATGCTCATGAAGGACGCACCCTCGGTCACCTTGCCGCACGTGGACCAGATCGTCGCCTCCGTGGGCCCGTACATGTTCCAGAGCTCATGGCACCGCGGCAGAAGCTGCGCGGCGAGGTCCTTCTGCAGCGGTTCGCCGCCGCACAGGATCCGCAGCCGAGGATGCCCCTTCCAGCCGGCCGCCAGCAGCAGCCGCCATGAGGAAGGCGTCGCCTGCATCATCGTGGCGCCATGGTAGTCGAGGAGGCGGATGAGTTCCTTGCCGTCGATGGCGGCCTGGCGCGGGACGATGACGACCCTTGCGCCAGTCACCAAGGGCAGGAAGATCTCCAGCGCCGCGATGTCGAACGACAAGGTCGTGACGGCCAGCAGTACGTCACCTTCGCCAATTCCCGGCTCACGCTGCATCGACTGCAGGAAGTTGACCAGCGCATGATGGGGAATCTGCACGCCCTTCGGCCGTCCGGTCGAGCCGGAGGTGAAGATCACGTACGCCAGGTCCTGAGGCCCGACATCCATGGGCTGCTGCAACGGGGCGTACCGGGCCGTCTCGCCGTCATCGACGCACACCACGGCAGCCTGGTGCGGCGGCAGGCTTCCCAGCAGGCTCTTCTGGGCGACCATCACGGGCATGCCCGCGTCCTCGATCATCCACGCCAGGCGCTCAGTTGGGAATGCCGGGTCCATGGGCACGTAGGCCCCGCCGCACTTGAGCACGGCGAACATGGCCGCCACCATGTCGCAGGAGCGCTCCACGAAAATGCCCACGAGAGAGCCGCGCTGCACCCCGGCCTCGCGCAACCTGGCGGCAAGCCGGGAAGCGCGCTCCTCGAGCCCGGCGTAGGTCAGGGATTCATCGCCGCATACCAAGGCCACTGACGCGGGATTCCGCGCCGCCTGCGAGGCGAACAGTTCGTGGACAAACCGGGCGGGGACTGGATCGGCGGGGCCTTCCAGCACGCTCAATTCCGGTGCAGGGATGCTTTCCGAGGATCCGCTCTTCACTTCAATGACTCCAGATCGATGCCCCTGCAGGAACGTCCCTCATGCCGGCCCGGAGACCTTGCCGTAGGGCATGGCAGGATTGCCGAACACCTTGGTGGCCGGCGGGACTTCCTCAAGCACCACGCTGCCGGCCCCCACGAAAACGCGCTCATGGATGGTGATTCTAGGCACGACAACGGCCCCCAGGCCGAGGAAGACACTGTCCCCGATGGTCACATTGCCCCCCAGGGAGATGTGCGCGGTCAGCTGGCAGAACGCACCGATCCTGACGTCGTGGCTGACCTCCGTGTAGGTGCCGATCGACGTGTATTCACCGATCGAGGCCTCCGGCCCCACTGTGACGAAGGGTCCGATGGTTACGCCGGCCGCCAGCGTTGCGCGGCGCGACACCAGCGCCCTGGGGTGGACCAGCGTCGTGAATTGCGCTCCGCGGGCACGCAGCATCTCCACGTACCGGCGCCGCGGCTCGATGTCGCCGATGGAGCAGAAGAAACGGTCGTTCGGCCGGGGTTCGTAGGTCTCGGCCGGCCCCAGGATGGGCTCCTCGTAGCCGAACTGCTTCAGGATGCCGGGACGATCGTCCAGGAAACCCTTCACCCGCCAGGGCGCGCCATCCTCGATGGCGTCATACACCCACCCCAGCAGCTCCCGACCGAACTTTCCTGCACTGATGATTACCAGATCGTACATGGCAGCCTGTTCTGACTTCCGCGCCTTCCGTGGTTATGGCGAGACGGTGATACCAAGGCTCAGCGCGGCTGGATCATCACCCGCCGAGGTTCCGCCCCGGGCAATTCGCAGAGCGGATAGCGGCTGCGGCGCCGGGACCGGGCCAAATGGAAAGCCATTATAGGGCGGACCAGCAATGGGCAGGCCAGAAGGCGCGTGCGGCATTTCACAGATTGTGGCATCGCCAGGCCTCCCCGAATGCCCGCGGAATGCCGATCTTGTGAGCCGTGCCGGTTGATTCCCCGGGGAATTGTTCATAATGCCGGCGGCCCTGCGGTGCAGGGTACCGCGGTTCGCCGAAACTAGGGAGGTTCGATGACTTCGCCCGTAGTCAGCGTGCACATGATTACGTACAACCATGCGCCGTACATCCGCGAGGCCATCGAGAGTGTACTGGCCCAGCAGACGGACTTTCCGTTCGAGCTCGTGATCGGCGAGGACCATTCGCCCGACAACACCCTGGCGATCGTCTGCGAGTACCAGCAGCGGCATCCTGACATCATCCGCGTGATCACTTCGGACCAGAACGTGGGCATGGCGAGAAACGCCAGGCGCACGTTCGAAGCCTGCACGGGCAAGTACATCGCCTACTGCGAGGGCGATGACTACTGGAATACCCCGCTGAAGCTGCAGAAGCAGGTGGACTTCCTCGAAGCCAACCCCTCCTGCTCACTGGTGTGTTCCGACTACGACATCCTGTTCGAGGATACCGGGCGCCGGCTGACCTTCATCAACCGGCAGAACAACCTGCAGCCGGGGAAGATCGACCAGATCAAGAGCATCATCCGCGGCACCCCGAGCAGCGGGATCCTGACCTGCACCGTGATGGCGCGCCGGGACCTGGTGGCGCTGGCAGTAGAGCGCAACCCCGCGATGCTCGGGGGCGATACACCGCAGCCCTGCGGGGATACGCCCACCTGGGCGGGCCTGTTCGTCGAAGGGCGGATCGGCTACATCGACGAGTCCCTGGCCACCTACCGGAGGATCGACGTTTCCGCCACTCGCAATCCATCCAAGGCTGCGCTGCTGCGCACGAGCATCGCAATGAAGCGCCAGATGCTGGAAATGGCGGAAATGTACAACGTGGACGAGACCGAGAAGTCACTCCACCGTCTGGACCTGAACAAGCGCCTGCTGCGGCTGGCCTATTTCGAGAGGGATGCGGCGCTTGCGCGCGAGGCATTCGACGCCCTCACGTCCAGGACGCTGTTGGACCGCGTACTCCTTTTCGGCGCGGGCAGCAACGCCCTGCACACGCTCGTTCGCCCCTGGGTGGGGCTGTTCGCGCGGCCCCTGATCCCGACAACCGAGAAGCCCTGAACGGACGGCGGACCTCAGCCGTTCCGGCCGCCACGGAGCGCCAGTTCGCGGAATTCCGGGCTCTTCTCGAGCAGCTCCGCATACGTGCCCTGTTCCAGCACGCGGCCGTTGCCCATGAAGAAGATGTTGGAGCAATCCATGACCGTGGTGAGCCGGTGGGCGACAACGATGATGGTCTTGGTGCCGGCAATGTTGCGCAGCGCCTCCATCACCGCCCGCTCCGTCAAGTTGTCCAGCGCGCTGGTGGCCTCGTCGAAGACCAGCACGTCCGGGTCGCGGTAAAGGGCGCGCGCAATGCCGATCCTCTGCCGCTGGCCACCCGACAGCCGGATGCCACGCTCCCCAACCATGGTCTGGTAGCCCTCGGCCATCTCCCGCGTGACGAAGTCATGCAGCTCCGCGGCGCGCGCGGCTCTCTCCACCCGCGCCATGTCGATGTTCTGCGGATCCTCGCCGAAGGCGATATTGGCCGCGACCGTGTCGTCGAGCAGAAAGATCTGTTGCGGAACGTAGCCCACCGACTTCTGCCAGGCAATGCGGTTGGCCTCGGTCACCTCGACGCCATCGACCAGCAGTCTGCCGGAATCAGGCCGCAACAGGCCCAAGATGACGTCGATCGTGGTGGTCTTGCCCGCACCGGATCCGCCCACGATGCCCACCATGGAGTTGGCGTGGATCTGCATGTCGACACCCTGCAGGGCGGGACGGGGAGCCTCCGGGAAGCGGAAGTGGATTTCCCTGAGCTCCAGCAGTTGCTTCAGCGGCAGAGCCGGGGTGTCGACCTGCGGCCCGAGGTCGCCTCTGACCTCCACAATCTGCTCATGCAGGTTCTCCAGCGCCGACTTGCCGAACCGCAGCTGGGTAAAATCGCGATAGACCTGCTGCAGGGCCGGGAACAGGCGGATGCCCGCGAATGCGAACAGGCCAAGCGTGGGCACCGCGTCGTCGAGGCCCTCGCTGCCGTGACCGAGGAGGTAGATCACGAAGCCGAGCATGCCGCCGAAGGCGATGGCCTCCAGCACGTAGCGTGGGATCTGCCCGATGGAGAATGCGAACGACTGGGTTCGGGCGAACATCTCGGCCGAAATACCGTAGCGCCGCGCGTAGCTGTGCTCCAGCGACATCAGCTTGACCTCCTTGATGCCGGAGAACGCCTCGTTGGCAAGCTTGTACCGCTCAGCGTTGGCATCAACGCGCTTCTCACCAACCCTCGCAAGGGTACCTCGCACGGCTCCGTAGATGAGGACATAGGTGCCGGCGAAGAGCATTACCGCCAGCAGCATCACCAGCGGCTCAAGGGCCAGCAGCAGGGCCGCCAGCGCAATCGCCACGCTGGCGTGCGCCAGCAGCTCCAGGCCCGGGATCATGCACGTGTGGATGACCTGATCGACCTCTGACAGGATCGACTTTCCGAGGTCGGCGCTGTGCCGGTGCAGGAACCAGGCGTAATCCTTGGCGATGTAGCCGCGAAACAACCGGTTCGAGATCGAGTAGTTGCGCATCGTACTGAAGCGGATCAGCACGAACTGCGTCACTGCCTTGAATGCCAGGCCCACCACCACAACCAGGAACACGCCCACGCCGACCCACATCAAGAACGTGCGGTCGTCCGGGGCGCCCGTGGTGTCGTACGCCCAGGACAGGATCCGGTTCTCGTGGATGTAGGTCGGGTCTGCCAGCACCGACAGGAACGGCAGCACGGCCGCCACGCCGATGACATCGAGCAAGCCCATCGCGATGATCATCACCACGAGCAGTGCAAACTGCCGCTTCTCGCCGCGATCGAGGAGGCCAAGGAGTTTCCGGTACAGTTCGATCACGTGCTATTCGTAACCCAGTTTCACGGCAATGTCGCGGCCGTTTGAATGCCCTGGCTGCTGCCGCGTGCCGGCTGCCGCACCGGCGCGCAGCAGCCGGCCCAGGCGCGTGCTTGCGCGGTGGCGCCAGAGCGGCAGGCCCGTACGCGTCAGCGCCACCACCGTGGTCGGAATGGGCAAGCGCTTGCGCCACTTGCGGCGCATGTAATCGTAAGCCCGTGTATACGCGCCCGCGAGGCTCCGCACGCGCCGGCTGTTGTGCACCACGGGATCATGGACCGCGAATGCCCCCAGGCCGCGCTCCAGGCTGGTTTGTGCGATATCGGTACCGTACAGGTGGAACCCCGGCAGCGCCTCGTCGAAACGCAGGCCGCTGCGGCCGTTGACCACCAGCACCAGCTCGTCGGCAGACACGATCGGCACGGGTTCAGCAAAAGGACCGCCCAGCTCCCTCTGCAGGCCGCTCGACCAGCAGTGCCCGACGTGCGTGCCGTCTGCGCGCACACCATAGACGCCCAGCATGCCCCAGGCGCCGTGCGTCGCCTCGATGCGCGCGATGTGCGCGTGCAGGCGCCCGACCCAGCCCGCCGGCAGGTATACGTCCTGGTGGGCGAACACCAGCACATCCGCGCCGGCCATGTCGGCGCCCCGGTTGTAGGCAATGGCAGCGGACGGTTGCGCGCGCATTTCCACCAGCCTGACCGAGCCAAGGTCAGGCGACAGGCGAAGGTTCTCCGCCAGGATGGTCTCGTCGTTGACCGCCGCGACGATGGTCGTGGTCCTGCCTTCCATCAGGGCCGCGCTATCGCGTCGGTCACGCGAATGACGTCCGCGTCGGACATGTCCGGGTAGATCGGCAGGCAGATCACGCGATCGGCCACGTCATTGGCCACCGGCAGGTTGTCCTTCCGGGCCGACGGCAGCCCGCGATACATCGGGAAGCTCGAGATCAGAGGATAGAAGTAGCGACGGCAGTGTATACCCCGCTCCCCCATCCGTGCGTACAGGTCGTCGCGCGAGAGCGGGTAGTCCTTCTCCACCAGGATCGGGAAATACGCAAAGTTGTCCGCCGACTGCTTTCCGCGCCGGACAGGCTTGATGCCGGGCACATCTGCGAGCCTCTCGCGGTACAGCGAGTCGATTTGCGCCCTCCGCTCGATGACCTGGCCGATGTACTTCAGCTGCAGCAGTCCAAGGGCGGCCGAGAACTCGTGCATCTTGCCGTTGATGCCGGTGGCCACGACGGTGGCCTCATCGACGAAGCCGAAGTTCTTCAGGTGGTCGATGTGCTGCTTTGCGCGCGCGTTGCGGCAGGCAATCGCACCACCCTCGAAGGTATTGAATACCTTGGTGGCATGGAAACTCAGGACCGACAGGTCGCCGTAGTCCAGAATACTCTTGCCGCCGTACTCCACCCCGAAGGCATGCGCGGCGTCATAAATGACCTTCAGGTTGTAGTTGTCGGCGATTCGCTGGATCGCATCCACGTCACAGGGATTGCCGTAGCAGTGTACGGGCATGATGGCCGTGGTCTGCGGCGTGATGGCTGCCTCGATCTTGTCCGGGTCGAGGTTCAGTGTCTCCGGCTCGATGTCGACGAACACGGGCTTGATGCCATTCCAGAGCAGCGAGTGCGCCGTAGCCACGAACGAGTAAGGGGTCGTGATCACCTCGCCAACCACGCGCAGGGCCTGCAGGGCAGATACAAGCGCGATGGTGGCGTTGGTGAACAGCGCCAGGTGCCTTACCCCGAGGTGCTCGCAAAGGGCTTTCTCGAGCTGCTCGTGGAAAGGCCCGTTGTTGGTGAGGATCCGTCGCTCCCAGATCTCCTCAAGGTAAGGCACGAGCTCCTGCAACGGGGGCAGGAAGGGCCTGGTGACGTACATCCTTTCGTCTTTCATCTCTTGCAGTCGTACGCGCCCGGCTCAGACCTTCAATTGCCGTAGCGCAACCGCAGCCAGAAGCGCCGCTCGCGCGCCTCGTTGCTGGTGCCCTTGAGCCTGAAGTACGTCAGCTCTGCCTGCCCGACGATCGACAGGCGCCGACCAACCTGGGCGCCGAGACCCAGCACGCCGCCGGTCTCCCTGGTGCCGCCCATGGCCCTGAAGTCCTGGCTGGAATGGCGGACATCGACCGCAGCGTCGAACATCGGGGTGAGCTGACGCGACACACCAGCGTTTACCTCTCGGCGGCGGCGTTTCGTGTCCGGGGCGGCTGTGGATGTCTCCATAGCCCAGCGTCCGCCTGCCCTGACATCGGTCAGGCGCCCGCGGGCGCGCCAGTTCAACTCCACCATGTCGACGCGCAGGGGATCGATGGTGCGCGACAGGTCACCGGTGAGGGAAGTCGCCGGCGGCAGCCCGTCACCACTCCAACCTCCAAGGCTGCCGGCCGCATCTATCATCTCGCGGCCGATGCGCAGTGCCACTTCGGACCTTTGGCCGAGATTGCGGGTGAAGTCCAGGCGCAGCACGAGGCTGGAATCATTGTCCTGCACCGTCTCGATCTGCGAGGCACCGGCCTGCAGCATCAGGCGGGAACGCGCACCGCTGATAGCGTAGCTGACCACTGCCTCCCTCTGGTCGTAGATCGGCGCCTCGTCGGGATCAACCTTCTGGGCAGTCGCGGTCAGCGACAGCACCGCATTGCTCGAGAGCGTCCTTTCGATCGAGAGCGACTGGGTGAAACGCTGCGTATCCAGCTCACGCGAGTCGTCGTAATCGATCCGCGAGTAGCGACCGGCAAGCACGACATCGACGTTCTGCCCCAGCCGCAGGGTCACATTCGGGCCCGTGGACAGGAAGTTGTAGCTGTCCCGGTTCTCCGGGCTAGCTGCCTCCAGCAGGTCGGGGCGCGTCTGGCCGAAGCGGTCCATCAGCGTCCAGGAAAGGAGGTCGTCGACGAGGCTCAGGCGTACCAGGCCGGCGGCACTGCCCACCACCTCGGAGTCGAAGTCGCCGCTGGAATAGTTCATGTAGGCCAGGTCGCCGTTGAACTCGGCGACATAGCGCCGCGAGGCCTTGTTGACGTCGAACTCGATACCGGCACTGGAGACGGTCTCGCTCTGCTCGTTGTTGAAATCGAGCAGGATGTTGTCGGTCGTCGCCACGCCCGCGGTCACTGCGAACCGCGACACGGGCTCAGCAGCGCGGGAAACCGGGTGAAGTCCGAACAGCAGGAGGGCGCAAGAGATGCTAGCTGCCGCCGCCGGGATTTTCCTGTCCATAGGTACCGTACTCGCCATAGTAGTAGTTATCGTTGACAAGCCGGCGCCTGCCCTGGTTGAGCACCAGCGAGACCGCCTTGCCCTCATCGATCAGCGCCAGCGCATCCAGCACTGCCTGCCTGGGCGTCTTGCCGGCCCTGACCACCAGCAGCACCTGGCCGACCACTGCCGACAGCGCCTGCGACTCGCTGGTCGCCAGCAGCGGGGACGAATCGAACAGCACGATCCGGGCCGGATCATGGGCAAGCAGCTCCCCTACCACGACCATCATGCGCTGGCTGGACAGCAGCTCGGTGGCGGTTTCCCGCTGCTGCCGGCCGGCCGGCAGGATGAAGAGGTTGGGTACGTCCGTGGGAAGGACCAGCGACTCCACCGATTGCGCTTCGTCGGCCAGCGCGTCGAGCAGGCCGGGCTCGCGCTCGACGCCGAAGATGTTGCTCACATGCGGCTTGGCCACGTCCGCGTCCACCAGCACCACCGACAGGTCACGCTCGCGCGCCAGGCTCAGCGCGAGGTTGATGCTGGTGAAGGTCTTGCCGTCGCCCGGCACGGCACTGGCCATCATGACCAGACGCGGGCTGCCGACGGTTTCGGAATTGGGATCGAAGGCCGTGGCGATCAGGGGCCGCTTGATCTGCCGGTACTCGTCGGCGAAGCGGCGATCCAGGCCTGTTTCAGGCATGTAACCAGAGGCGCGCAGGGCTTCGCGGTCGATGAACACCTTCGGTTCGCGCTGCTCGATGGTACCACCGGCGCCGGCGGGACGCCGCGTGCTGCCGACCGGGATCATCCTCGGTGACCGCTGGTCGGGCCGCTGGCGCAGTTTGCCGAGCGTTCGCTCTATGACACTCATCTCAACCCCCTGCCGCCGCGGCGAGGCGGAAGCCGCTCTGGCTCAGTATCACGGCCCCGACGAACAACCCGACCAGCCCGGCCATGGCCCCCACCACGCGCCACACCTGCCCGCGGGTTTCTGCGGCCAGGCGCTCGGGGAAGGCTGCGCTCACCACGCCGATGACCGGAACGTCGATGAGCCTGGACAGGCTGCGCGCCGAGGTCACCACGGGATTCAGGGCATGGCGCAACCAGCTGACGGCAGCACCGGCCAGCAGTGCGAACAAGAGCACGGCGGTCATCAGCAGCACACGGGGCGGAAATACCGGGGAGAAGGGCGCGGAGACCGGCTTGACGGTCTCGAACTTGATCGCGCCGACGGTATCGGCTTCCTCACCCAGCCGCGCCCGTTCGAGGTTGGCAAGCATGGTCTCATACTGCCGCCGGTCGCTCTCGTAAGTGCGCATGATCTCTGCGTACTCGACAGCCACCTTCGGTGCGACATCCATGCGGCGCTGCAGGTCGGCAGCCCTGGACCGGTGCATGTCCAGGCGGCTGCGCAGCGAGGCGACCTCCGCGTCGGCCTGGTTCAGCTGCAGCTGGATGGACTGGTAGACCGGATTGGTGCTCAGGCCGCTGGAAGCCACCGCCTCGGCGTCACCACGACGCAGGCTCTCCAGCTCCTGCTCGCGCCGGCGCCTGAGCTCCTCGATGGTATGGCCGAGGGCGACCACCTCGTAGTGCTTGTCGGTGTACTTCAGCAGCAGCTCGGCCCTGCGGGCCTCCGCCTCCCTGAGCTTGGAGAGCGTGTCGCTCGCCGCCCCTGACCCGCCGCCCGCGGAAGGAACGGCGGGACTGAAGATGACCTCACCTCGCAACTGCCGGGCGTACTCGTTGCGCCTCGCCAGGGCAGTATCCAGTTCGGCCTGGATCTCCTGCACCTGCTCGTTCTCGCGCTGCAGCTGGGCGAAATAGTCCCCGTCATCGGTGGGCATCAGGCCCATGTTGGTCCGCTTGAACTCCGCCAGGCGCTCCTCCGTCGCGCGCAGCTTGGTGGCCATCTCCTCCAGCTGCTGCTCGGCGAAGCGGATCTGCAGCTCGGAGGTACGGCGCTTGCCGCCGGAGAACTCCGAGGCAAAGCTGTCGACCACGGTCTGCACGACCTTCAGGGCGCGGTCACGGTCGGTGTCCTCGTACGAGAAGCTGTAGATGGTCCCGGCCGCATCGCGAGGACTGCTGCCGGCGGTGGTCACCTCGAGCTCCAGGGCCTCGGCGAACTGGTCCAGGGTGGCGGACACCTCGCGCGGATCGGTCACCGATTCCGGGACAATGCCCGACGTGCGCGCGATGTTCAGCAGCGACATGCCGGTCAGCAGCGACTGGCGTACGTAGGCGAGCTCGCCGGTGACGTCCTGCTCGCCGGTCAGCCCCTCCAGCACGGGCTGCAGGGGCGTGCGCGTATCGACGAATATGCTGGCGCTGGCCTCGTAGCGGTCGGGAATCGCGAAGATCGCGGCCCAGCCCAGCAGGGCAATGACCAGGGCCACCACCAGCGCCGTCCAGCGGAACCGCCAGGCACTGCGCACCTCATCCAGGAGGCGCTCGATGAGTTCTGCCATGGCTCAGAACCGGGACTGGGGGACGAGAAGCACGTCGCCGGGCCTGAGCTGGTGGTTCTCCCGCATGTCACCACCTTCGAGGAGGCGCTTCAGGCGCACGGGAATCTCCCGCTGCCGGCCGTTCTCGGTCCGGATCACCTTGGCAGCGTTGGGGCGGGCGAACTCGGTGAGCCCGCCAGCGGCCAGCACGGCGTCGAGCACCGTCATGCCCTCGCGATAGGACAGGGAGCTCTGCTGCTGGACGCCCGGCCCGATTACCTTCACCTGGCTGAAGACACTGGCCGGCTTGGTGACGATGATGTTCACCTGGGGGGTGCGGATGTATTCCGACAGGACCTTCTCGATGTCGCGCGCCAGCATCGAGGGCGTCTTGCCCACCACGCCCATGTCTTCCACCAGCGGGGTCGAAATCTTGCCGTCCGGCCGGACCGGCACGATGACGGTCAGGTCGGGGTTGCCCCATACGAAGACCTGCAGTTCGTCGCCGGGACCGATGATGTAGTCCGGTCCTGCTGCGGACGGCGCCGCCTCAGCCGGCGAAGAGGGGGCTGCAGGTGCGGATTCGGCAGCCATGACAGGCTGTACCGTTACCGACACTGTAAGAAGTGCGGCTAAGACCTTGGCGAACCTGAGCATACGTCTACCCGAGGAAACTTGAGGGGACCGTCGCAGTCTAGCAGAGACTGATGCAATCGCCGGGATGCGCTCCACCAGACGAGACGGACTGCTCAGAAAGTCATGTGGCCGCATGGCGGCGCTCCGGCGAATTCCTTTTGCTGCCTCCCGACCCCCTGGGCCGGAACGAGAACGGCACGACCGGATTATGTCAGGTACCGCCGTACGGCGGAAACAGTGTCCAGCCGCCGACACTGCAACGCGCGCCGCAGGGCGCTTCGGACGCGTGAGCAGTGTCGCACACCTGCGACCACGTTCCCTACCAGATGTCTGTGCTTTGAGACATTTGCGGTGACGTCGACGTCGCGTAAGACTCCACTGACATAGGCAAACTCGCCGCAAGGCGAGGACGCAAAGCTTCCGGTCTGAGGGGCCCACCTGGCCAGCAGATAGCGGGGTTGCCGGCAACCCAGGGTTGCACGCAACTCCCCACCTGCACCAGCCACCCCCTCCACCGAAGACGGCGTGGAGGAACTCTCAATTGGGAATGGTCAGCAGATTTTTCCGGGTTGCGGTGATGGCCACTGCCTTCGGTGCCGTTCTCGCAGGTTGCTCGCCGGATGACTCCAGCACGCCACCCCCGTCCGGGCGAAGCGATGGCAATTCCGTGCCGAGGATCTCCGGCAGTCCGGCCACGTCGGTGACGGCAGGAAGCCCCTACAGCTTCACGCCCGCGGCCACCGATGCGGACGGAGATACGCTGGCCTTCTCGATCACCGGCAAGCCTTCGTGGGCGACGTTCAGCGCCGCCACCGGAACGCTTTCCGGAACGCCCCGCGGTTCGGACGTAGGCATCTACCAGAACATCGTGATCAGCGTGAACGACGGGACGGTTTCCGCCGCGCTGCCTGCTTTCTCGATCACGGTGAATGCCTCCACGGCGGCACCCGCGGCCGGTACCGCCACCCTCCGCTGGGTGCCGCCCGCCGAGAACACCGATGGAAGCCCGGTGGAGCTTTCCGGTTACCGTGTCTACCACGGCACTTCACCCACTGCGCTCAATGACGTCCGCACGGTCCAGGGCGCGGACAACACCTTCTACACCTTCGAACAGCTGCAGGCCGGCACCCACTACTTTGCCGTGGCCGCCGTGAACCTGCTCGGGCTGGAAGGCGAGCGTTCCAGCGTCGGTTCGAAGAGCGTCAACTGAGCGACGCCTGCCCACGTCGCCGTGACCGCAGCTTCATGCGGCACGGCGACTGACTCTCCGTGCGGCGACAGGCATTCTGTAAAAAGAAGGCGTCGCCATGTTCACTACCTGCCTGGTTTCTTCATTCATCCGCGCGACATCTTGCGCGCGATGAGACGAAGATTTTCTTTGCTGTCGGCACACAAAGACAGTTTGAGCGCGCGCGCTGCGGGCGATACGTTCCCCATCGACGATTTGGCAAACCCGCCGCAAGGCGGGGACGCAAAGCCTCCGGTCCGGTTGGTCAATTCACCGACATGGGATAGCGGGGCTGCCGGTCGCTGAAGTGCGACTGCCGGTCCCTTGCTTGTCCATTCGAGTTGTCCTCTCCCGCCAGACCGGGGCTTGCGTAACTGGAGAGGATTGAGCATGCAGAGTATCCGGATCCGTTGCTGCGCCGTGCTGGCGCTGGCCATGAGCTTGACGCTCGCTGGCTGTGGACCAGACTCCGACACGGATGCCAGCCCGGTTCCCGCTCCCTCCGAAGAAACACCGAACGTGGCGCCGGTCATATCCGGCACGCCGCCGATCACCGCCACCGCCGGCATCCCCTGGGCGTTCCAGCCTGCCGCAAGCGATGCAGATGGTGATCCGCTGGTCTTCTTCATCTCCGGCCAGCCTGGCTGGGCCGACTTCGACGCGCAGACCGGCAGGCTTGCCGGCATGCCGTCGGCAACTGACATCGGCGTGACCGCTTCGATCGTGATCACGGTGTCCGACGGACAAGTCTCGGCATCGCTGCCAGCGTTCTCGCTCGAAATCCAGCCGGCCACTCCGCCGGCAGACCCCGAGCCTGCTCCGCAGCCCACGCCGACTCCGACGCCAACTCCGGCACCGACGCCGATTCCCGCACCAATTACCAATACCGCGCCGGTGATCTCGGGCACGCCTGCAACTACAGTGCAGGCAACGCGCCCCTACTCCTTCACTCCGGTCGCCAGCGATGCCGAGACGCCGCAGAGGCTGGTGTTCTCGATCAGCAACCGGCCTTCCTGGGCATCGTTCAGCACCACCACGGGCACGCTTTCGGGAACGCCTTCCGCCAGCGACGTTGGCACCTGGTCCAACATCCGCATCAGGGTCAGCGATGGCTCGCTGAGCACGTCCCTGCCGGCGTTTTCCATCACGGTCACCGCGCCGCCGAACCGCGCGCCGGTAATCTCGGGCACACCGCCCGCACGCGCAACCGTCGGCTCGGCCTATTCGTTCCGCCCCAGGGCCAGCGACCCGGACGGCCAGCGCCTGCGCTTCTCCATCGTCAACCAGCCGGCCTGGGCGACGTTCAGCACCACCACCGGCACCCTCGCCGGTACGCCGGGCGCGCAGCACGTCGGCACCACCAGCGGCATCGTGATCCGCGTCAGCGACGGTACCAACACCGTGGAGCTGCCGGCGTTCTCGATCACCGTGGAAGCGCGCGAGAACCGCCCGCCAAGCATCGGCGGCACGCCTTCCTCCAGTGCGCGGGTCGGGGTCGCCTACGTATTCAGGCCCTCGGCCAGCGATCCCGACGGTGACCGGCTGAGCTGGTCCATCACCGGCAAGCCGGATGGCGCCGTCTTCAGCACCTCGACAGGTGAGCTGGCGTGGACACCGACCACGGAGGGCAACTGGCAGGGCATCATCATCACCGTCACCGACAGCAACGGGGCATCGGCGTCACTGCCCGCCTTCAGCATCTCCGTCGCGCCGGCCCCGGCCACTGGCACAGGCGCGGCGTCGTTGAGCTGGACGCCGCCTTCGCAATACACGGATGGCAGCCCCCTGCCGCTCTCGTCAATCAGCGCCTATCGCATCTACCACGGCACCAGCCCGTCGGGCCTGGAGAGGCTACTGGAGGTCGGGGCGTCGACCACGCAGTACACCGTCGGGGAACTCGCTTCGGGAACGCACTACTTCGCCGTCACTGCGGTGACGGTGGAGGGATTCGAAAGCCCTCCTTCGCAGACGGGCAGCAAGACCATCCCGTGATCCGGGACCGGGGCGGCACGCCGCAAGGTGTGCCGCCCGCCTTCTCAGCTGATGGTGCCTTCCCGGCCGTAGCGGTCCTCGAACCGGACGATGTCATCCTCGCCCAGGTAGCTGCCGGACTGCACCTCGATGATGTGCAGCGGGATCCTGCCCGGGTTCTCGATGCAGTGCCTGACTCCCACCGGGATGTAGGTGGACTGGTTCTCCTCGAGCAG
>CAYVZE010000004.1:0-24041 GCA_964455685.1 uncultured Steroidobacteraceae bacterium
TCGCCCTCCCGCCACAGCAGGATGCGCATGTCCTGCGCCGGGATGCCGGCAGCGATGTCGAGCACGTGGGTGGAGAGTCGGGCCATGCAGTGAACCTCGGTCATCATCTGGAACAGGGCCAGTACAGCACAGGATTGCCGCTGCTGCAGGGCCTGCTCGTGCACACAAATCGTGCGGATTGCATACAATCCGCACCGCGCTGCGGCATCGTTGTGGCCGCCAACTTCCGCAGCTGCAGCGTTGGATGCGCAATAATGCCGCCATGCCTTCCCGTTCATCCCGTGCCGCGCCCACGAATTCCCCGGCGCAGATCACCAAGGAATTCATCTCCGCCGACTCCCTGCTGCGCGACTCGCTCGAGCTGGGCATGCAGATCGTGCGCAGCGGCTTCAGGCCCACCTTCCTGGTGGGCGTGTGGCGCGGCGGCGCGCCCATCGGCATCGCGGTGCAGGAGGTGCTGGAATTCCACGGCATCGAGTGTGACCACCTGCCGGTGCGCACCTCCTCGTACACGGGCATTGCCGAGCAGTCCAGTGAGGTGCGCGTGCACGGCATCGACTACCTGGTCTCACGCCTGACCTACGAGGACCACCTGCTGCTGATCGACGACATCTTCGATTCAGGGCGCAGCGTGGAGGCGCTGATCGCCGAACTTTCGCGCCGCTGCAAGCGCAACATGCCGGCCAACCTGCGCATCGCCACGGTGTACTTCAAGCCGGCGCGCAACCGCACGAAGCTGGTGCCGGACTTCTACGTTCGCGCCACCGACGACTGGCTGGTGTTCCCGCACGAGCTGAAAGGCCTGACGCGCGAGGAGATCCTCGCCAACAAGCCCGTGACCGAGGAGTTCTTCAGGACGGCCTGAGCCGCCGCCACGCCCACAGGCAGGCCAGCGCGGCCATTGCTGCGACCAGCAGGCCCAGCAGTCCGTCGAAGGAACTGGTGAGGAAGCCGAGCGCGCCGCCGTCGCCGGCCGATGAGCTGCGGCGCACGACGGCGATCACGGTGACGAAGCCGGCATGCAGGCCGATGCAGCCGGCGATGTCGCCGGTGCGCCAGCGCACCAGCGCCAGCAGCACTCCTGTCAGCCACAGCGCGAGGAAGGCGTCGGCAATGCGCAGCGGATGCGCGAAACCGTCGAAGAATCCTGCCAGCGCGACGAAGCCGCTCAGTGCGTCGACCTGTTCGAATGGGACGCTGGTGGCGCGGCCGAGGAAGTGCACGGCGGCGTAGTACACCGGCACCACGAACAGGGCCATGCGCAGCGCACCGGCACGCTGCAGGGCCCCCTGCAGGGCGCCGCGGAAGAAGGTCTCCTCAATCAGCGCCACCGCGGCACCACTGCCCAGGCCCTTGGCGGCCAGCAGCATCCAGCCGGCGGCATCCTGCGGGGCGCGCGCATTCCATTCGCGCAGGTCGAGCAGGAACAGTGCGGCCACGGCCAGCAGCATCAGCACGAGCCCGGCAACGAGCCCCGCCAGCAACCGGCGCAGGAACACCGGCCGCGGCGCATCGAATCCCAGCGTGGACCGGTCGGCAAGCCCGTGCCGGCGGATCAGCCAGGCCATCAGCAGGATCACGCCCAGCATGGTCAGGCGCGTGAATACGCGATGCAGCGGGAATGCCTCGACCGGCGCCAGCGCGGCCTGCACCCAGGGCGCCGCCACGGCCGCGAACAGCATGGCGGCCGGCAGTGCCAGCACGAAGGCCAGCAGCACATGCGCGGCCCGGGGTGCCGGGCGCGCGGACATGCGGGTGCTGGCCTCCATGGGAAAGGTTCCTATGACGCCAGTGACTCGCGCAGCCTTCGGTCCAGGGTGATGCCGATGCGGGCCAGGAAGGCGCGGCCCAGCGCGGTCACCTGGATCTGCGCCTCGGACAATTCCACCAGCCCGTCGGCGGCGAACTTCTCCAGTTCCTGTCGCACCGGCGGCCACCAGTCCGACTGGCGCACCGGTTCCGGCAGCGTCGCGGCGCGGCTGGCCAGCAGGTCCGTGAGCAGCCCGCGGATGGCGCGGTCCTCGGCGTCGAGCACGTGGCCGCGCTGCAACGGCAATTCCCCGGCCACCACGCGCGCCTCGTAGCGCTGCAGGTTCTTCTCGTTCTGCGCGTAGGCGCCGGGCGTGTCGCCGATGGCGGAGACTCCCAGCCCGATCAGCGCGTCCACCGGCGCAGGTGCAAAGCCCATGAAACTGCGCGTGAGCCGGCCCGCCTCGCGGGACTGCGCCAGCGGGTCGGAAGGCAGCGCGAACTGGTCGAAGCCGATCTCCACGTAGCCGGCCGCGGCCAGCTTCTCGCGGCCCAGCAGGTACAGCTCGCGGCGCAGCGTGGCATCGGGCAGGTCGGCCTCGGTGTACTGGCGCTGGCTGGGCTTGATCCAGGGCACGTGCACATAGGGCAGGTAGTTCACCCGGTCGGGCTTCATGCGCAGCAGCGTGGTGAGGCTGGCGCGCACGCTCTCCACAGTCTGCAGCGGCAGGCCGCAGATGAAGTCCACGCCGATGCTGGTGAAGCCCAGCTCGCGCGCGTCGGTGATGGTGCGGCGGACCTCGTCCTCGGACTGCACGCGGTTGACGATCTCGAGCACGCGGGCGTCGAAGTCCTGCACGCCGACCACGATGTGGCGGAAGCCATGCCGGCGCAGCACCTGCAGTTTGGCACGGGTGGTGTTGCGCGGGTCGGCCTCGATGGCGAAGTCGGCATCGGCGGCCACGGCCACGTCGACCATCAGCCCGTCGAGCAGGCGGTCGAGGTCATCCTCGGGCAGCCAGGTGGGGGTGCCGCCGCCGAGGTGCAGGCGCGCCAGCGAAAGCACTTCCAGTTCCAGCCGCTGGCGGTACATGCCGTACTCGCGCAGCACCTTGTCCACGTAGGGCGCCGCCAGCGAGTGGCTGCGCGCCACGCGCATGTTGCAGCCGCAGAAGGTGCACAGCGACTGGCAGAAAGGCAGGTGCACGTAAAGGCCGGCACGCGCGCCCGCGCGTGACAGCACGCCGCGCAGCGAGGCGATCCATTCATCCGCCGACGGCGGCGCGCCCCAGAAGGGCGCGGCGGGATAGCTGGTGTAGCGCGGGCCGACCACGCCGTAGCGGTCGAGCAGCTCGCGCGGTGGCTGTATCACCCGAAGATCTCCCGCTGCAGCGTGACGAAGCGGCGCACGTTGGCCTCGGGCGTCCTTTGCAGCACGCCGTGGCCGAGGCCGCAGATCCAGCCGCGGCGGGCGGCCTCGGGCAGTGCGCGCACGCGCCCGAAGTACCCGGTGAGGCGGGCCTCCAGTTCCGGCAGCGGCAGGTGCAGCCACTCAGGATCGACGTTGCCCTGGATGGCCCAGCGCTCGCCGTAGGTCCTGAGCACCTCGGTGATGTCATGCCGCCAGTCGATGCCCAGGCACTGGAAGGGCAGCGAAACGAGCTGGTCCCAGTAGGCCGGGCCGGTGCCGCGCGAGTAGTAGATGACCGGGGTGTCCGGGTCGAGGCGGCGGAAGCGCGCCAGCAGGTCCGACAGCACCGGCACCACGTAGCGGCCGTAGTTGGCGGCGTCGATCTCGCCGGCGGCGGTGTCGAACAGGGCGATGCAGTCGGTCCCGGCGCGGGACTGCAGCGCCATGTTGTGCGCCAGCAGGTCGAGCAGCTTCGCATTGAAGCCCTCGTACACGCCGTTGGTCAGGCCGGCCATGGCCTCGCGCGCCTTCTCGTGCGAGCCGGCTGCCGCGTACACGTACAGCGTGAACGGGCCGCCGACGAAGCCGATCAGCCCCTTGTCGTGCCGCAGGCGGCTCCTGATCAGGCGAACGGCCTCGGCCTGGAACTGCATGAACTGCGCGCGCCCGGCGCCGCCTTCGAGGCGGGCGAGGTCATCAGGCGAGTGCAGGTGGAAGGCCAGCTTCGGGCCGGGTTCGTAGGTGAGTCCCATGCCCATGGCTTCCAGCGGGAACAACAGGTCCGAGAACAGGATGGCCGCATCGAAGTTGAAGTCGTGGATGGGGCCCATGGTGGTCTCGGCGGCAAGCTGCGGGTCCTTGCACAGCGAGATGAAGTCGTGGTGGCGCTTGAGCGACTGGTAGTGCGAGTGGTAGCGGCCGGCCTGGCGCATCATCCAGACGGGCGGGCGGCCGGTGTTGCGGCGGTTCAGTGCAGCAGTCAACAGGGTTTCGCTCATGCGTTCCTTCCAAGTTGGTAGCCCACGCCGCGGATGCTGAGGATGGTTTCCGGGCGGGCCGGATTCCTCTCCACCAGCCTGCGCAGGCGCAGGATGAAGTTGTCGACGGTGCGCTCGGTCGGGAACTCGTCCGGCGCCCAGGCGTGGTTCAGGATCTCATCGCGGGTCACGGCGCGGCCGGCCCGTTCCAGCAGCAGCTTCAGCACCGCGCATTCCTTGTGCGTCAGCCGGTGCACCGTGCCGCCGCTCTCGGCGGTGAAGCGGTCGAAGTCCACGGTGGCGACGCCGATGCGCACCGGCCCGTGCAGCGCGGCGCCGCGCGAGGCGATGTCGCCGGCCCGCCGCAGCATGTTCTGGATGCGCAGCAGCAGCTCGCGGAACTCGAACGGCTTGGTCATGTAGTCGTCCGCGCCCAGCTCCAGCCCGTGGATGCGGTCGGCCGGCGTGCCGTAGGCGGTGAGGAACAGCATCGCGGTGGACGGGCTCACCTCGCGCAGGTGCTGCGCCACCTCGAAGCCGTTGCCGTCGGGCAGTCCCACGTCCAGCACGGCGGCGCTGAAGCGCTTCGCCTGCAGCGCCTCGCGCGCGTCACGCACGCTGCCGGCGTGCGTGACCTCGAAGCCCTCGGCGGTGAGCCGGGTGACCAGCGTGCCTGCCACGTTGGCGTCATCCTCGACCAGCAGCAAGGGAATGCCGTTCATCGCGGCAACCGGCCTCAGCCATCCGTGGGAAAGTGCAGCGTGACCAGGAAGCCGCCGCCGGGCGCGTTGTCGAACTCCACGCTGCCGCCCATGCGTTCCATCAGCACGCGCACCAGGTAGAGGCCCACACCGGTGCCGCGCGAGGCGTCACCGCGCTGGAACAGCACGCGGCCGAGCTTCTTCGGGTCGCCGGCGTAGCCGGCCCCATGGTCGCGCACGTGCAGCTCCACGCCGTGGCGGCCGCGCGTGGCTGCGACATCGATGCGGATGGGCTCGCGGTCGCCGTGCCGCTGCGCGTTCTCCACCAGGTTGCGCAGGATGAGTTGCAGCGCGGCGGTGTCGCCCCGCACCGGCGGCAGGTCGGGCTCGATGGCCACGTCCAGCAGCACGTCCTCGCCGGCGGCCGACACGATGTTGCGCAGCACCTTGTCCAGCCACGGGTCGAGGCGGATGGCCTGCTCGGCCAGGGTCCCGCCGCCCTCGATGCGTGCCAGCTCCAGCGTCTTGTCGATCTGCATCTCCAGCCGGTGCGTGTCCACCAGCAGGCGCTCGATCAGTTCCTGCGTAGGCTCGCCGGCGGCGATGGCCTCGGTCTGCAGGCGCACGCTGGTGAGCGGCGTGCGCAGTTCATGGGTGAGCGCGGCGAAGAAGGCCTGGGTGCCGCGGGCGCGCTGCATGTCGCGGCGGTAGTACCAGAACAACATGCCGGACACCGTCATCAGCAGCAGCAGGAAGGTGCCTGATTCCCACAGCAGCATGCGCTCGGTGCGCTTGACGCCTTCCAGTGCCTCCGCGCGCGGCATGCCGATCTCCTCCTGCAGGGCGGCGATGCTGCGCGACTGCTGCAGCACGATGGTGGCCCACCAGAAGCCCAGTACCAGGATCACCGCCAGCCACGCGCCGGCGAGGATGGCGACGCGGCGCGACTGCCGCACCGGGCGGACGCTCAGGGCTCCCTTGCTGTCCATCTGCGCCACTCTTCGGCTGAGGGGAAGGCCCTGAAGTGTCGCACGCCGGCGCGGCGGATGTGATCGGCCGTCTTGCCCGCGCCGCTGGCATGGTGGGCGTGGGGGGAGGCCAGCGAGCGGCCGCGCTCGAACTGCGCCGTGCTGCTCCAGTAGATGTGGGTGGCGGCGCCGATGGCGGCGGCGTCCAGCGGCGCATCGGGCTCGACGCGATAGGTGGCGATCACGTTGGCGCCGGCCCAGCTCCCCGCCTGCCAGGGTTCCACGGCGTCGGCATGCGTGAGCACATCCCACTCGCCGGGTGGCGGCAGGCGCAGCAGCGGTTCACCCACCAGCTTCACCAGGTTCTCGGCGCCCAGGCCCTCGCCGCAGCCCTGCACCCACACACCCTGCGCGGCGAGCGCGAACCAGCCGCGCGCGCCCGATGTCCATACGGCGCGCCCCGCCAGCGCGGCGGCGCCGCCTTCGGGCAGTGCGCGTGGATGGGCGAGGAAGACGGCGCGATGGCGCAGTTTCGCCGCGAGGCCCGCGGCATCCAGCAGCGGCGTCGCGGGCGCGCGCACGGTGTTGCCATCCCACGCGCGCACTTCACCGGTGATTGAAGGCAGGGGTTCCTCGGGCAGGAAGCGCCGGCTGGCGATATTGGTGCCGGCGGAATTGCGTCCGCCCACCTGCAGCAGGCCGCCCATTCCCGGCAGCCACTGCAGGGCGGCGCCGAAACGCTGGTGGCAGCCGCCGCCATGCTCGCCCAGCAGCGAGCGCTCGATCTCCACCGCGCGGCGCGTGGCCGGGTCATCGAGCACGGCGAGCAGCGCACGCGTTGCGTCATCGTCCGCGCGGCACTCCACGGCCAGCGCGCCCTGGCCCGGTGCACCGGGGACCTCGGTCAGCGGCAGCACCATGAAGTGCAGCCCCTCGAGCAGTCCGGTCAGCAGCGCGCGTCCCTGGCGCTCGGTCTCGGTGTCGGCGAACAGGCGCGACAGGCCGGCCATGGCCAGCACGATGCCGTCGAGGTGGCGCTCGCTGCCGCGCGGCTCGTGCAGCCGGCGCAGGCGGCTGTCCACGTTGCCGCGCAGGTTCACCAGCTCCAGCCGCTCGCGTGAGGCATGCGGCAGCGCGCGCGAGAGGAAGGCGGGCAGCAGTTCGGCGCGGCGCGGCGAGGAGGTGCCGATGCGCAGCGCGCCGCCGGCCGCCAGGCGCGCGGGCACGTCGGGGGCGAACAGCGCGATGTCGCGCTGGTTGGCGCGATGCGGTACCGCCGCGAGCACGAACTGCGGCGGACGCTCCAGGCTCAGGTCCTTCAGCGAGTGCACGGTGAAGTCCACCCGTCCCGCGGCCAGGGCATGGTCGAGCTCGGCGGTGAAGAACTCCTTGCCCTCGATCTGCGACAGCGGCTTGTCGAGCACGCGGTCGCCGCGTGTCTCGATGCCCACCAGTTCCACCGTGAGGCCGGGATGCGCGGCGCGCAGCGCCGCAGCCACCTGGCTGCTCTGTATCCAGGCCAGCGCGGAGCGGCGGGTGCCGAGGCGCAGCGTCTTGCCGTTGGTCATGCGGGTGATTCTAGTAGCTCAGTGCCTCGAACACGGCCAGGTCTTCCCAGCCGTGGTTCGAGTTGCCGGCGCGCGAGCCGTCGGCGTCATCGAGGCGCGCCAGCTGTGCCTTGTTGCGGCAGGCGCGGCGCGCGCGCTCGAGCATGGCCTCGCGCTGCTCGGCCTGCGCATCGCGCAGGTTGAACAGATCGCGCAGGGTGAACAGGCCGGGCAGTCCTTCCCAGGCGGTGCCGGCGGCACCATCGATGCCCAGGTGCAGCACGCGGCCGTCGGGGTGGCCGTGCGCGCGCCAGGTGCGCACACGCTCCGGGTCGCGACCAGCATCCGCGGGGATGCACAGGATCACGTCATGGGACTGCTTCCAGGCGGCGATCTCGGCCTCGGGCGTGGTGTCCAGCAGGCGCACGCGCCCTTCGGTACTGCCGGCGCGTTGCCGCGCCAGCATGGCCTCGGCGCGTTCGCGCGAGCGGTTCCACACCATCACCGTGCCGGTGTCGAGGAAGGGCAGGATGGTCTCGGCCAGCTGGCCGGCGCCCACCAGCAGCGTCGGGCCGCGCAGCTCGCCGCCCAGCAGCCTGCGCACCAGTGAACCATAGGTGGCGCTGCCGAGTCCGACCACGTATTCGCTGCGGATCTCCTTCGTGTCCTGCAGCAGCCGCTGCATCCACGGCCGCAGCGCCTTCGCGCCGTCGCTGCCCGTGGCCTCATGTTCGCGCCAGGCCTGCTTGATCTGTCCCAGGATCTCGGTCTCGCCGGCGATCTCGCTCTCCAGTCCGCAGGCGAGCTGCAGCAGGAAGCGGTAGGCGTCCGCGCCCACGTGGCGCTCGTAGCCGGCTGCGTCCGCCTGGGCGCGCGAGGGCTGCTCGGCGGACGGCAGCATGGCGATGCGCACCTCGCGCAGGCAGGTGCCCAGCACCAGCCCGTCGGGCAGCAGCCCGCAGGGCGGCCGCTCGGCCGTCTTGCGGTTGAGCACGATGAGGTCGGACAGGGGCATGGGGAAAGCCTAGCCAGCGGGGTGGGGCGAAATGTCACCGCTGGGTCACAGCCGGGCCGGGGAGGGCGCTGGAGCCCTCCTGGAGGGGCCCCAGCGGGGTTGCGGACTTACTTCGGCGGCAGGCCTTCCTCGACGCGGGCCTGCTGGACCGAGGGCCGGTCGCGGCAGCGCTCGAAGTAGGCGACCAGGTTGGGCAGGTGGGAGATGTCCAGCTGCAGACGCGGCATCCAGCTCAGGGTCACGTACAGGTAGGCATCGGCGACGGTGAAGTTGTCGCCGGTCAGGAAGGTGCGGTCGCCCAGCGCCTGGTTCACGTAGCCGTAGCGCAGCAGGGCCAGCTCGCGCGCGGATTTCTTCATGTCCTCGGTGCTGGTCGGGCGGAACAGCGCACCCAGGTTCTTGTGGATCTCGCTGTTGATGAAGCCCAGCCATTCCACCACGCGGAAGAAGCCCAGCGTTCCCGGCTGCGGTGCCAGGCGGCCGGTCGGGTCCAGGGTGGAGATGTAGCTCAGCACGGCCACGTTCTCGGTCAGCACCTGGCCGTCGTCGAGCACCAGCACGGGCACGTAGCCGCGCGGGTTGAGGTCGGTGATCAGCGTGCCGTCGCTGCCCTTCTTGGTGGCGCGGTCGACCGACATGCCCTCGAACTTCCGGCCGGCTTCGATCAGCGAGATGTGGGCGGCCAGCGAGCAGGCGCCGGGCAGGTAGTAGAGCTTCATGGCGTTGGTCTCCTTGCGGGGCATCGTGGACAGCCGGTCAGCATACGGGCTGCATCCGGCAAGGACCATCAGGGCAACGAGGAACCCGGACGCTGTCACGCAGGGCCGCTGCCTGCGACAATGGGTGCAACGGAAACGGACCGTCATCAATCCATCAGTCCATCATGCGCAAAGCCTACTGGATCTCCTGCTATCGCCAGGTCAACGACGCCGAAAAGCTGGCTGCGTACGCAAAGCTCGCCGGCCCCGCCATCGAAGCCGGCGGCGGAAGGTTCCTTGCCCGTTCGGTGGCCGCAAAGGCCTACGAGGACGGCCGCGTCGATCGCACCGTGGTGATCGAGTTCGATTCGGTGGAGCAGGCGGTGGCCGTGCACGACAGTCCGGCGTACCAGCAGGCACTGGCCGCGCTGGGGGACGGCGCGGTGCGCGACATGCGCATCGTCGAGGGAATCTGACGCCGTCGACCCGGGGCCGGCATTGGTCCTGCCGGCCCGTTCGTCATTCACCGCACCGGCCAGCAGATCTCGGTGCGCCAGTCATTGGGGTCGGGATGGTCCGCGGGATCGGTGACGTACACCTCCCAGGGCGGGCCGGCCGGCGTTCGTCCCTGCTCGCCGATCCAGCGTTCGAACGCGGCGAAAGTGGCGGACAACTGCGTGTACGGGCCGCCGTGCACGGCCACGGCCGTGGGTCCGCCCGGCAGCGTGAAGGATTCGATGTCCCCATCGCCTTCCACCGGTGCCGCCAGCGGCATGCCCACCTCGACAGTGATCTCGCCGGCGCCGAACTCCGGGTAGCGCGCGAAGGGCGGCCCGGCCAGCACGCCGCCCCTGGAGAGCGCATGCGGCACGATGCGGCCCAGGCTCCTGCCGATGGTGGCTGCGAGCTCGCTGCGCGGGATGCGCGCACGGATGATGAGGGCGGGTTGCGGATCCAGGGTGCGCAGGGTGGTGGAGAGCATGGGCATGGGGATGTCCTCCCTGGTGTTGGCTGGCCATTGAAGCGGCGGCAGCCGCTGCCGCTACAATGCGCTTCCCGGCGGGCCTGTAGCACAGCGGTTAGTGCAGGGGACTCATAATCCCTTGGTCCTTGGTTCGAATCCAAGCAGGCCCAGGAATCCTCCTGCCGGGGCCGGGGCGCCACCCTCCATGATGAGCGACCCGGCCGTCTGCCGGTATTACTTCTGCATCGCCGAGTGCATCCGCGTCACGAAGGACCCGAACTCCTTCATGTAATTGCGCAGGAACTCACGCGTACCTTCCACCGTGACTTCGCCGTCATCCGTGATCAGGCCGTCCTTGAACTGGATGTACGCCTCGGGGCTGGTCATCACCGGCGCGTTGCAGAAGGCCAGCACGCCGCGCAGGGCCTGCTGTGCCACCGCCGTGCCGATGGCGCCCACGGAGGCACCGATGATCGCGGACGGCTTGCCGGAGAAGGAATTCTTTCCCCACGGGCGGCTGGCCCAGTCGATGGCGTTCTTCAGGGCGCCGGGAATGGAGCGGTTGAACTCCGGCGTGACGAACAGGATGGCGTCGGACTGCTCGATGGCCTGCTTGAACTTGCGCGCCACCGGCGGGAAGTCGGCGTCGTAGTCCTGGCTGTACAGCGGCAGCTCGCGGAAGGAGATTTCCTCGAAGGCCAGCCCCGCGGGCGCCAGCTTGAGGAGGGCCTTTGCCAGGCGGCGGTTGATCGAGGTGCTGGACAGGCTGCCGATGATGCAGCCCACCTTGTAGGTCGTGGCCATGCGCATTCTCCTTCTTGTGCGTGACGCCCGGCCAGTTTAGGCCCGTGGCGCGCTGCCACAAGGTGCGCCGCAGCGCCGCCGGGTGTAGTCCCTTGCCCGACGGCGCGCAATGCCCGGTGCCGGTGGCCCGGGTCAGTACGGCGTGCCGTCCCGGTGCGTGAATACCCAGGTATCGCCCGAGCGCACGGCCACCAGGTCATCGTCGGGATAGCTCACGTGGTCGCCGGCGGTGCGGTCGCCGATCTCCAGGTACGCCGCCGGTTCCGGCGTCTGGTTCTCCAGGTGGTGGGCCTCGCCGCCGGCCGGGAACCCGGCGCACATCCCGGCCGTGAGCCTGAGGCTGGAGCTTCCCAGGTGCAGCGTCAGCTCGCCTTCGAGCACGTAGATGAACTCGTCCTGCAGGGTATGCCGGTGGTGCAGCGCCGAGATCGCCCCCGGTTCCAGCACGGTGTAGTTCACGCCGAAGTTGCGCAGCCCGAACAGCTCGCCCAGCGGCCGCTTCGACCTGCCGGTGACGCGGGTCGCGAACACCGGTGGATACAGCGATGGCTTGTTGCGCAGCGGCGCCGCTGCTGCCTCGATGGCCCGCAGGGGGGCCTCGTTTCCCGTGCTCATCATGTGCCTCCTGACACTCGCAGGATGGCGCCCGTGACATAGGACGCCTCGTCCGAAAGAAGCCAGACCACGGCGCTGGCGATCTCTGATGGTTCCGCCACGCGCCGCATGGGGATGCCGGCCGCGACGCGCGCCGGCCTGCCGGGCACGCCGATGGCGGCGTGGATGTCCGTCATCGTGGTGCCCGGCGCGACCGCGTTGACGCGGATGCCCGTGGCGCCGAGTTCCTTCGCCAGCCCGATCGTGAAGGCATCGACGGCGGCCTTGCTGGCGGCGTAGTGCACGTACTCGTGCGGTGCGCCCAGCGTCGCGGCGATGGAGGAGATGTTCACCATCCGCCCGGCAATGCCGGCGTGCCGCCAGCGGCGGATGGCTTCCTGCGCCAGCCGCATGGGCGCGATCACGTTGACGTCGAAGGTCCGGCGCAGCACTTCGGCCGGCAGGTCCTCGAAGGATCCGTAGCGGCCGGTGATGCCGGCATTGTTGACCAGCATGTCGGGCGGGCCGGCCAGCGAGGTGGCGGCATCGAGCAGGCGCGGCGCGGAGCCTGCATCCGCGGCATCCCATTGCACGGCATGCACGTCGAGGCCCTGTGCGCCCAGTTCCGCGCACAGCGCCTCCGCCTTGTCCTTGCGGTCCTGGTAGCTGAAGCACACGCGCGCGCCGGCCCGCGCCGCCGCGCGCACGATGGCGGCGCCGATGCCGCGGCTGCCGCCGGTGACCAGCAGGGAATGTCCGGAGAGTTCAGGCATCACTTGCTCCCTTCGGCCGCTTCGCGTTCGCTGCCTCGGCTTCGATCCATTCGGCCACATCGCGGACCTCGCTGCGCGGCGTGCCGGTGCTGCGGATCAGCCACCAGCCATGCGTGTTGCCCGGCGGCCTGCGGGGCGGTGCGAGGCACACCAGCTTTCCTTCATCCACCAGCGGGCGGATCAGTTCGATGCGACCCATTGCCACGCCCTGCCCGGCCAGGGCCGCCTGGATCACCAGGTCGTAGTAGTTCAGGCGCAGCATGGTGCCGGTGCGTGCGCCCTTCCAGCCCTGCGCATCCAGCCAGGCCTGCCATTGCAGCCAGGGCGCGCGCGGATCATCCAGTTCCAGCAGTGTCAGGCCCGCGAGCCGCGACGGCGAGGACAGCTCCTTCAGCCCCAGCGAGGGGGAGGCCACCGGCGCCACCTCCTGTTCCAGCAGCAGCGTCGAGCCCTGTGGTGCGCGGGCCGCGGTGGTGTAGCGGATCGCCAGGTCGATGCCCTCGTTCTCCAGGTCCACCACGCGGTCATTGGCGGAGACGCGCACGTCGATGCGCGGGAACTGCTGCTGCAGGCGGCCCAGCCTCGGCACCAGCCACAGCGACACGATGCCCACCGGCGCGGTGATGGTGACCGGCCGCAGGCGGCCGCGCCGGCGCAGGCCGCCGATCACGTCCTGCAGCTGCTGGATGGCGCTGTTGGCACTGCGGAACAGGCGCTCGCCCTCGGGCGTGAAGGTGATGCTGCGATGTCCGCGAACGAGCAGCCTCGTACCCAGGTGTTCCTCCAATGCCTGGACCTGCCGGCTGACGGCCGACTGCGTGAGGCACAGGTCCGTCGCGGCGAGCGTGATGCTCATGCGGCGGCCGACGGCCACGAATCCCTTCAGTAAGTCCAGCGAGGGCAGTCTTGCAAGGTCCATTCACATTCCCCGTTTGCATGCGGAACCGGTGCACCATGCGCCGGACCACATCCTCGGATGACTCCCGCCCCGCGGGGAAGGCATGAACTCATGCAGGAAAACCTGCCCGCAATGACGCTGGTCGGCCGCCACAGCTCGCTGTTCACGCGCGTGCCGCTGTTCTTCGCCGCGGCGCTGGAGGTGCCGCTGGGATTCGAGCCGGTCATGGACATGAAGACCCTGTCGCCGGCGGCCTATGGCGGCAATCCCGCGTTGAAGCTGCCGGCGCTGCGCGAGGGGGAGGCATGCGTGTTCGGCGCTTCCAACATCTGCCGGCGCATCGCTGCCAGGGCGCCGGAGGCGTCGCGCGCGCTGCTCGCGTGGCCGGAGGATGTCGCCGGCGTCCTGGCCGCCAATGCGCAGGAGATGCTGGTCCACGCGATGAACGCCCAGGTGCAGTACGTGATGGGCGTGGTGGTGGCCGGCCTGCCCGAGGACAATGTGTTCTTCTCCAAGACCCGCGCCGGTTTCCAAGGCGCGCTGCAATGGCTCGATGACCATCTCGATGACGTGCTCGCGACGTTGCCGCAGGGACGGTTGCTGAGCCTGTTCGAGGTGTCACTGTTCTGCCTGGTCGAGCACCTCGCCGCGGTCCGTCCTTCGCTGCCGCTGGCGCCATATCCGCGGCTGGTGGCCTTCGGGGCGGATTACGGCCGGCATCCGGCCGCGCGCGCCACGTCCTACCGCTTCGACCCCGGCGCGCGCTGAGGCGGCAACTCGTCCTCGTCGCACTCGTTCGGGTCGGGCACGGAGGACTTCGAGCGCCGTCCCGCCATCATGTCATCGAACAGGTGGCTGTCCGGCGGCGGTGGTTCCCAGCCGGGAGTGAGCCGGCCGCTGCCGCCGGTGGTGCGCTGTTCATCCTTCCAGCGGAAGCTGCGTTCGCGCGGCTTGCAGGGCTCGCGCATCTTCTCCACCGGCCTGCCCAGCGTGGGCGGCGGACGTTCCAGTTCCTCGGCAAGGCGCGCGGCCAGGTTCGAGGCCTGGCCATGCCAGTCCACGTCCGGCGTCTCGCGCGGCGCCGGCGCTTCTTCCGGCGTCGGCAGCGTGATGGCGGTGGGGCGCGGTGGCTCGCGCGCGGGCACGCGCGGAAGGGGCGTTTCGGGCGGGGGAGGGGCATCCTCCGGCTCAGGTGGCGGCTGGATCGGGAACAGCGTGATCGGCAGGCTCACCCGGTCACGAACCGGCTGCACGCGGATCGTCTCGCGGCCCCCGACCAGCAGCAGCAACAGGAACAGCGCATGCGCCGCCAGCGTCAGCAGTGCTGCGGTCGGCCTGGATCCGGGTGCGGGACGCTGCCAGCTGGGCATGACGCAGTGTAGGGCGGCGCCGGCTGCAGCCAGCCGCCCGGGGAGATTACGTTTCGTTCAACGCGCAGGGACTGCACCCGTGAAGCATAACCGCAGGCCGGAGGGGCGGTGCCACGCGCCCGGCTGCTCAGCTCCTGCCCCGGCGCGGCCGGATCTGCAGCTCGCTGCGGCGATAGTCGATCACCAGTGCATCCACCAGTCCCAGGATGTCCATGCCGATCAGCAGCGCCGGCGTGTGGTCGAGCTTCCAGCGGGAGAAGATGTGCAGGTCGCTGAAGGTGACGTGCGCATCGCGGATGGCGAGGTCGCCCAGCCGGATGGCGTTGATGCGCGCGCCGACGCCCAGCTGCGAATCGCCGGTGGCGCCGAAGATCTCGTCCTGGCGCTTGCTGGAGGAGCGGTCCATCTGCCGCCGCAGTGCGCGCCGCAGCGCCTCGTTGCCCACGGTGGCCTGCGCGCCGGTGTCGATGATCATGCGCACCGGCACGCCGCCGACCTCACCCTGCACCATCGCCAGCTGGTTGGTATCGCGCAGCAGCGGCACGGTGATGTAGCCGCGCGGGGCGCGCTGCCCGCGCGAGCGCGCGATGTCGACGTAGTCGGCGCGGAAGTCGATGTAGATGCGCTGCTCTTCCATGCCGTCGATGCCGAGCAGGCCATCGGCGCCGCCGAACACGTCGGGCACCACGGGAATGCGGTCGGGCTCGATCCACAGATCGCCGACCTTCAGCAGCTTCACCTGCACCGTGGGCGCAATGGCGGTACCGGTGGCGCCATGCACGCGCACCAGGTGGGGATCATCGCCCGGTCCGCCCAGGGTTGCGGCCACGTGCGGCACGATGGCCGAACGCTGCGCGCCGGTGTCGAGCACCAGGCGGAAAGGGCCGGTGCCGTCGAGGAACACCGGCACCCACACGCGTCCGATGCGGTCGCGGGTGGTGGGCGCGGCGTAGCGCGGCTCAGGCGCGATGACGGTGATTTCCTGCAGTTCGTCCGGCGCGTTCGCGCCGGTCGGGTCTCCAGGGGGAATGAGCGACTCGTGGCCGCCGGCGAGCGGCGACAGCAGGCCAAGAGCGGCGGAAACCGTGACCCACCAGCGCATAGCCCACCCCCGGCCGCGAACGGCCTGTTACCACATCAGATCGTCGGGAACCGCGTAGTCCTTGTAAGGATCGTCCTCGGTCGGCGCTTCCTCCGGCCGGTTCAGGTGCAGCAGCGCCTTGGGCACGCGCTCACCGATCTGTTCGCCGATTTCGGCCGGCACGAAGGCGAAGCGGCCCTCGCAACGCACGATGGCGATCTGGCCGGCAATCAGCTTCGCGCGCAGCTCCGGCGTCACCTCGATGCGCCGGATCTGCGTGCCGTCCTGGAAGTTGTAGAAATCCTCGGTCTCCACGCGCGGGATCTGGTGCGCCTCGACCAGCTGCCTGACCTGGGCATACTTCGCCCGCCGCTCGAGCTTCTCCTGCTTCTTGCGGTTGGCCTCGGCGTCGCGCGCGGCCTTCTCGGCGGCGGCGCGCTGTGCAGCGCGCTGCGCCGGCGTGGGGCCGGCCGGTTTCTGTTTCTTGCCACGCGGCGCCTGGAAGCGCTGCTGGCGCTGCTCACGCTCGGCCTGCTGCACCTGCTTTTCGGTGACCAGCCCGGCCTTCAGGAGCTGTTCGCGCAGTGAAAGACTCATGCGGTCATTCTACCGTCCCGCTGCGATCGGGGTACGATAACGGTTCCCATCCAAGGTCCCGTAAGGACTGACCATGCAGCGAATTTCCACCATCCTGGGTGTCGTGGCCGTGCTGGCCGCGCCGCCGGCGCTGGCCATTCCGGACGAGAACGGCGGACTGGTCGATCCCGATGCGGCTGCCGCGTCCGTGGCCGGCGATGCCGAGATGTCGGCGCGGCTGAACTACAACGTGGGCTTCGAGGCCTTCGAGAAGACCCAGCGGCTGGAGATGCAGGCCGGCAGCCTGAAGGGCGCGGCGCTGCGCCGGCACGAGGCCGAGGTGCGCAAGGGTTACAGCGAGGCGCGCGAGCGCTTCCGTGCCGCTGCCGAGGCCGACCCGGGCATGAAGGAAGCCTGGAACATGATCGGCTACACCAGCCGCCGGCTGGGCGACTACGAGGCCTCGCTGGCCGCCTACGAGCGCGCACTGTCGCTGTCGCCGGACTATCCGGAGGCCATCGAGTACCGCGCCGAGCTGTTCATGCTCACCGGCCGTTTCGACGACGTGAAGGCCTCGCATGCCCGGCTGAAGGAACTGTCCCCGTCCTACGCCGACGTGCTTGTCGCCTCGGTGAAGGAATGGGCCGCGAACAAGGATGCGCCCGGCGCGAAGGCGCCCGGCCGCGACGAGTTCGTGGCGTGGATCCAGACGCTTTAGCAGCCGTTTCCTAGAGCAGGTGTTCGGCGGCGGCAACGCCAGACAGCCAGGCGCCGTGCAGCGTGCCGTAGTGGTGCACGGCGCAGGCCTCGCCGGCCAGCAGCAGCTTTCCCGACACCGGTTCGGCCAGCAGTGAACGCGCCTCGGCATGCCCTGGCCGCGCGGCCGAATACGAACCCAGCGAGAACGGATCGCTTCCCCAGGCCGTGGCGAACCCGCCGTCGAGCTCGCCCAGCGCGCTGGTGCCGAACAGTCGCTGCAGTTCCTCGCGCGCGAACTGCGCCAGCTCGCCGCGCGTCTCCAGTTCGCGCGCCAGGTTGCCGCCGAAGTAGGCCATCAGCAGCGGCTGGCCGCCAGGCAGGGTCTCCCAGCTGCAGGTCCTGGAGGTGCCGGCCGAGCCGATGAAATGCCGCGGCAGGTCGCGCACGAACCCCTCGGTGTGCCGCAGGCGCAGGAACACCTTGTTGCACAGGCCCAGCGGCAGGGACTCGATGGCGTAGCGGTGCGACTCCGGCAGGCGCGGATGGAAGGCAATGCCGCCCTGCGCCAGCACGGCGGTGGGCACGGTGACGATGACCGCTTCGGCATCGAGGCGGCCGGCCGTGGTATCGACCTTCACCCGCGCGCCGCTCCAGTCGATCCGCGTGGCGCGTACGCCCAGCGACACGGGCAGGTCCATGGCCGCGGAGGCCACCACCGCGCCCAGGCCCTCGCGCACCGCCCAGTTGTTCTCCGAGTCGGCATAGCGGTGGAAGTCCACCGTCGACACCTCGCTGCTTTCCATGCCCATCAGCCAGGTCATTACCGCGTCAAAGCGCGGCCGGAAGGCGTCGTCGGGCAGCACGTCGGCGACCGGCACGTCCCAGCCGTCCCGGGCAGCCTCGTCGATGAGCTGCTCGTAGCGGCGGTAGTTCTCGCCGGCCAGCGCGCGCTCGGCCGGCGTGGGCGCGCGGCTGCCCACCCAGGCGTCCGGGCCCCAGCCCGGCGGGCGGCGGTCGATGGTGAAGCCGTCCTGCTCGGCCAGGGTGGTCCAGACGTTTTCGTCGGCGAAATGCAGCCAGGCCGCGCCGATGTCGGCCGGGCCGCCAAGGGACTGGTCCACGGCGCAGCGCCCGCCCACGCGGTCGCGCGCCTCGACCAGCAGCACGGCGCGCCCGGCGGCGCGCAGCCGCCGCGCGGCGGCTATGCCCGCCGCCCCGGCGCCGATGATGAGGACGTCGATGTCGGACATGACAGGCCAGTCTACTTGTTACCATTCACGCCGATGAAGAACCTCGACCACCTGCTGGAGAACAACCGGCGCTGGGCCACCGACCGGACGCGCCAGGACCCGGCCTTCTTCTCCCGCCTGGTGGCCCAGCAGGCGCCCCGCTACCTGTGGATCGGTTGCGCGGACAGCCGGGTGCCGGCCAACGAGATCGTGGGCCTCGCCCCGGGCGAGCTGTTCGTCCATCGCAACGTGGCCAACCTGGTGGTGCACACCGACCTGAACTGCCTGTCGGTGCTGCAGTACGCCGTGGACGTGCTGAAGGTCGAGGTCATCATGGTGACCGGCCACTATGGCTGCGGCGGCGTGGCTGCCGCGATGAGCACGGCCTCGCTGGGCCTGATCGACAACTGGCTGCGGCATGTGCAGGACATCAAGAGCCGCCACGCCGGCCGGGTGGAGTCGGCCGGATCGCAGGCGGCAGACCGCCTGTGCGAGCTGAACGTGCTGGAGCAGGCGGTCAATGTCTGCCGGACCACGGTGGTGCGCGATGCCTGGGCCCGCGGCCAGGAGCTGACCGTCCACGCGCTGATCTATTCCGTGGCCGACGGCCTGCTGCGCGACCTGAATTTCAGCGCCGGCGCGGATTCCGACGTCAACGCGCTGCTGGAACAGGCGGTGGCCGCGCTGCCACCGCCGTTCTGACGGCTCGCGCGGATCGCGGACAGGAGAAGGGCGCCCGGAGGCGCCCTTTGTTCCATCCCGGTGGATACCCGGTTCAGTGCGCGGCTTCCGCCGCGGCTTCAAGCTCCGGCGCCTTGCCGCGCAGCCGGCGCCAGCTGCGGCGCATCCAGTGCTCGAAGTCGTCCATGACGGTGTAAAGAACCGGCACCACGAACAGCGACAGCGCGGTGGAGGCCAGCAGGCCGCCGATCACCGCCGCGCCCATGGGTGCGCGGAAACTGGAGTCGCCGTGCAGGCCGATGGTGATCGGGATCATGCCGGCCGTCATCGCGATGGTGGTCATGATGATGGGCCGCGCGCGCTTGCTGCAGGCGTCGATGATGGCGTCGTGCCGCGACAGGCCGTGCTCACGCCGAGCCATCACGATGTACTCCACCAGCAGGATGGAGTTCTTGGTCACGATGCCCATCAGCGTCAGCAGGCCGATCAGCGCCGGCATCGACAGCTCCATGTCGAACAGGAACAGTGCCACGATGGCGCCGCCGGCCGACGGCGGCAGCGCCGACAGGATGGTGACCGGCTGGATCACGTCGTGGAACAGCAGCACCAGCAGCATGTACACGCACAGGATGCCGACGAACATGGCGAGGATGAAGCCGGAGAAGATGTCGCGCATGATCTCCGCCTCGCCCGATTCCAGCGGGCGCACGCCCTCGGGAAGGTTCTTCATCGTCGGCAGGTCGAACAGCTTCTGCGTGGCCTCGGCCAGCGGCATGGTGCCGCGGTCGACGCGGATGCTGATCGAGCGGCTGCGGTTGAAGCGGTCGATCTGCGAGGGGCCCGCGCCCAGGCTCACGTCGGCCACGTTCATCAGCGGCACCGGGCCGAAGCGCGACGGCACCTGCAGCAGCTTGATCTGGTCGATGTCGGCGCGCGCCTGGTCGTTCAGCCGCACGCGGATCGGGATCTGCCGGTCGGGCAGGTTCAGCTTCGCCAGGTTGTTGGTGATGTCGCCGCTGGTGGCGATGCGCGTGGCCTGGCTGATGGCAGCGGTGGTCACGCCCAGCTCGGCCGCGCGCTCGGGCAGCGGGCGGATCACCAGCTCCGGCTGCAGCAGGCTGGCGCTGGTGGTGACGTTGGAGAAGCCCGGCACCTCGCGCAGCTCGCGCTCGATCGCGGCGGCGGTCGCGGCCAGGATGGCCGAATCGTCGCCGGTGAGCTGGATCTCCACCGGGCCCGCGCCCGGGCCGCCGGCATTGCCGCCCTGGATGCGCACGCCCGGCAGGGTGCGCAGGTCGGCAATCATCTTCTGCTGCAGTTCCTGCTGCCTGAGGTCGCGCTCCTTGCGGTCGGTCAGCGTGACGAAGGTGTTGGCGCTGGTGGGCGAGAGCGTGGTGGTGACCCGCACCACCTCGGGGTACTTCTTCAGCCGGTCGAGGATCTCGCGGGCCACGGCGCGCGACTCGTCCATGGTCGAGCCCGGCGGCAGGCTGACGTTGAGCTGCACGAAGCCGAAGTCGCCGGCGGGCGAGAAGCCCCTGGGCAGGAAGGCGGCCAGCGTCAGCGCGCCCACCATCAGCGTGGTGGACACCGCCAGCGCGGTCTTGCGGTTCGCCAGCACCCAGTTGACCTTGGACAGATACCAGCCCTTGTAGCGGCCCGTGCCCTCGAGCTCGGCGTCGGGCTTCATCAGGCGCGAGGCCAGCAGCGGCGTCAAGGTGCGCGCCACCAGCAGCGAGAACAGCACGGCGGTGGCGGCGGTGAAGGCGAAGGGCTTGAAGAACTCGCCCGGGATGCCGTCCATGAAGGCCACCGGGATGAACACCGCGCACAGCGTCAGCGAGGTGGCGACCACGGCCAGGCCGATCTCGATGGCGGCGTCGGTGGCCGCCTTCATCGGCGGCTTGCCCATGCGCAGGTGGCGGACGTTGTTCTCCACCTCCACGATGGCGTCGTCCACCAGCATGCCGACCACCAGCGACAGCGCCAGCATGGTCAGCGTGTTCATGGAGAAGTCGAACAGGTACAGCGCCCAGAAGGTGGGCAGTACCGACAGCGGCAGGGCGATGGCCGAGATGATGGTGGCGCGGAAATCGCGCAGGAAGAACCACACCACCACGATGGCCAGGAACGCGCCCTCCACCAGCATGTTCATCGAGGCGTGGAAGGCGTCGCGGATCTCCGCGTCCTGCACCGCGTTGATCTCGGCGATCTGGATGTGCGGGTACTTCTTCTGCAGCTCCGCGACCGCTTCGCGCACGCCGTCGGCCACCTGTACGGCGCCCTCGCCCCAGGCGCGGAACACCTGGAAGCCGATCACCGGCCTGCCGTCCATCAGCACTTCCTGGCGCACCTCGGCGGCCTGGTCGCGCACGTCGGCGATGGCGTCCAGGCGCACGTTGCGGCCATCGCCCAGGGAGATGGGCAGCGCCGCCAGTTCCTGCACCGAGGAGATGGTGCCCAGCGCGCGCACGCTCTGTTCCTGCGCGCCGATGCGGGTCTCGCCGCCCGGCAGTTCCACCTGGGTGCGCAGCAGCTGGCTGGAGACGTCGCCGGCAGTCACGCCGAGGGCGGCCATGCGGTCCGGGTCGAGGTCGACGCGGATCTCGCGCTCCACGCCGCCGACGCGGCTGACCTGGCCGACGCCTGGGACGCTGGAGATCTCGCGCATCACGTTCAGGTCGACGAACCACGACAGCTCGGTGTCGCTGAGGCGGTCGGAGGCCACGGCGAAGGTGAGCACCGCGTCGCCCACGGTGGTGGCGCGCGAGATCACCGGCTCGTTGGCGTCCATGGGCAGGTCAGGGCGGATGCGCGAGATGGCGTCGCGCACGTCGTCCATGGCCTGCGACATGTCGGTGCCGAACTGGAACTCGATCACGGTGGAGGAGCTGCCGGTGCGCACCGTGGAGGTGATGTCCTCGATGCCGACGATATTGGAGATCGCGTCCTCGACCTTGCGGGTGACCTCCGTCTCCATCTGCGTCGGCGGCACGCCCGCGTAGCTGACGCTGACGACGATGAAGGGGAAGGAGATGTCGGGCTGGTCCTGGATGGCCAGGCGCGGGAAGGCATACAGCCCTCCCATCACCAGCCCCAGGAAGGCCATCAGGACCGGAACGGGGTTCCGGATCGACCAGGTGACGAAGTTCATTACTGGACCTGCGCGCTGCCGGCCGTCGTGACGGCGCCGAGCTCGGCATTGGCCACGGCCACGGTGTCACCGTCCTTCAGGAAGCCGGCGCCCTTGACCGCCACGAGCTCGCCGGCGGTGACGCCCGAGGCCACCTCGAGCATCTCGCCGTACACGCCGACCTGCTCGATGCGGCGGCGCTCGACCACGTTGCCGGCGCCCACCACGAACACGTAGGCGTAGCCGTCCTGCATCACCACGCTGGCCACCGGCACCATCAGGCCGGCGCCCGAGCCCGCGGCGATCTCGCCGCGCGCGAACATGCCGGGGCGCGCATCGCCGCCGGTGAAGTCCACGTACACCAGGCCGGTGCGGGTATTGGACTGCACCGTGGGCGCGACCATGCGCACCTTGCCCTCGAGGAGATTGCCGTCCGCGGTGGTGATCTTCACCGCCTGGCCGGCGCGGATGCGCGAGATCTGCGACTCGGGCACCTCGGCACGCCACTCGACGCGGTCCTGGCGCAGCATGCGCAGCATCTCGGAGCCGGCCTGCGCGACCTGGCCGACGCTGACCGTGCGCGAGGTGATGGTGCCGTCATCCGGCGCGCGCACCACGGCATAGCGCAACCGCAGCTCGGCGGTGTCGAGGTCGGCGCGCGCGGTTTCAACGCGTGCCTGCGCGGCCACGTGCTCGGCGCGCAGGCGATCGAGGTCGGCCTGCGAGATCGAACCGGCCTTCGCCACCGACTCGCCACGGCGCAGGGCCGCCTCGGCGTTCTCCGCCGAGGCCTCGGCGCTGCGCAGCGCGGCCTGGCGCGAGGCCACGTCCGCCCGCAGCAGGTCCTCGGACAGGCGCACCAGCACCTGGCCGCGGCGCACGCGCGAACCCACGTCGACCAGCACTTCCGACACGCGATAGCCGCCGACCTCGGCGCTGATGATGACTTCCTGCCAGGGGAACACCGAGCCCGTCGCCGGCACGGTGCGCACCAGCTCCTGGCTCACCACCGGCGTGGTGGTGATGGTCAGCGCGGTAGCGGCCGGGCGCGGCGCGCCCTCATCGGGTGCGGGGCGCGCGGGCGGGTTGCCGCGGCCGCAGCCGGCCAGCAGCACCGCCACGAGCGCGGACAGGAAGACAGGGGTGTTGGCCATGCGCGCGCGCATGGAGGGCGACGGATTCTGGGGCATTGGAAGCGGAGGGTTGTCCGGTATCAGGTGACTGATAGAATATCAGCCTCCTGATTTTACGGTACGGTCCCCCGAGCGTCCATCTCAATGACCACCTCCAAGTCCTGCGTGCGCTCACCGGAAGAGCAGATCGGTTACCTGCTCAAGCGGTTGATGCATCAATTCCGCCACCAGGTGGAGGACAGGCTGCGCCGCGAGTGCGACATGTCGCTGGCGCACCTGGTCACGCTGGACCAGTTGCAGCAGGAGCCCGGGGTGGCGGGCGCCCGCCTGGCGCGCAGCCTGCTGGTGACGGCCCAGACCATGACCGGGCTGCTGCGCCGCCTGGAGGAGGAAGGCGCCATCGAGCGACGCCCCGACCCGCACAACCGCCGCGCCGACCGCTGGTACCTGCTGCCGGCGGGCGAGGAACGGCTCAATGCCGCGCGCGCCGTGGGCACGCCGGTGATGACCAAGATGCTGTCCTTGCTGGATGCGCGCGAAGTGGCCGAGCTGCGCAATTACCTGGAGCGCTGCGTGGAAGGCCTCGAGGAGGGAAGCTCCGGCGCGCAGCGTCCCGCCACTGCCGCACGCGGCGCGCAGGGCGTGCGCGATGAATCGCGCACGCTTCCATGACCGGGAGGATCGCCGGGCTCTTCATCTATCCCGTCAAGTCCGCGGCCGGCATTGCCTGTGACCAGGCCATGCTGGGTGAGCGCGGGCTCGAGCACGACCGGGAGTGGATGATCGTCGATGCGGCCGGCCGCTTCGTCACCCAGCGCGAGGAGCCGCGGCTGGCGCTGCTGGGCGTGGCCCTCGAGGCCGGCCGCCTGCAGCTGTCGAACCCGCGGGGTGCAGGTCCATGCCTGGCGCTGGACCACGAGGGCGAGCTGCGCGAGGTCGGCGTGTGGCGCTCGCGCTGCCACGCCTTCGATGCCGGGGACGAGGCTGCGCAGTTCCTGTCGGACTGGCTCGGCCGGTCGCTGCGCCTGGTGCGCTTCGAC
>CAYVZE010000004.1:24141-58268 GCA_964455685.1 uncultured Steroidobacteraceae bacterium
TGCAACGCTTCCGGCCCAACCTGCTGCTGGATGGCATCGCGGCCTATGCCGAGGACACGGCCGCGGAGCTGCTCATCGGCGACGTGCGCCTGGCAGTGACCAAGGCCTGCACCCGCTGCGCCATCACCACGGTCGACCCGGCCCGCGGCGAGCGCGATGGCCAGGAGCCGCTCGCCACGCTGAAGTCCTACCGCTACGACCCGGCGTTGCGCGGCGTGGTGTTCGGCCGCAATGCCTATGCGCTGGCAGGTGCCGGCGCGCGCCTGGCGCGCGGCATGCCGGTGCAACTGCGGGCCGCCTGATTTCCGTCTCCTTATAGAATCGCTTCCATGATCGAACGCATCGTCGAACGCCTGTTCTTCGCCAGCCGCTGGCTGCTGGCGCCCATCTACCTGGGCCTGTCCATCGCGCTGATCGTGCTGGGCTTCAAGTTCTTCCAGGAGCTCATCCACACCTTCCTGCACATGAGCGAGTGGCCCGAGTCCGACGTGGTGCTCTCGCTGCTGGCGCTGGTGGACATCTCGCTGGTCGGCGGCCTGATCGTGATGGTGATGTTCTCGGGCTACGAGAACTTCGTGTCCAAGCTGGACCTGCAGGATGAACGTTCGGACAACCTCGGCTGGCTGGGCAAGCTCGACGCCGGCACGCTGAAGCTGAAGGTGGCGGCCTCCATCGTGGCCATCTCCTCCATCCACCTGTTGCGCAAGTTCATGGCCATCGAGGGCATGGAGACCGAGCTGCAGCTCTCCAAGCTCAAGTGGTACGTGATCATCCACATGACCTTCGTGTTCTCGGCGCTGCTGATGGGCGTGCTCGACCGCATCACCAGCGACTCGCACGGCAAGGACCACTGAGGGCAAACGCCCGGGCGACCGGGCGGCGCGGCGCCGGAATGGGACGCCGCGGGCCGCTCAGGCCGGCTTGGCCAGCAGCGTCCTCAGCACCGACACCAGCGCGATGGGCTGGCTCACCGGCAGGTGGTGGTGGCTGGCGGGAATGCAGGTGACCGAGCGCGCATTGTCCACGCAGCCGGCCAGGCGCGCCGCCCGCTCCGGCGTCACCACCCGGCTCTCCTCGCCATAGATGAAGTCCACCGGGGTGGGCAGGCCGCGCAGCGTGGCCACGTCGTCCACCACCCGCGGATCGTCCGCGCGCTGCTGGAACACGCGGGTCACGTTTTCGTCGAACTTCCAGGTCCACTGCCCGTCGGCCTCGCGGCGGACGGACATGCGGCCCATGTGATCCAGCGCCACCGCGGGCGCGGGCTCCAGCGGCCGCAGCATGAAGCGCTTGAGGATGCTGGCCTCGTCGGGGTAGCGCTTCTTCGGCCGCCATTCCTCATCGAAGCCGCGCACCGGGTCGCCGGCGGTGCCAAGGCGCGAATCCACCACGATGGCGCGCTCGAACAGGTCGGGCCGCGCGTGGCAGGCATACAGCAGTGCCCGGCCGCCGAAGCTGTGCCCCGCGGCGATGCAGCTGCGCAGGCCGATGGCCTGGATGAAGGCCGGGATCTCGGCATAGAACTGCGGGTAGCTGTACTCGGGGCGGGTGCCGGAGTCGCCCATCCCGCCGAAGTCCGGCGCCACCACGCGGTACTGCTCCGCCAGCCACGGCGCCACGAAGTCCCACCAGTGCGCATGCGCCAGGTAGCCATGCAGCAGCAGCAGCGTCGGCGCGCCGGCCGGCCCCGGCCATTCCAGGTAGTGCATGCGGATGCCGGCCGCCTCGACGGTGCGCGAGGTGCCGGGACGCTGCTTCGAGCGCTCGACGAACTGCTCGAAGCCGGTCAGCAGTGGATCGGTCAAGGACAGGGCTCCAGTGGAAGGAAGGCAAGTTTGCCATGGTTGCCGCGCCCCGAATGCCGCCCGCGCTCGTTGACAGCCCGGCCATCGAAATGTGTAGTGGCGGCAATGTCACCCAGAACCCTCGGGCCGCTGCTGGCCCTGCTTGCTGCAAGCCACTTCGCGCCGGCCGCCGAGCCGGGTTCCTCCGCTTCCTCCACCGCCGGGCCGGCGCCGCTGCAGCGGGCCGAGCCGCGCATGGTGCCCACGCCCCGCGCGAAGGCCCTGCCCGCCAGCGCCACCAACCGGCCGTACCTGTCGGCCGGGCGCGCGCGCCAGCCGGTGGACCTCGCGGCGCTGGGCTACACCGAGACCGAGTACATCGTGCGCGGTTTCGCCAGCATCTACGACTGGGTGGGCGATCCGGCCAGCGCCGCGGTGGGCGTGAAGGCCGCGGGCATTCCCTATGCCACGCGCGTGCTGGTGCGCCGGCCGCGCGATGCCGCGCGCGCCAGTGGCCGGGTGGTGGTGGAGCTGCTCAATCCCACCGGCCTGTACGACTTCGCGCCGCTGTGGGGATTCTCCTGGCAGCACTTCACGCGTTCCGGCGACGTGTGGGTGGGCGTGACGGTGAAGCCGGTGGCGGGCGAGGTGCTCAAGCAGTACGACCCCGTGCGCTACGCCGACATCAGCTTCGCCTACACGCAGGCGCCGGACTGCCGGCCCGCGCCGCCGCGCGCCGGCCTGCCCGGCGCCAACGATCCGCGCGTGAACCCGGCCGATGCCGAGAACGGGCTGGCCTGGGACATCACGGCGCAGGTGGGCGCGCTGCTGCGCTCCTCGAGCAAGGAGAACCCGCTGCTCGACATCTCGCCGCGGCATGTGCTCGCGGCCGGCTACTCGCAGACCGGTGGCTACCTGGTCACCTTCGCCAACGCCCTGCACAAGGTGCTGCGCCTCGGCGACGGCGGACCGGTGTTCGACGGCTACCTCAATGCCGCCGGCTCGAACCCCGCGCCCATCAACCAGTGCGCGGCGCCGCTGGCGGAGGATGATCCGCGCCGCGGCGTGCTGCCGCGCGACGTGCCCTTCATCGTCGCGATGACCGAGTCGGACTTCAACCGCGCGCCGCGGCAGCGCCGGGACGACAGCGACGAGCCGGGCGATGTCTTCCGCCTGTACGAGATCGCGGGCAGCGGCCATGCCGGGCCCTTCGCAGCCGGTGTTCCCTCGGATGCCGACCTGGCCATCGCCGGCTTCGACCCGCCGGCGGAAGGGCTGTGCGAGGAGCCGGCCGGCGAGTTCCCGGTGGGGCTGGCCTTCAATGCCATCTGGCAGCAGTACGCCGACTGGCTGTCTGGCCGCGTGCCGTTCGCGAGCCAGCCGCGCATCGAGACCGACGCGACCGGCCAGCCCGTGCGCGACGAGCTCGGCAATGCGCGTGGCGGCTGGCGCCTGCCGCAGATCGAGGCGCCGCTGGCGGCCTATGCCGGCAGCGGCACGCCGCGCGAGGCCACCGATCGCGCGCGCACCGCCTGTTCGCTCACCGGCGTGCGCAAGCCGTTCACCACCGCCCGGCTGCGCGAGCTGTATGGCTCGCGCGCCGCGTGGCTGGAGCGCTTCCGCGCAGCGGTGGATGCTGCGGTGGCCGATCGCCGCATGACGCCCGCGGATGCAGAGTCGGTGAAGACCACGGCTGCCCGGGCAGTGCCTGCATTCTGACCATGCAGCGATAACTTCCTCCCCCGTGGCAACGGGCGGCCTGCATGGGGCAGAATCCGCCCAACCACGAACGGGGGAGTCATGAAGAAGAGCTCGCTGCTTTCCATGGCCGGCGCCGTGCTCGCGCTGGCCGCCGCCAGTGCACACGCCGCCCAGTCCTGCGACCGCGCCTGCCTCGAGGACATGGTGGAGCGCTACTTCGATGCGGTGATCGCCAACGATCCTTCGATGGTGCCGCTGTCGCCCAATGTGCGCTTCACCGAGGACGGCCAGCGCCTGTGGATCGGCGACGGCCTGTGGAACACGGCCAAGGGCAAGGGCAAGTACCGGCTGTTCGTCACCGACGTGCCGGCCGGGCAGGTGGCCGTGCTGGCCACCATCCAGGAGGACCACCGTGACGCCGACAACTTCAACGGCTCGCTGATCGCGCTGCGCCTGCGCGTGCAGGACCGGCAGATCACCGAGATCGAGCAGATCGTGTTCCGTTTCCCCAATGAAACCGGCGAGGCGCACAACCGCACCTACAACCGCGTCGATGCGATGGCCACGCATCCTCTTTACCTGCAGGAGATCCCGGCCGGGGAGCGGCTGTCGCGCAGCGAGCTGATCATCCAGGGCAACAAGTACTTCACCGGCCTGCAGAAGAACGACGGCAAGGGTGACTACCCGTTCACGCCCGACTGCATGCGCCATGAGAACGGCCACCAGGCCACGCTCAATCCGACGCCGGCCGGCGAGAAGCGGCCTGATCCCCGCACTGCGAACAATTACTCGGGCCAGTGGAGCTGCACCGAGCAGTTCGAGTCCGGCCTGATGGCGTTCGTGAACCGTATCCGCGACCGGCGCTTCGTGGCGGTCGACCAGGAGCGCGGCATCGTGTTCGCGTTCGCCTTCTTCGATCACTCCGGCGGCAAGACCCGCCACTTCAAGTCGGCCGATGGCCGCGACATCGTCGCCGGCCCGGTGCAGCCCCACACCTGGCAGATCGCCGAGGTGTTCAAGATCGAGAAGGGCAACATCCGCAAGATCGACGCCTTCCTGCAGCGCAGCCCGTACGGCATGAACTCGGGCTGGAGCACCTGGGAGCAGGGCATGAGCGACCAGTACCGCGACGTGACCTTCGAAGCGCCCGCCGGCATCTGAACGGGTTCAAGGGGGGGAAGCATGCAGATGGAACTACAGAAGAAGAACAGGGTTGCCGCCGGCGTCCTCCTGGCGGCCATCGGGGCGGCGGCGGGACTGGCCCAGGCGGCGCAGCCCGCCGCCTGCGACCGTGACTGCCTGCTGAAGCTGGCCGACGACTACCTCGGCGCGCTGGTGGCCCACGATCCGTCGCGCGTGCCGCTGGCGTCCAATGTGCGCTTCGTCGAGCAGGCCAGGCGCATCCGTCCGGGCGAGGGCCTGTGGAAGAACACCACCGGTGGCGTGAACCCGGACTACAAGCTGGTCGTGCCGGACCCGGTGGCGCAGCAGGTGGCCGGCATCGTGATGATGCAGGCCGAGGGCAAGCCGGCGCAGGTGGGCTTCCGCCTGAAGCTCGAGAACGGCCAGATCACCGAGGCTGAGCACCTGGTGGCCTTCCCGCGCGAGCAATTCATGGAGAACCTGGTGAAGGCACGGCCGCAGTTCCTGATGGAAGTGCCGTATGAGTACGCCGATTCGCGCGGGCGGCTGCTGCATATCGCGAAGTCCTACTATCCCGCGCTGGACTGGAACAACGGCTCGCTGGCGCCGTTCGCGCCGGACTGCGTTCGCCACGAGAACGGCATGCGCACGGCGCCCAACGGCGGTCCGCTGGCCGGCGCAGGCGTTCCCGGCCAGCTGCCTCGCCCGCCGTCGCTGCGCGGCCTGCAGGACTGCAAGAGCCAGATCGATTCGCAGACCTTCCAGTACATCGACAGCATCGACAATGTGCGGGTGGAGATCGCCGACGAGAAGCTGGGCCTGGCAGTGGGGTTCTCGCACTTCCGCCACAGCATGAAGCAGAAGGAGTTCCCCATCCTCAATGACCCGGGGCGCACCTCGCAGGTGATGAACTTCGAGCCCTTCGACCTGCCGGCCATGCACATCTACAAGATCTGGGGCGGGCAGATCCACGAAATCGAGGCGATCGGCTTCCAGGCGCCGTACAATTCGCCATCCGGCTGGGAGCAGCAGTAACTGCCACTGCGCCGCCCCGGAAGGGGCGGATTGCTGTCCAGCGCAGCAACGGCGCGCCGTTCATGCGTTGTTAATGCGCCCGTTCATTCGCCATCCATTTGACGTCGATAGCATCCCCCCAGCAATAACCACAGGGGGCTCCTTCGATGTCTGTACCCAGTACGTCCATGATGAGTTCGCGCGCCGGCGGCAGGGCCGTGGCCCGCGAGATCCGGCGCATCCTGCTTGCCGCCGGCGTTGCGGCGGCCGCGCTGCAGGCGCCCCATGCATGGGCGCAGTCGGAATCCGGCGAGGAACAGGTGCTCGACGAGGTGCAGGTCACCGGTTCGCGCATCATCCGCCGCGACTATGCAGCCCCCAGCCCGATCGTCACGCTGGAAGCCGAGCGCCTGGATGACACCGCCGGCGGCACCTTCGGCATCAAGCTGCAGTGGATGCCGCAGGTCACGCCCAGTGCCAATGAAATGACCGGCAGCGGCCAGCCCACCGGCCGCGCCAGCATCGACCTGCGCGGCCTTGGCCCCAATCGCACGCTGGTGCTGGCCGACGGCCGCCGCCTGCAGCCTTCGCAGGCCAACATGGTGGTCGACCTGAACACCATCCCGCTGGCGATGATCGAGAACATCGAGGTCATCACCGGCGGTGCCTCGGCCGTGTACGGCGCCGACGCGGTGGCCGGCGTGGTCAACATGCGCCTGAAGAAGAACTTCCAGGGCGTGGAGATCTCGGGCAAGTACAACATTGCCGAGGTGGGCGATGCCGAGGAGTACGTGGGTGACATTCTCGTCGGTGGCAACTTCGCCGAGGGCCGTGGCAACGTGGTGCTGGGCCTGGGTTACCTGAACCGTGGCAAGGCCTACTTCACCAACCGCAAGTTCTACACCGATGCCTTCCCGCTGGGTGCTGCCCCGTACGGCTCCTCGCAGCTGCCCGAGGGCACCTACATTCCCGGCACCAACTCGCCGGATCCTGCCGTGTGGAACGACCTGTTCGCCAGCTACGGGTTCTCCACCCTGCCGGTGGGCGTGGGCCCGGGCAGCGTGCTGGGCTTCAACGAGGACGGCACGCTCTACACCCGCAATGCCGGCGTGAACTGGAAGGGTGAGAACGGCGACTACTGGGTGCTGTCGCCGGTGCAGAACTCGGTGGCCTACAACCTGGGCAACTACCAGATCATGACCGCGCCCACCGAGCGCTACACGGTGTTCTCGCGCGGCCGCTTCGACTTCACCGACTCGCTGTCGGGCTTCGCGCAGGTGATGTTCACCAAGTACACGGCCGTCACCAACTACGGCGCCGGCCTGCAGACCCAGCGCACCACCGCGGTGGTGCCGGTGGACAACTACTTCATCCCGGATGACCTGCGGGTCCTGCTGGCGTCGCGCCCGGATCCGACCGCGCCGTTCCAGATGGAGAAGCTGTGGACCGCCACGGGCACCTCGGTGCTCGAGTACAAGAACAACATCTACCAGTTCACCGCCGGCCTCGAGGGCCGCTTCGGCAACTCCGGCTGGACCTGGGACATCAGCGGCAGCACGGGTGTGTCGGACCTGGCCACCGACCAGACCTCCGGCGGTGCCAGCTACTCGCGCATCCAGGCGCTGCTGAACTCGCGCTCGGTCGAGGTTGACGGGCAGCTCGTGAACGTGCCGCAGTACATCACCTCGCCGATCGGAGGCGTGGCGGCGGGCGACACCTACATCCTGAACCCGGCCTACCTCACCGCCACCAACGACGGCGGCCGCAGCCTGCCGGGCTTCCTCGGCAGCCCGCCGCCGTGCCCGGAAGGCCTGAACATGTTCGGCATCACCGAGCTGTCGGACAGCTGCCGCGAGTTCCTGCAGATCCACCCGAAGAGCTTCACCAAGCTGGAGCAGAACATCGTCGAGGCGAACGTGCAGGGCACCCTGTTCCAGCTGCCCGCCGGTGCGCTGCAGGCGGCCTTGGGCGTGTCGTACCGCGACATCGACTACGAGAACAGCCCCTCGCCGGCCAACGCCGACATGGTGGGCAGCTTCGGCAGCAACCCCGCCAGCGGCTATGACAGCGTGAAGGAGATCTACGGCGAGCTGCTGGTTCCCGTGCTGCGCGGCCTGCCGCTGGTGAACAAGCTCGAACTGGGCCTGGGCTACCGCTACTCCGACCACAGCTTCGGCGGCGTGAACACCTACAAGGTGGACATGGACTGGCAGATGGTTGATTCGCTGCGCCTGCGCGGCGGCATCCAGCGCGCCATCCGTGCCCCGAACGTGACGGAGCTGTATGCGCCCACGGGCCTGGGCTTCGCCTCGCTGGGGCGCCAGGATCCCTGCAACGCCGACAGCCCCGAGCGCACCGGCCCGAACGCGGCCGCCTACCGGCAGCTGTGCATCGACCAGGGCGTGCCCGTGGCGATCGTGGACTCGTTCAACAACTCGTTCACGAGCCTGCAGACGATCACCGGCGGCAACCCGAACCTGAAGCCGGAGAAGGCCGATACCGTGACCATCGGCACGGTGTGGTCGCCGAGCTTCGATTCGGAGCTGTTCTCGCGCTTTACCGCGTCGGTGGACTACTACAGCATCAAGATGAAGGACACGATCGGCAGCACGCAGGGCCAGCTGATCTTCCAGGGCTGCTTCGACACGATCACCAATGCGGCGCTGTCGAACAACACCGAGTACTGCCAGGCCATCGTGCGCAACCCGGTCACCGGCAATGCCGACCAGGTGCGTACGCCGACCTTCAACCTCGGCGGCCTGAAGGCCAGCGGCATCGACCTGCAGGTTGACTGGAGCTTCCCGCTCAGCGCAGTCGGCCTGCCGGAAGGCGCCGGTCGCCTGGCGATCAACTCGGTGCTGACCCGCACGCTGAACTTCCAGTCCAAGGCCAACGACTTCGCCGACTGGTCGCAGGACTACACGGGCACGTATGGCTTCAACCTCGCGTTCGCCAACAACGGCGCGCGCCCGGCGTGGAAGGCCAACACCAACTTCGGCTGGTCCCGCGGTCTGGCCAGCGCCAGCCTGAACTGGTACTACGTCGGCAAGATGCGCGACCTGACCGTCGGACCGGCGTGGGCCCCTGTGAACAACATGAAGCCCTACCACCGCTTCGACCTGGCGGGCGGCTACCAGCTGAACGAGCACCTGCGCCTGTCGGGCGGTGTCACCAACCTGCTGGACAAGCGGCCGATCGCGACCTCCGGCGGCATCCCGGGCAACACCGACTCGGGCACGTATGACACGCTGGGCCGTCGTTACTTCGCCGGCTTCAACCTGCGGTTCTGAGGCGGCCATGAAGGCAACCAGCCGGTTGAAGGTCATGGCAGCCGCGTCCGCGGTGGCGCTGCTGCTCCAGGCCTGCGGTGGTGGAACGGGCGGGGCTGCTCCCGCCGGCGGGGCGGCTGCGGCCGCCGCTCCGGCGGCGGTGGCCGCGGCCTGTGACGAAGCCTGCCTGACGGGCTTCGTCGACCGCTACCTGGCCGCGGTGGAGGCCCGTGATCCCTCGCAGGCGCCGCTGGCGCCCGACGTGCGGTTCACGGAGAACACGCGCCCGCTGAAGGTGGGGGACGGCTTCTGGGCCACGGCGACGAAGTTCGGCGAGTACCGCAATTACTTCGTCGACGTGGAGACCCAGCAGGCCGGCGTGTTCGCGGTGATGTCCGAGCACGACATCCCCGGCCTGTTCACGTTGCGCATCAAGGTGCAGGACGGCCGGATCACCGAGGCGGAAACCCTCGTGGTGCGCAAGCAGACCATGGGCCGTTTCCTGCGCACCGATGCCACCGCGCCGCGTCCTGAGTGGAACAAGCCCGTGGCGCAGCGGTTGTCGCGCCAGGAGCTGATCTCCATCGTCAACCCCTACTTCGATGCGCTGGCGACGGGTGACGGCGATGCCGTGGCCTTCGCCGACAACTGCACGCGCATCGAGAACGGCACGCAGACCGCAGGGGTGAAGCCGCAACCCCCGGCCCCGGGCCAGGCTGCACCGTCCTTCGCGCCGCGCGGTTGCCGCGAGGGCTTCAACTCGGGTGCCACGAAGTACATCCAGGAGGTCGACCCGCGCCGCTTCCTGATCGTCGACGAAGGCAGGGGGCTGGTGTTCGGAATGTTCATGTTCCGTCACCCCGGCACGCTGCTGGAGTACGAGGGCAAGGACGGCCGCCGCCAGAAGTTCATCGAGGCGGCGCTCAACCCCATGGACGTGATCGTGGCCGAGCTGTTCAAGGTGGACGGCGGGAAGATCACCGAGATCGAGGCCCAGATGCTCTCGCTGCCGTACCGTTCCGACACCGGCTGGGACGACTGAAGTCCCGCCGATGCAGGCCGCCCGCGAGGGCGGCCTGCCTTCCTTACTCTCCCGTCCTTACCAGCCGGCCGTCATCTTGTAGGGCACGCTGGCCAGCACCGCCTCGATCTGGCGGATCTTCCCGTCCTCGATCTTGAACACCTCGCCGATCATCAGCGTCGAGGGCTGGCGGATGCTGGGCGCGAACTGCCGCGGCTTGCCGTCCGGGTGGATGTACGAGTCGACGGTGCCGTTGTGGTCGAAGAACACGAAGGCGAACACGTTGCCGTATTCGGGGTCCACCGCCACGTATCGGCGCCCGCGCACGTCGGTGACCACCACCGAGAAGCCGGTGTCGAACTGCTCCTTGCAGCCCAGCTTCATCATCTCGCTGGCATCCGGGTTGGTCAGCCCGGTCATGATGCGGCCGTTCTCCTTGCGCTGGCAGCGCGGATCGAAGGGCACGTCGCGGCCACTCTCCTCGGTGTCGAGGCCCGTGAAGTAGCTGTCGGCGATCTCCACCAGCTCGGCACGCGAGAGGCGGCGGTTCTCCGGCACCTTCTCGAGGAACGCCGGGTGCGGCTGGCGCAGCGTCTCGGGGATGGAAAGGTTGCCCGACATGGTGTTGCGGCCGATCACCACCTCGATCTCGGATACATGGCGGCCCTTCTCCACCTTCAGCCGCACCGAGATATGGTTGTAGTTCGAGTTCTCCTCGATCAGGCCGATCATCGCGATGGTGCCCTCGGCCACGTCGGGGATGTCGATGCGGTAGGGAGGCAGGCCGCTGGCGGTGCGCCACAGGCCGTCGCTGGTGGCCAGCACCTGGCCGTTCTCCGTGTAGCGCGCGTCCGGCAACAGCGGCAGCTGCGAGGCGTCGTGCGCGGCCAGCGCCTTGAAGTACGAGTCCATGAAGCCGGTGAGGCAGGCGCGGTCGCACTGGGGCGCGGGACCGGCGGCGTGGGTGGCGCTCGCGGCCAGCGCTAGCGCGGCCACGGAGATTGTTCGGGCAATGCGATGCATGCGGGCTCCGTTCTGTTGTCGTTGGGAACAGTTGCGCCGCGCGGGAATGCGCGGCGCAGGCAGCTTAATTCGCGCTTGCGAAACGCCGGATGAAGCGCGGGTTAAGCCCGCATGAACAGCAGGAGGTCAGGGATCGAGGCGGTAGCCGTAATTGCGCACGGTGCGGATATGGCCGGACTCCGCGTCCCAGCCGAGCTTGGCGCGCAGGCGTCGCACGTACACGTCCACCACGTTGGTGAGCGGGTCGGAGTCGTAGCCCCAGATCTTGTTCAGGATGCGCGCGCGGCTGAGCACCTTGCCGGGGGAGGTCGCGAGCAGCTCCAGCAGCTGGTATTCCTTCGACGTCAGCTCGACTTCCGAGCCGTTTCGGCGCACCCGCCGCGCCTCGCGCTCGACCACCACGTCGCCCACCTCGACGCAGTCGCCGCTGCTGGCGACCTGGCCGCCGGCGCGGCGCGCCAGCGCCTCCAGCCTTGCCACCAGCTCATCGAAGTCGAAGGGCTTGGTCAGGTAATCATCGGCGCCGCCGCGCAGCCCCTCCACCTTGTCCTCGGTGGCGCACAGTGCGGTGAGCATCAGCACCGGGGTGCCGCAGCGCGCGGTGCGGATGCGGCGGCAGACCTCGTGGCCGTCCATGCCGGGAAGCATCACGTCGAGCACGATCACGTCGTGCTGGCCGGACAGCGCCTTGGCAAGCCCGCTCGGACCATCCTCGGCCACGGTCACGGTGAAGCCCTCGGACTCCAGCCCCTTCACCACGAAGCGGCGCACCCTCTCGTCGTCTTCAACCAGCAGCAGGTTCACGCAGTTCCCCCCTCGCGACTTCCGTCCTGGGGGCCGCGCGGCGGAAAGCCAGCACGGCCCGGGCACCGCCCTCGGGACGGTTGCCAAGCTGCGCACTTCCGGATTGTGCTTCGACCAGGGCCCGGACAAGGGAAAGGCCCAGTCCGGATCCTTCACCCTGGGAGTGGCCGCGCCTGAACCGCTGGAACAGCTCCGGCACGAACATGGGATCGATTCCCGGTCCGTCGTCGCTGACCGAGACCTCCACGCCACCCGGGGTGGCGCGCGCGTCCAGCATCACGTTCACGCCCTTGCGCGTATGGCGCAGGGCATTGTCCACCAGCGCCGCCAGCGCGCGGCGCAACCGGTTCGGATCCACTTCCCAGTATACAGGCGGGCCGTCAGCGGCTTCGACCGAGGCGCCGATGTCGTCGGCAAGCGAAGCGTAGTCGCGCGCCACGCTGCGGATCAGCTCGCGCAGGTCGGTGCGCTGGATTTCCATGGGCAGCCCGCCGGCCTCGGCGCGGGCGATCAGGAACAGGTCGTCGACCATGCGGCTGAGGTCGCGGGTGAGCTTGACGATGCGCTCCAGCGACTCGAGGGCCTCTTCCGTGCTGCGGGCCTGCTCCAGGGTGCGCAGAGCAAGCTGCGCCTCGCCGCGGATGATGGTCAGCGGGGTCCGCAGCTCGTGGCCGATGTCGGCCATGAAGGCGCGGCGGCGCGAGTCCGACGCGGCCAGCTCGCGGTTGGCCCGCTCCAGGTCGAGCGTGCGTTCGCGCACCGCGGCTTCCAGCCCCACCTGGATCTGCCGCAGCGCGTTCTGCTTCTCGGCCAGCTGCTCGGCCATGGTGTCGAAGGCGTTGCCGAGCCGCGCGAGTTCGTCTTCGCCGCCGAGGCGCACGCGGTGGTCGAGGTCGCCGCTGGCGAACGCCAGCGTGCCTTCCTCCAGCCTGCGCAGCCCCGGGCCGAGCCGGCGCAGCAGCAGGCCGTGGATGATGGCCCACGAGGCTGCTGCCAGCAGCAGGCAGATGACGCTGGCCACCAGCACGCGCCGGTTCAGCGCCAGCGCGCCGTTGGTGGCGTCATCCACGCGTTGCACGCCTTCCTGGATGCGGGCATTGAGCAGCGCCTCGAGTTCGCGCGCAGGGATCGCGGAGCGCTGCGCGGCCATGCCGGCCGCGTCCTGGCCCTCGCGGCGCCAGACATCGTCGATCTCCTGCATCAGCTTGGCGATGCCGGCGAGGTGCTGCAGCACCTGCTCGCCCTTGGCGGTGATCTGCTCGTCCTGCAGGCGCTCGACTTCATCGCGGTGAGGCAGGGTGCGCGCCTCGGTGAGGATCCTCAGGTAGGCCTCGCGCGCGTTGTACAGCTCTTCGCGCGTCTGGGGCGAATCAACGTGGACGGCGGTATAGCTGGCCGCCTGGAAGCGGCGCAGCGCCGAGATCAGCAATGAGTAGGTCTGCAGGCGGCGATGGGTATCGGCGGCATCCTCGGTCACCGTGCGGGCCGAGCCCGCCGTGACCAGCAGCATGGTGCCCAGCGCCACCGCGGTGAGCAGCGTCGCCAATGCCGCCACGGCCAGCCGGCGCCGCAGGCTCAGTCGCGGAATCTCCGCGGGCGATTGGCGGATCCTCTCGCGCATTGCCTTCAAGATAGCGGAGGCGCGGCTGCGAGGAAGCGGGGTTTCCCGCGTTAATTGTTTGTTCATTTGGCGGTAACGCATCGTTCATTGCCGCGCTACCGCGACTTTCACCCACCCCGCCTACACTTCCTTCCCCGGGTTGCTCACCGGAAGTGCAACCCTCCCCCTCAGGCGGCCGGGACCTCCCGGCCGTCTTTCTTGGTGCCGCTCATTGTGGCCCACCGGTGCAAGAACAGGAGCAAGAATGATGAAACGTACCCTCGGACTGGGGGCCGGATTGCTGCTGCTGGCAGGCAGTGCCATGGCAGGGCAGGCGGACTGCGACCGGGCCTGCCTGGAAGGCATGGTGGAGCGCTACCTCGATGCGGTGGCCGCCAGCGATCCTTCGATGGTGCCGCTGTCGCCCAATGTGCGCTTCACCGAGGACGGCCAGCGCCTGTGGATCGGCGACGGCCTGTGGAACACCCTGAAGGCCAAGGGGAAATACCGGCTGTTCGTCACCGACGTGCCGGCCGGGCAGGTGGCCGCGCTGGCCACCATCCAGGAGGACCACAAGGACCCGGCGCTGTTCCACGGTTCGCTGATCGCGCTGCGCCTGCGCGTGCAGGACCGGCAGATCACCGAGGTCGAGCAGATCGTGTTCCGCTTCCCGGACGACGAGAAGAACGAGGCCTACCACCGCGTGGAGGCGCTGGGCGCGCATCCTCTTTACCTGCAGGAGATCCCGGCCGGGGAGCGGCTGTCGCGCAGCGAGCTGATCATCCAGGGCAACAAGTACTTCACCGGCCTGCAGAAGAACGACGGCAAGGGTGACTACCCGTTCACGCCCGACTGCATGCGCCATGAGAACGGCCACCAGGCCACGCTCAATCCGACGCCGGCCGGCGAGAAGCGGCCTGATCCCCGCACTGCGAACAATTACTCGGGCCAGTGGAGCTGCACCGAGCAGTTCGAGTCCGGCCTGATGGCGTTCGTGAACCGTATCCGCGACCGGCGCTTCGTGGCGGTCGACCAGGAGCGCGGCATCGTGTTCGCGTTCGCCTTCTTCGATCACTCCGGCGGCAAGACCCGCCACTTCAAGTCGGCCGATGGCCGCGACATCGTCGCCGGCCCGGTGCAGCCCCACACCTGGCAGATCGCCGAGGTGTTCAAGATCGAGAAGGGCAACATCCGCAAGATCGACGCCTTCCTGCAGCGCAGCCCGTACGGCATGAACTCGGGCTGGAGCACCTGGGAGCAGGGCATGAGCGACCAGTACCGCGACGTGACCTTCGAAGCACCCGCCGCACCCTGAAGACGACGAGGAAACCCATGAAGAAGATCCAGATCCACCTGGCGCTCGGCGCCATGGCCATGACCCTGGCGATGGCCGCACCCGCCACGGCCCAGGTCCGCAACTGCGACCGTGACTGCCTGGTCAAGCTGGCCGATGACTACTTCGACGCGCTGGTCGCGAAGGACCCCTCGCGCGTGCCGCTCGCGCGCGACGTGCGCTTTGTGGAGCAGGCGAAGCGCCTGCGTCCCGGCGAGGGCCTGTGGAAGAACACCACCGGTGGCGTGAACCCGGACTACAAGCTGGTCGTGCCGGACCCGGTGGCGCAGCAGGTGGCCGGCATCGTGATGATGCAGGCCGAGGGCAAGCCGGCGCAGGTGGGCTTCCGCCTGAAGCTCGAGAACGGCCAGATCACCGAGGCTGAGCACCTGGTGGCCTTCCCGCGCGAGCAGTTCATGGCGAACCTGACCAAGGCCCGGCCGCAGTTCATGATGGAGGTGCCGTACGAGTACGCCGACTCGCGCGGCCGGCTGCTGCACATCGCCAAGCTGTACTACCCTGCGCTGGACTGGAACAACGGTTCGCTGGCGCCCTTTGCGCCCGACTGCGAGCGCCTCGAGAACGGCATGCGCACGGCGCCCAACGGCGGTCCGCTGGCCGGCCCGGGCGTGCCCGGCCAGGCGCCGCGTCCGCCGTCGCTGCGCGGCATGCATGATTGCACCAGCCAGATCAATTCGCAGACCTTCCAGTACATCGACAGCATCGACAATGTGCGCGTGGAGATCGCGGACGAGAAGCTGGGGCTGGTCGTGGGCTTCTCCCACTTCCGCCACAGCATGAAGCAGAAGACTTTCCCGGTCCTCAACGATCCGGACCGTACTTCGCAGACGATGGACTTCGAGCCCTTCGACCTGCCGGCCATGCACGTGTACAAGATCTGGGGCGGGCAGATCCACCAGATCGAGGCCATCGGCTTCACCACCGGTTACAACTCGCCCACGGGCTGGGAGTGATCCCGGCGTGAGCCAGGCGGCCATCCATGCATGGCCGCCTGGCGCCAGCGACCTCAACGGCGCGCCGCGGCCTGCGGCGCGCCGTTTTTCGTCCGGTATCATCCGTCGAGCCATGCAAGGCATCGACCGCCAGCCCCGCCTGATCTCCCCGCAGCTGCACCTCCGGCCGCTCGAGCCCGGGGACTGGGAGGCGCTGTACGCCGTCGCCCGAGACCCGCAGATCTGGGCGCTGCATCCCGCCTCCGACCGCTGGCAGGAGCCGGTCTTCCGCCGCTTCTTCGCGCAGGGGCTGGAAAGTGGCGGCGCGCTGGTCGCCATCGATCCTGCGCATGGCGGCATCATCGGCTCCTCGCGTTTCGACCTGTCACGCGCCGGCCCGGATGAGATGGAAATCGGCTGGACCTTCCTGGCGCGCCGCTACTGGGGTGGTGCGATGAATGCGGCGATGAAGCGCATGATGCTCGGGCACGCCTTCCGTTTCGTGGAACGCGCGATCTTCGTGGTGGGCGAACACAACCTGCGCTCGCGCCGCGCGATGGAGAAGATCGGCGGCGTGCTGACGGACCGCGTGGTCGAATCCGCCGGCGGTGGCCCGGGACGGAGCGTGGTCTATGCCATCGACCGCGAGTCGTTCGCCCGCGGCCCGTTGATGAATCCCCGTTAGCAGATTCCGGCCGGCCACCCGCGGCCGGCAATGCCTCAGCCGCCCTCGGGCAGCACCGCCACCGCCTCCACCTCGATCTGCATGTCGGGCAGGGCGAGGCAGGGCACGGGCGTCAGCGTGGCTGCCGGATGGTGCGTGCCGAACAGCTTGCGCTGTTCCTCCTGCATGATGCGCAGCTTCTCCATGTTGTGGTCCACGATCATCACCAGGATCCTGGCCACGTGGGCCGGCGTGGCGCCGGCAGCGGTGAGCGCCAGGCCGAGGTTGCGGAACGCGGCGGCGGCCTGGGTGCGGAAATCCGCCGAGAAGCTGCCGTCCGGCTCGTCGCCCCCCTGGCCGGAGATGAACAGCAGCCGAGAGCCCGCCGGTACGATGGCGAGCTGGGAATAAGCATTGGGTGATGAGTCGTACAGGGAAGGCGGATTCATCAGCTGGATGCGCGAAGTCGTCATGTCAGGTCCCATGGCCGGCCCGGCCCCCATTGGCCGGTAGTAGGATTCGAGCATAGCAGTCCCGCGGCACGGGACCAGAACGGAGCACTTCATGCGCAAGCGGATGCAGTGGTTGAGCGCGGCGCTGGCCGCCGCGGTGCTGGCGCTGGCGGCCTGCCAGTCGAAGAAGCCGGTGCTGGACGAGGCCTCGGCCGATGCCTGGGCGCGGCTCATCGTCGGCCATACCAGCGGGCTGGTGCCCCGCCGCGCCGAGATCCGCGTGCTGTTCGCCAATGACGTGTCCGCCACCGGTGCGCTGGGCAGCGGCACGCTGTCGCTGGATCCCTCCGTGCCGGGCGAGCTTTCCCTGCGTGGCACCCGCGAGCTGGTGCTGGTGCCGCGCGGCGAGCTCGAGCCGGGCAGGCGCTACCGCGTCAGCTTCACAGGCAAGGGACTGGAAGGCGTGCCGCAGGACCTGCTCCCTTACGTGTTCGAGTTCCACGTGCAGACTCCGCAGTTCGACGTGGTGGTGGCCGACCTGGAATCCGACCCGGCCGACGACCGGCGCATGATCCTGCGCGGCCGCGTGTTTACCGCCGATGCCGAGTCGGCCGACAACGTGCAGAAGATGCTGCGCGCCAGCTATCGCGGCACCGCCGTGGAACCGGCCTGGACGCACTCGGGCGACGGCCGCGAGCATGGCTTCGCGCTGGCGGGCCTGGAGCGGCAGCAGCAGCCTGCGCAGCTGGCGCTGTCGGTGGCCGGCACGCCCATCGGCGCGCAGCGCGTGGAGTCGCTGGAGGTGGCCGTGCCGGCGCTCGGCACCTTCACTGCGATCAGCGCGCGGGCCAATGAGGAGGGCGGCCGCAAGCAGGTGCACGTGGCCTTCTCGGACACCCTGGACGAGGGGCAGGACCTGCGCGGCCTGGTGCAGCTGTCCAGCGGCGCATTCACCACCCGCATCGAGGGCAACCGCCTGGTGGTCTATCCCGCCGAGGATGCCACGGGCGAGGTGACGCTGACGCTGGAGCCGGGTATCCGCAATCGCCGCGGCGAGCGCCTGTCGGTGCAGTCGGTGCACACGCTGGTGCTGGCCAGCGAGAAGCCGCAGGTGCGCTTCGTGGGCAGCGGCACCATCCTGCCGGACGCGAAGCAGATGACCGTGGCCTTCGAGGCCGTGGCCGCACGCTCGGTGCAGGTGCTGGCCACGCAGGTGTTCCCCGAGAACATCCCGCAGTACCTGCAGGTCACGCCGCTGCGCTCGTACAGCTACGAGATCGGCCGCGTGGGCCGTTACCTGTGGCGCAAGCGCATCGCGCTCACCGGGCCGCGCAGCGGCCGCTGGCAGCGCTACGAGCTGGACGTGACCGAATTGATGAAGCAGCACCCCGGCTCGCTGGTGCAGCTGACGCTGCTGCTGTCGCCGGCGGATGCGGCCTACGACTGCCCGGCGGGCGAGGCGACGGCCGTGGTGGGCACCCTGCCCGCGCCGCGCAGCCAGGAAAGCGACGTCGACGGCATGGACACCGTGTGGAGCCTGCAGCGCGAGTTCGTCGGCGTCCCCGGCAGCGAGCTGGAGGCCGAGGCCTCCTGGGAGGACCGCGACAACCCCTGCCGCGCGGGCTACTACGTCTACGGCAGCGACAAGGTCACCGCGCAGCGCAACCTGCTGGCCACGGACCTGGGCCTGCTGGCCAAGGCGGATGCGCAGGGCCGCTGGATGGTCAGCGTCACCAGCCTGTCCACGGCAGCGCCGATGGGCGGCGTGTCGCTGGAACTGCGCAACTTCCAGAACCAGGTGATCGGCACCGGCGTCACCGACGGCAACGGCCTGGCCACGCTGCAGCCCGAGGGCACGCCCTTCCTGCTGGTGGCCGGCAGCGGCGCGGGCCGCAGCTACCTGCGGCTCGCGCCCGGCAATGCGCTGCCGGTGAGCCATTTCGACGTCGGTGGCGAGACGGTGCAGAAGGGGCTGAAGGGTGCCATCTATGGCGAGCGCGGCGTGTGGCGTCCCGGCGATGCCATGCCGCTGACCTTCGTGGTGCACGACCGCTCCGGCACATTGCCGGAGAACCACCCGGCGACGCTGGAACTGATCGATCCGCGCGGCCGGGTGACGCAGACGCTGGTGAATGCGAAGCCCGTGGACGGTTTCTACCGCTTCGACGCCCGCACCGCGCCGGACGCACCCACCGGCAACTGGACCGCGCGTGTGTCGCTGGGCGGCGCGACCTTCACCCAGCGCGTGAAGGTGGAGACCGTGATGCCGAACCGCCTGCGCATCGGCGTGGACTTCGGCCAGGGCCTGCCGGGCGGCGGCCAGCCGCTGCGCGGCCGGATCGAGTCGGAGTGGCTGTCGGGTGCGTCGGCCGCCGGGCTGCGCGCGGACGTGCGGCTGCGGCTGTCGCCGATGACCACGCGCTTCGACGGCTTCGACGGCTACGTGTTCGATGATCCCTCGCGCGTGTTCCGCGCCGATGAGCAGGAGGTGTGGAGCGGTACCCTCGGCGCCGACGGCACGGCGCAGTTCCAGCGGCCGCTGCAGGCGCCGCAGGCGCCCGGCATGCTCAGTGCCGGCTTCACCACGCGGGTGTTCGAGCGCGGCGGTGCGTTCAGTATCCACTACCACGCGCGCGAGTTCGCGCCGTACCCGCGCTTCGTGGGCCTGAAGGTCCCGCAGGCCGATCGCCAGAACACGCTGGCGGTGGACCAGGAACACACCGTGGACCTGGTCAGCCTGACTGCACAGGGCGAGCCGGTGGCGGGCCGCACGCTGAGCGTCAAGCTGTACAAGCTCGACTGGCGCTGGTGGTGGGACCGTGAGGATGATTCGCTGGCTTCCTTCGTGGCGCGCGAGGCCAGCACTCGCGTGCGCGAGGCGCGGGTCGTCACCGATGCGCGCGGTCGTGGCCAGTGGAAGTTCCAGCTTTCCGGGGCGCAGTGGGGCCGCTACCTGCTGCGCGTTTGCGAGGAGCAGGGCGCGCACTGCGCCGGCACGGTGTTCTACGTGGATTCGCCCTACTGGATGGAAGGGCGCGATCCCACCAGCCCGGCCGCGACCATGCTGGAGCTGACCCTGGACAAGGAGAGCTACCGCGTCGGCGACACCGCCGTGGTGCAGCTGCCGGAGGCGGCGCAGGGCCGCGCGCTGCTGACGGTGGAGAACGGCAGTTCCATCCTCGATGCCCGCTGGGTGCAGCCCACTGCCGGCAATGCGCGCGTGAGCATCCCGGTGACAGGCGCGATGACGCCCAATGCCTATGTATCGGTGACGCTGCTGCAGCCGCACGCCGGCAAGCAGAACGACCGGCCCATCCGCCTCTACGGCGTGGTGCCCTTGCCGGTGGCCGATCCTTCCACGCAGCTCGATCCGGTGGTCGAGACCGACGCCGAGTGGCGACCGGAGAGCGAGGTCACGGTGCGCGTGCGCGAGTCCACCGGCCGGCCGATGACCTACACGCTGGCGGTGGTAGACGAGGGCCTGCTGGGTCTGACCAGCTTCCGCACGCCCGACCTGCACGGCCAGTTCTTCCGCCGCGAGGCGCTGGGCGTGCGCACCTGGGACCTGTTCGACGATGTCAGCGGCGCCTACGGCGCCGAGCTGGCACGCCTGCTGGCGCTGGGTGGTTCCGATGGCGGCGATCCGAATGCGGGCACGCGCGAACAGTCGCGCTTCGTGCCGGTGGCGCAGGTGCTGGGGCCGTTCCAGCTGCCTGCCGGCCGCACCCAGGAGCAGAAGGTGCGCATCCCACGCTACGTGGGTGCGGTGCGCGTGATGGTGGTGGCCGGCGGTGGCAGGCCCGCGGCCTATGGCTCGGCCGAGAAGACCGTGCCGGTGCGCCAGCCGCTGATGATCCTGCCCACCATGCCGCGCGTGGTGGGGCCGGGCGAGGAAATCGCCGTGCCCGTATCCGTGTTCGCCATGCACGAGCGCGTGCGCGACGTGCGCCTGTCGATCGAGCCCGACGGCATGTTCGAGGTGGTGGGGGATGCTGCCGTGCGGCTGGCCTTCTCCGGCACCGGCGAGCAGATTGCGCTGCTGCGGCTGCGCGTGAAGGAGCAGCCGGGCCGCGGCCGCGTGCGCTTCCAGGCCACCAGCGGCAATGATCGTGCGCAGGACGAGATCAACATCGAGGTGCGCAGTCCCAATGCGCCCTCGACGCGCGTGGTCTCGCAGATGCTCCAGCCCGGCCAGTCCTGGCAGCACCAGATTGCGCCGCACGGCATGCCGGGTACCAACCAGGTGACGCTGGAAGTCTCGGCGCTGCCGCCGCTGAACCTGGAGCGCCGGCTGGAGTTCCTGCTGGCATATCCCTACGGCTGCCTGGAGCAGACCACTTCGGCGGCATTCCCGCAGCTGTTCCTGCCGTCACTGGTGGAGATGGGCGAGGGTGAGGAGCGCCGCGCCGAGGCCAATGTACGCGCCGCGATCGAGCGCATGCGCAGCTTCCAGCATCCCGATGGCGCGTTCACCTACTGGCCGGGCGGGCAGTTCGTGCTCAGCAATGGCTACCACCACTGGTCGGCCATCTACGCCAGCCACTTCCTGGTGGAGGCCGGCCGGCGCGGCCATGCGGTGCCGGCGTCGATCCACGCCAACATGCTGCGCTACCTGCGTTCCACCGCGCGCGACTGGCGGCCGGCACTGGGCGCGCCACTGCAGCAGGCCTACCGCCTGTTCGTGCTGGCCCGTGCCGGGGAGCCTGAGGTCGGCGCCATGAACCGCCTGCGCGAGCTGAACCTCGATGCCGTGGAGCGCTGGGTGCTGGCCGGCGCCTACCAGCTCGCCGGCCTGCCGGATGCGGCGCGCGCGCTCACTGCCGGTATCGACCCGATGGGCGCGCGCGAGCGCCGCGCCGGCGACGAAACCTTCGGCTCGGAGCTGCGCGACCACGCGCTGGTGCTGCAGTCCATGGTGGTGATGGGCGAGCTGGATCGCGCCGGCCCGCTGGTGCAGGCCATCTCGCAGCGACTGTCCAGCGATGCCTGGCTGTCGACCCAGGAGACCGCGTACTCGCTGCTGGCCGTCTCGCAGCTGGCCAATGCACGTCCCGGCGGCGCGTTCTCGTTCTCGCGCAGCGTGGCCGGGCAGGCACGCAACGTGAGCTCGGAAGCGGCGGTGTACCAAGAGACGCTGGCGGTACCCGATGCGGGCGCGGCGCTGTCCGTGAGCAATGCCTCGCAGGGCATCCTGTTCGCCACGCTCACCGTGCGCGGTACGCCGGCGGCCGGCAACGAGGATGCGGCCTCTTCGGGGCTGATGCTGACGGTGGGTTACTCCGACGCGTCGGGCATGCCGGTGGACATCTCGCGCCTGCCGCAGGGCGAGGATGTCACCGTGGACATCGTGTTGCGCAACACCACCCGCCAGGACATCCGCCACATTGCATTGACGCAGATCGTGCCCTCGGGCTGGGAGATCGCCAACGACCGCCTCAACGATGCCGGCGACGGCCGCGGCGAGCGCGAGGCCGGCGACGACTTCGGGCAGTACCGCAACCAGGTGGCCGCGCGCGCCGACTACACCGACATCCGCGACGACCGGGTGCTGCAGTTCTTCGACCTGCCGGCCGGGGCGAGCATCCGCTTCCAGACCCGCATCAATGCCGCCTACCGCGGGCGCTACTACCTGCCCGGCGTGGTCGCCGAGGCCATGTATGACGCCAGCCTCCATGCACGCACCGCCGGACGCTGGACCGAAGTGGTGGCGCGCTAGGCGGCCGGGCATCGCCGCTGCGCTGCTGGTGCTGGCCGCCGGCGCGGCGTTCTTGGCGATGCTGCCGAGGCCGCTGTTCCACGAACCCGTGTCGGCGGTGCTGCTGGCCCGGGATGGTGCGCTGCTGGGTGCGCGCATCGCCGCCGACGGGCAGTGGCGCTTCCCGGAGAGGGATGCCGTACCGGAGCGCTTCGCGGCCGCGCTGCTGGCCTACGAGGACCGCCGCTTCCAGTACCACTTCGGCATCGATCCGCTGGCAGTGGCGCGCGCGCTGCGCAGCAACTGGCGCGCAGGCAGGGTGGTCAGCGGCGCCTCGACCCTCACCATGCAGCTGGCGCGGCTGGTGCGGCAGCAGGGCGGGGCGCGCCGCGGTCGAGGGTACGCGGAGAAGATCATGCAGGCGCTGCTGGCGCTGCGCCTGGAGGTGGCGTACTCCAAGGACGAGATCCTCGCGCTGTACGCCAGCCACGCGCCCTTCGGCGGCAACGTGGTGGGGCTGGAAGCGGCCGCGTGGCGTTACTTCGGCCGCGATCCCGCGCAGCTGTCGTGGGCCGAGGCGGCCACGCTGGCGGTGCTGCCGAATGCGCCGGGTCTCATCACGCCCGGGCGCGCGCGTGAGCGGCTGCAGCAGCGCCGCGATGCGCTGCTGGGAGTGCTGGCGAGGCGCGGTGTCATCTCCGCCATGGACCTGGAGCTGGCGCTGGCCGAGCCGCTGGTGGAGGAACCGCGGCCGCTGCCCAACCTGGCGCCGCACCTGCTGGAAACGCTGCGCGCGCGCCATCCGGGCATCAACCGCTTCCACAGCACGCTCGACCCGCACCTGCAGCGCCAGGCCAACGAGCTGGTCGAACAGCACGCCGGACAGCTGCAGCGCTCGGGCATCGGCAATGCCGCCGCGGTCATCGTCGACAACCGCAGCTTCGAGGTGCTGGCCTACGTGGGCAATGCCGGGTGGGGCATGGACCCGGGTCGCGCGCTGGCGGTGGACATCGTGCAGCGACCGCGCAGCACCGGCAGCATCCTCAAGCCCTTCCTCTATGCCGCGATGCTCGACAGCGGCCAGCTGCTGCCGCAGATGCTGGTGCCGGATGTGCCCACGCAGATGCGCGGCTTCCGCCCGGAGAACTTCGACCGCGCCTTCCGTGGCGCGGTGCCGGCCGACGTGGCCCTGGCGCAGTCGCTGAATGTGCCTGCGGTGCGCATGCTGCGCGAGTTCGGCTATCCGCGCTTCCACGAGCTGCTGCAGCGGCTGGGGCTCACGACACTGACGCGGCCGCCGGACCACTATGGCCTGGCGCTGATCCTCGGCGGTGCCGAGGCCACGCTGTGGGACGTGATGGGCGCCTATGCCAACCTCGCCGACGCCGCGCGCGCTTCCGCCAGCGCGGACGGGCAGCTGATGCGGCCGCTGAAGCTGATGGTGGACCAGCGCGAGGCGCGCGGCGTCGCACGGCCGCTGTCAGTGGGTGCTGCATGGCTCACGCAGCAGGCGCTGCTGTCGGTGGCGCGCCCGGCCGAGGAAGCAGGCTGGGAGATGTTCGCCGGTGCGCGCCAGATCGCCTGGAAGACCGGCACCAGCTGGGGCCTGCGCGATGCCTGGGCAGTGGGCTCGTCCACCGCCCACACCGTGGGTGTGTGGGTGGGCAATGCCGACGGCCGCGGCGTGCCCGGCATCACCGGGGGCAGCGCGGCCGCGCCGCTGCTGTTCGCGTTGCACGACCGCCTGCCGCGCAGCCCTTGGTACGACCTGCCGGTGGCGGCGCTGAAGACCGTGCGCACCTGCGTGGACGATGGCTTCCTCGCCAGCGACCTGTGCGAGGCGCGCGAGACCTGGGTGCCTCGTCGCAGCCACTTCGACCGCCTCACCCCCTACCACCAGCTGGTGCACGTGGATCCGGCCAGTGGCCTTCGCGTGCATGCTGGTTGCTCGCCAGTGAGCCGCATGCGCGCCGAGCCCTGGTTCGTGCTGCCGCCGTCGCTGGCGCATTACTTCAGTGGCCAGCACACGCGCTACCGGCCGCTGCCCGCGTGGCGCGAGGACTGCCGCCAGGAAGCCGAGGCGCTGGCCGGTACGATGATGGAGTTCATCTACCCGGACGCCGGCGGCAACCTGTACGTGCCCATCGACCTGGATGGCCGGCGCGGCCGCGCGGTGCTCGAGGTCGTGCACCGCAATCCCGGCGCGGTGCTGTACTGGCACATCGACGAGGACTTTGCCGCGCGCACCGAGCTGCGCCACCAGCTCGCCATCGACCTGCCCGCAGGCGAGCATCGCGTTACCGTGGTGGATGGCGAGGGACGGCGGCTGTCGCGGACCTTCAACGTGCTGGACCGGGCAGGCAGGCTCGAGGCGCGAAGGGCGCCCTGAGGCTCAGCGGCGGCCGAACAGGCGCGCCAGGAAGCCGCGCTTGCGGGCTGTTGGCTGGGTGACGCGCGGGCGCGCCGGCGGGGCGGATTTCGCCTCTGCTTTGCCGCGGCCTGCCGGCAGGCGGTTGTCGTAGGGATTGAAGCCCCGGTCGCGCCGGTTCTTGGCGGTGTCGACCAGCGAGGGCGCATCGCTGCGGCCGGCGGATTCCCCGGCATGGCCCGCTTCGCCTTCGGCCTGTGTCGGGCTGCCATCCCGGGACCGGGATTTCTTCTCCCAGGGCCTGGCCTCGTCGCCCACCAGCGTGATGCCGGTGAGATCGAGCTTCTTCAGCAGGCGCGAGGTCGAGTCGATGGCGTGCTTGCCCGACTCGATGGCCCATTCCCAGATCGCGCGGCCACCGGAGTCGTGGCGTACCCGCCCGGTGCGGGGCTTCGACTTGTCGTTGCTGTCGGAATCCGCCACGCAAGGTCCTCCAGGTTCCGGGCCATCTTACCCCCGGGGGAACAGCCCTGCGAAGCCTTGGCCGCCAGTGCCGGGGTGGCGTAGCCTGCAGCCATGCCAGCCGGCTGCAATTGCAACGGAACCGGGACGGTGGTGCCAATGGACCGGCGGCGGTCATGGGAAATGCTGGCGCGAGTGATGGTGCCGGCAGGCCTTTGCTTGCTGGCCTGCCTTGCCGCGGGCGCAGAACGACAGCGCTTGCTGGGCGGGAACGACGCAGGCCTCGTCACCGACGGCCGCGTCCATTCGTTCGTCCTGCCGCAAGGCCGCGGCCCGGTGACCGTGACCGTGGCGCCGGAGGGTACGGTGTGGTTCACCGAGGGCCAGGGCAATGGCATCGGCCGCTTCGATCCGGACACCGGTGAATACCGCAGCTTCCCGCTGCCTCATCCGGGCAGCACCCCGCGCATCATCGCCGTGGGAGCGGACGGCAACCTCTGGTTCTCCGAGCACGACGGCAACCGCATCGGTCGCATCACGCCCCGGGGTGAGCTGCGCGAGTTCGACATTCCGACCAGCGGCTCGCAGCCGCGTGCAATCGCACTGGGCGCCGACGGCAACATCTGGTTCGGCGAGTTTGCCGGCAACCGCATCGGTCGCATCACGCCGGAGGGACGCATCACCGAGTTCCCGTTGCCCACCCCGGACAGCGGCCCGCGCGCGCTGGCCGCGGGACCCGACGGCAACATCTGGTATTCGGCTTTCCGAGCCAGCCGCATCGGCCGGATCACCCCGCAGGGCGAGATCACCGAGTTCCCGCTGCCCAGGCCGGACTCGGGCCCCGGCGACATCACGGCCGGGGCCGACGGGGCGATGTGGTTCGTGATGCTGACCGGAACCATGGATGGCCTGCAGGTGAACGGCGGTCGCGTCGGGCGCATCTCGATGGACGGGCAGGTCACTGAATTCGACATGCCCACGCGCACGCCATCACCGATCAACATTGCCGTCGGGCCCGACCTCAACATCTGGTACACGCAGGGCAGCCGGGTGGCGCGCGTGACACCGGAGGGGAAGATCACGGAATTCCCGCTGGGAGAGGGCTCGCGCGGCTCGGGACTTTCGGCCGGCAGCGACCGGCAACCGCCGGGCAGGCTGGTGAACCGGCTCTATGTGGCCGATGGCGGTGCAAACCGCATCGCGTGGCTGGAGTTCGCGCCGGCGGGGACCGCGCCCGCCGCGCGCTAGGGCTCAGTTGCCGGCGTTGCGCGCCGCGGCCTCGGCGCGCAGCCTGGCGCCGATGGCCTCGGCATGCCTGAGGTGCAGCAGGTCGGCGACCCGGCGCAGCAGGTGCTCCTCGTGCGCATCGGCCCGGCCGTCGGCCCAGGCCACCGTCCACAGCAGCTCGAACACGTGCACGCGCTCGGCGGCATCCAGTGCCTCGTTAAGCCTCGAGGTGAAGCTGAAGAGGTCATGCGTGTTCTCGGAGCGGTCGCGTGCCAGCTCCAGCAGGTCGGCCAGTTCCTCCTCGGTGAGCAGGAAGCGCGAGCGCAGCGCCTGCATCACGCTGCGCTCCTCTTCCTCGCTCACCTCGCCGTCGGCGCGCATCACCTCCACCATCAGCACTGCGGTTGCAAGCTGCAGGGTGTGCTCGCGGTCGGCGGTGCCGGGGGGCGTGCGGGCGGGGGAGAGGGAATCGAACAGGTTGGACAGGACGCGAAGCATGCCTGAAGTATCGCGCCATCCCGACCTTGGCGCATCCCGGCCAGGTTACTCGGGGAACGTCGCCACGAAGCGCGCCAGCGGCGCCATGCGGGCGCGGTTCAGCGTCAGCTGGTCACCGGCGAGCGAGAAGTTGTCCACCATCCCGAACACCTCGTGCAGCGCGATCTCGGTGTCCATGCCGCTGGCACATGCGCGCAGCGTCGACACCATCTGCTCGAAGCGCAGGCGCAGTGTGGCCAGATCCAGCACATAGGCGCCGGAGAAACTGTTGCAGCCGCCGTAGCCGCTGGTGCGGCCATCCGCCGCATCCAGCACCATGTGGGGCGCCCGTTCCAGGCCCGTCACGGGCTGGCCGCGCAGTTCCACCAGCGTCCAGCGCCAGCCGGTGATCTCCGGCGTCACCCTGGTGAGCACGTAGTTGTCAGCCAGCGCGCCGGTGATGGCCGAGCCATCCAGCGCGAGGCGCGTGAGCTGGTTCTCGCCCACCTTGTAGGCTTCCGGTGGATCGCCGGCCAGGGTCACGGTGCTGCCGTCCTCGCTCCAGGCAAGTGAGCCTTCGCGCGAGGACTCCGTCCGGTCCGCGTCCTTTCCGAGGTAGCGGGTGTGTTCGCGGAACCCGCCTTCCCCAGTCAGCGTGACCACCGTTTCGATGCCCTCGCAATCAGCGCAGGGCAGCACGCCGCGGTAGGTGCCGGCCCAGTCCAGTGCGTTGCGGGAGGAGTGGGCTGCATCGGCGGGCAGCGCCGTGCCGGCCGAGGAGCCTGGACCGCGCAGGTCGCCGCCGCAGGCGGCCAGCGTGAGGGCCAGCGCGGCCATTGCAGGTGAAGCCAGTCTGTTCATGGGGAGGTTCTCGTGCATGGGTCCCCGGATGATATCGGGCCGGGGCGGCGGCGGCTCCCTTGGCGTTGTCCATGGGTTGTTGCGCCGCGTGCGGCCGGGTGATTTCGCATTGGGAATCACATTCGCCATCGATTCCACCTGCATCAAGCCCGTCGCCCGAACGGGCATACAATGCCCGGCAGACAATCCACGGAGCTCGGGGAAATGAACAAGAAGGGTCTGGGGGTCACCATCAAGGCATGTACTTTCGCCGTCGCTGGCCTCGCGTTCGCAGGCAATGCGCAGGCGGACTGCAGCCGCGAGACACTGCAGAAGGTTGCCGACGCCTACATCAGCGCACAGAAGGCGGGCAAGCCGGCACAGCTGCCGTTCGCGGCCGGTGCGGCCTATGTCGAGAACGACAAGGCCGCGGACGCAGCCGGGGGCGTGCTGTCGCGGGCGCTCACGGTGGACTTCACCCGCAGCCTGCATGACACCACGCAGTGCGCCACCTTCACCGAGCTGGTGGCGGCCACGCATGCGCATCCCTATGTCATCCACACGCGCATGGAAGTGACCCAGGACGGCAAGGTGTCGAAGATGGAGTCGGTGGTGGCCGACCAGGGTGACTGGCTGTTCGGCGCCACCCAGTACCTGAACTACACCAAGGAAGAGAACTGGGACCAGATCCCGGCCGACAGGCGCGACTCGCGCCAGGTCATCCAGGCGGTGGCCGATGCCTACCTGGACAACTGGGGCAACCCGGACCTGCCGGTACCACATGGCTTCCCGTGCAACCGGCTCGAGGGCCGGATCTACACCGGCCTCAACAACCCCAACCCCGAGCGCAATCCCTGCGACATGGGCGCGTTCCCGCAGCGGCTCAATGTCACCAACCGCCGCTACGTGATCGACGAGACGGCCGGTGCCGTGGCCATCCTGCACAACTTCCCGTGGCTGGACGCCGGGCTGCCCGAGGGGCATCCGGGCACGCCGGCCAGCCAGATGTTCCGCGTCGAGGGTGGCAAGACCCGCTACATCCACGAGAACACGGTGTGCACGACGCCGGACTGCGGTCGCGGTCGTCCGCCGGGACCGCCGCCGGTGGGCGGACAGGGCGCCCCTGGCGGGGGTTGATCCTCGCCGGCCGCCATGAGCGCGGCGGTCGTCCGGTGCCGAGCCGGACCGGCCGCTGACCATCGCTGGCCACTTAGCATTGAGCCGGGACGGGATGGGATGCCCGGCGAAGTGCTATCGTTTCCGAATGAGCACGCTGGCGCAGGGAACGCGTCTGGGCCCCTATGAGATCGAGGGAGCGATCGGTGCAGGCGGAATGGGGCAGGTCTATCGCGCGCGCGATCCGCGCCTGGGCCGCCAGGTGGCCGTCAAGACACTGGCGCTTTCCATTGCCGCGGATCCGGGCGCATTGCGCCGGTTCGAGATCGAAGCTCGCGCAGCAGGCACGCTGGATCATCCCAACCTGCTGGTGGTGTACGACGTGGGCCGCGAAGCCGACGTGTCGTACATCGTTTCCGAACTGCTCGATGGCGAGACACTTCACCAGCGACTGGAGCGGGGCCCGCTGCCGGTGCGCGCTGCGGTGGACATCGCCGCGCAGATCGCGCGCGGGCTGGCGGCGGCACATGCGCGCGGCGTGGTGCACCGGGACCTCAAGCCGGCCAATGTGTTCATCACGCACGACCGGCGCGTGAAGATCCTGGACTTCGGCGTGGCCAAGCTGACCGGGCCTGCCGGGCCGGGCGATCCCACGGCGCCGTTGGCGCGCACCAGCGCCGGGATCGCGGTGGGTACGGCAGGCTACATGGCGCCGGAACAGATCCGTGGCGGCGAGGTGGATGCGCGCACCGACCTGTTCGCGCTGGGTGTGGTGATGCACGAGATGCTGGCGGGCTCGCCGCCCTTCCGCCGCGGCACCGCACCGGAAACGCTTGCCGCCATCCTCAATGACGAACCGGCCGCACTGCCCGGGGAGGTGGCCGCGGGGCTGCGCGGCATCGTGGGCCGTTGCCTGGAGAAGGCACCCGGGGACCGCTTCCATTCCGCGCACGATGTGGCGCTGGCGCTGGCGCTGGTGGCGCCGGCGGCACCGGAACCGCACCCGCCGGTGGCGCCTGCGCCGGCGAGCCCAGCGCGCCGCCGCGCACTGCTCGCCGGCATCTGCACGGCAGGCCTGGCCGCCGCAGGCGGCGCCTGGCTGGGCAGCAGCCGTGCGGGCCGCGCGGGCGTGTTGCCGGCCTTCCAGCGGCTGACCTTCCGTCGCGGCCTGATCCGCTCGGCGCGCTTTGCGCCCGACGGCCAGACCATCCTCTACGGTGCGCTGTGGGATGCGGAAGCCTGCCGCGTCTACACCACGCGCCTCGACAATCCCGAATCACGTGCGCTCGACCTGCCGCATGCCAATGTGCTGGCGGTGTCGCGCCATGGCGAGCTGGCGCTGTCGATGGGCGCGAACCTCTCGGGCGTATTCGCCTACGGCACGCTGGCGCGGGTGCCCATCGCCGGCGGCGCGCCGCGGTCGCTGCTGGAGAACGTGAAGTTCGCCGACTGGTCTCCCGATGGCCGCGAGCTGGCGGTGATCCGGCAGGTGGACGGGCGCGACCGGCTGGAATATCCACCGGGCCAGGTGCTGGTGGAGCCGAAGGAGGGCGAAGGCACCGGCCTGGGATTCGTTCGCATCGCGCCCGACGGGCAGCGTGTGGCCTATGTCCACTACGCCGGACCCCAGGCACTGTTCGGCACGCTGCGCACCGTCGATGCGCGCGGTCGAGTCGAGGTGCTCACCCGCGAGTACGTGAACATCCACGGGCTGGCCTGGAGCGGCGGTCGGCTGTGGTACTCCGCCTCGGACGACCGTCCGCTGTTCCGGGCGCTGTACGCGCTGGATCCGGGCAGGACGCCGCGCATCGTGGCGCGCATGCCGGTGAACGTGACGGTGTGGGATGCCACGGCCGATGGCCGGCTGCTGATCGCCCAGACGGATGACCGCGCCGCCATGATCGGGCGGCTGCCCGGCGACGGGACCGATCGCGACCTTTCCTGGCTCGATGCCTCGTGGGTCGCGGACATCTCTCGCGACGGCCGCAACGTGCTGTTCAGCGAAACCGGGCAGGGTGTCAGCGCCGTGCCCGCGGCCTACATGCGCGGCACGGACGGGGCGCCGGCGGTGCGGCTGGGCAACGGCCAGCCGCTGGCCCTTTCGCCCGACCAGCAGTGGGCCCTGGTGAGCAAGAGCGAGCGGCCGTTTTCCAGCAGCGCGCCGCATGTGGACATCGTGCCCACCGGTGCGGGTGAGACGCGCCGGCTGCCGGAAACGATGGACCTGGACTACTACGACGCGTGGTGGCCGCCGGACGGCGGGCATGTGGTCGTGCTGGCTTCGGAGGCCGGCCACGCGCCGCGCCTGTATCGGTTGCAGCTGGCCGATGGCCGCGCCTCGCCGTTGTCCCCGGAGGGCATCCGCCGGGCGGTGATGTCGCCGGACGGGCGCGGGATGGCTGCCCGCGGCGGTGACGGGACCACGTGGCTCTATCCCGTCGCGGATGGCGAACCAGCACAGGTCGCGCACCTGGGTCCGGACGAGGAGATACTGGGCTGGATCGAGGACGGCCTGCTGTTCCTGCACGCGCGCGAGGATGCGCCGCGGCGCGGCGATGTACTGCTGCTCGAGCTGGCCAGCGGCAGGACCCGCCTGTGGGCCAACATCATGCCGCGCGACGCGGCGGGCATCATGGTAATGGGTGCATTCAGGGTGACGCCCGACGGCCGCACGCGCATCTACACCTGGCATCGCGCCCTGAGCCACCTCTACCTGGCGCAGGGGCTGGCATGAGCGTGCGCTTCGCCTCGTTCCTGATGGATCCGGAGCGTCGCCGGCTCAGTTGCGGCCAGGCCGTGCTGCGGCTCACGCCAAAAGCCTTCGACCTGCTGTGGCTGCTGGTGGAGGCCGCGCCCCGCGTGGTCGGCAAGGCCGAGATCCACGCGCGACTGTGGCCGGGCGGCGTGGTCTCCGACGCCACGCTGGTGGGGCTGGTGAAGGAGATCCGCCGGGTGCTGGGCGAGGATGCTGGTCGCATCGTGCGCACGGCGCATCGGGTAGGTTACGCGCTGGACGTGCCAGTGGAGCGCGAGGCCGCCGTGCCGACGGGCAACCACTGGCTGGTCTGTGGCGAGCGGCGCATCGCGCTGGCGGCCGGAGAGAACATCATCGGCCGGGACCCGGGCGCTTCCGCCCATGTCGACCATCCCACGGTGTCGCGCCGGCATGCCCGGCTCACCATACTCGCCACGCATGCGGTGCTGGAGGACCTGGGCAGCACCAATGGCACCAGCTTGCGTGGCAGGCCCGTGGAAGGCAGCGTGACGCTGCACAGCGGGGACGAGTTCCTGTGCGGGGAGCTGGCGCTGTCCTACCAGCTCTCCAGCGCCGTTCCTCCCACCGTGGCGGGGCGGCCCGGACCGCGCCGCGCGGGCGGCTGAGCCGGGCGCTCCGCGCCAAGCCTACCGCGAGGCCTTGCGGACCAGCAGCGACACCGCCGACCCGTCATCGGGCCTGGCCAGCCACTTGCTGCCCTGCTTTACCCAGTGCGCGTGGAAGGCCTGCACCTGGGCGGGCAGGCGCGAGATCGCTTCTTCCAGCGCCTCCGTGCGGCACCGGTTGTGATCGTTCCACTGGGACAGGCCTGCACCGGTGGCGCCGCAGGCCTGCGAGGCCGCCAGCCTCAGCCGCACATGCAGCGCCGCGATGCCGGCGGGCTTGTCGAGGTCGAGATCGGCAAAGCGCACCGTGCGCTGCTCGATCCTCACCGTCCCGTGGTTGACCGTCTCCCCGGCGGCTGCGCCCGTCGCCAGCGCCACCAGCACCGCACCTGCGACCACACTGGCCTTGTTCGTGATCTTCATGACTGTCTCCTTGTCTCCGGCTTGTTTGCGGTTCCATCGATGTGCTGGAACCTTGGGGCCAGAGTAGGGACGGGGGCCCGCCGGGTCGGGGCGAAACCGGGGGAGAACGCGGGGAGGGCGCCGGGGGCGGGAATCAGCGGGCGATGCGCCGGCCCTGCGCGTCGAAGAAGTGCAGCCGCTGCGGGTCGGCACGCAGGCGCAGGACTTCTCCCGCGCGCACGCGCCGGGAGGAATCGTGCAAGCGCACCGCCACCTGCAGGCCCTCGCCCATCCGGGTGTGCAGGATCCGCACCTCCCCCAGCTCCTCCACATGGAGCACGGTGGCCGGGGCGCCCGCGTCGTCGATGCGGATATCCTCCGGTCGCACGCCCACCGTGCGTGCCGTTCCGGCCAGTGCTGCGTCGGCGTGCTGCGTGGCCGGGGCGAGCAAGCCCGGCGCCGTCGCGGAGGCCAGGTCCAGGAAGTTCATGCCCGGCGTTCCCAGGAAGCCCGCCACGTAGGTCGTCGCGGGCCGGTGGTACAGCTCGTCGGGTGTGCCGACCTGCTCGATCCCGCCATTCCGCAGCAACACCATCCGGTCCGCCAGCGACATGGCTTCGGTCTGGTCATGCGTCACGTACACCATGGTCGCGCCCAGCGAGCGGTGCAGCTGCGCGATCTCCAGCCGGGTGCGGGCGCGCAGCGCCGCGTCGAGGTTCGACAGCGGCTCATCGAACAGGAACACCCTGGGCTCCCGGACGATGGCGCGCGCGATCGCCACGCGCTGCCGCTGTCCCCCGGAGAGTTGCGCAGGCCTGCGGTCGAGCAGGTCCTCGAGCTGCAGCATGCGCGCCACGCGCATCACGCGTTCCTCGATGACGGCGCGGTCCGCGCGCCCGAGCTTCAGGCCGAAGGAGATGTTGCCGCGCACGTCCATGTGGGGGTACAGCGCGTAGGACTGGAAGACCATCGATACGCCGCGCCCCGAGGGCGGCAGGTCGGTGACGTCGCGCCCGTCGATCAGGATGCGCCCTTCGCTGGGTTGCTCCAGGCCCGCGATCAGGCGCAACAGCGTCGACTTGCCGCAGCCCGATGCGCCCACGAACACCATGAACTCGCCGCTGTCGATGGCCAGGTCGATCGAGCGCAGCACGCTGGTGTGCCCGAATCGCTTCCCGATGCCCTGCAGGTGCACGGATGCCATGTCTTGCCGATCCCCCCTTTATCCCTTGACTGCGCCGGCGGTGAGGCCTGCGACCAACCGGCGCTGGAACACCAGCACCAGCAGGATCAGCGGCACGGTGACGATGACCGAGGCGGCCATGACATTGCCCCAGGGCAGCTCGTACTGGCTGGCGCCGGTGATCAGCGCGATGGCCACCGGCACGGTGCGCTGGG